>NCHM01000035.1 GCA_002257205.1 Rhizobiales bacterium 24-66-13 | reverse complement strand
ATTGTCCTCGCCCGCCTGGTTGGCGCAGCCGAAGATCACGTCGTCCACGGCCGCGAAGTCGACGCCCGCATTGCGCGCCATGAGCGCCTTCAGGGGCACCGCGCCGAGGTCGTCCGCCCGCACCGGGGCGAGCGCGCCGCCGAAGCGGCCGATGGGGGTGCGGACATAGTCGCAGATGAAGACATCCTTCATTGCGTACTTCCTAGAGCTCGGGGACGATGAGGTCGGCCACGGGGCCGGCGAGGACGAGCTCGGCCCCGGTCAGGGACTGGAGCTTCTCGAGCGTGATGGTGGGCAGCTTCTCGCGCAGCACGAAGCGGCCGCCCTCGATGTCCACGACGGCAAGGCTGGTATAGACCCGCGTGACGCAGCCCACCCCGGTGAGCGGCAGGGTGCATCGCTCCAGGAGCTTCGGCTCGCCGGACTTGGTGACGTGCTCGGTGATGACCGCGACGCGCCTCGCGCCATGCACGAGGTCCATGGCCCCGCCCACCGCCGGCACGCCCTTGGCGCCCACGCTCCAATTGGCGAGATCGCCGTTCTGCGCCACCTGGTAGGCGCCGAGGATGGCGACGTCGAGATGCCCGCCGCGTACCATGGCGAAGCTGTCCGCATGGTGGAAGAAGGCCGAGCCGGGCTTCAGCGTCACCGCTTTCTTGCCGGCGTTGATGAGGTCCCAGTCCTCCTCGCCGGCGGGCGGCTCCTGGCCGAAGTCGAGGATGCCGTTCTCGGTGTGGTAGATCACCTCCCGGCCGGCCGGCTGATAGCGCGCGACCATCTCGGGAAAGCCAATGCCGAGGTTCACATAGGCGCCGTCGGCAATGTCCTGCGCGGCGCGCCAGGCGATCTGGGCGTTGGAGAGCTTCAAGTCGTCGCTAGCGGTCATGGATAGGTTGCTCCGGCGCGGTTCAGCAGCTCTTCCTGTGCGGGGTTCTGCACCTGCACCACCCGCGAGACGAAGATGCCGGGGGTTATGACGTGCTCGGGATCGATGGTGCCGGGAGGCACCACCTTCGACACCTGCACGATGGCGTGCCGGGCTGCCGTGCACATGAGCGGGCCGAAGTTGCGGGCCGCCTTGTTGTAAGTGAGGTTGCCGAGGCGGTCGCCCAATTGGGCCTTCACCAGGGCGAAGTCGGCCTTCAGCCAGCGCTCCTGCACATAGGGGCGGCCGTCGAACGCGGCGGTCGGCTTTCCGTTGGCCAGCTCCGTGCCGTAGCAGGTGGGCGTGTAGAAGGCCGGAATGCCGGCGCCGCCCGCGCGGATGCGCTCGGCCAGCGTGCCCTGCGGCACCAGCTCCAGTTCGATCTCGCCGGCGAGATACTTCTGCGTGAAGACCCGCGGATCTGCCGAGCGGGGGAAGGAGCAGATCAGCTTGCCCACCATGCCGACCTCGATCATGGCGGCAAGGCCAACATGGCCATTTCCGGCGTTGTTGTTGACCACAGTGAGGTTGCGCGGCGTGCCGGTCTTCACAAAGCGGTCGATGAGGGCGTGGACCAGCTCGACGGGCGCGCCGGAGCCACCGAAGCCACCGATCATCACCGTGGCGTTGTCGCCAATATCGGCCACCGCCTCCGCGGGTGTGGCGATCATCTTGTCCATGGAAATCCCTGTAGCACCCAAGGCGGCGCGCCTTTCCGATACCCGACGCATAAAAAGCTAGGGGCTCGACTTCAATGGGAATTGTGCGATATAGAATTTTTGTTGAGATATCGCACAAATCATGAGGTGGTCGTGACCGGCATTTCCCAGCGCGACACCATGGGCGGCCTCGCAAAGGGGCTTTCGGTGATCGAGACCTTCACCGCCGAGCGGCCGCGCCAGTCCATTGCCGAGGTGTCTGCCGCGAGCGGGCTCGACCGGGCGACGGCACGGCGCTGCCTGCTCACCCTCACCCACCTCGGCTATGCGGATTACGACGGGAAATTCTTCACCCTCACGCCCCGCGTGCTGAGGCTCGGCACCGCGTGCCTCGCGGCCATGCCGCTGCCGCACATGGTGCAGCCCTGGCTGGACCGGTTGTCTGAGGAACTGGGGGAAAGCTCCTCGGTGTCGATCCTGGACGAGGACGAGATCGTCTATGTGGCGCGGGCGGCGCAGCGCAAGGTGATGTCGATCGCCCTCATGCCCGGCTCGCGCCTACCGGCCTATTGCACCTCCATGGGGCGGGTGCTGCTTGCCGCATTGCCGGAGCCGGAGGCGATGCGCCGGCTTTTGCTCAAGCCTCTCGCGGCGCGCACGGAATTGACGCGGACGGATCCGGAAGAGGTGATGGCCGAGGTGAGGGCCACGCGAGCGCGCGCCTATGCGGTGATCGACCAGGAGGTGGAGCTCGGCCTGCGCTCCATCGCCGTCCCGCTCCTCACCGCCCGCGGGGGCACGGTCGCAGCTCTGAACCTCGGCTTGCCGGTGCATGCGGGGGATGTCGAGACGATGGTGAGCCGCTATCTTCCCGCGCTCACCCGCGTACAGGGCGAGATCCGCAAGATCCTGCGGTAGCCCCGCCATGTCTGATCGGGCTGCGCTGGATGCTGGGCATGCGGCGGCCGATACGCAATGAGTATCATATTATACCCAGTTGATCTTAGCGAATGTAGGGCCTGGCCTGTAGCGTCAGGCTAGGAATCCTGCCTCGTGCGGCAGGCCATCGCCCGCGGCGGACCCAAGACCCGATCGCGCAGAAAGCTCAGACACAAAGGGGCAACGCGTGCCAGACCAGAGCCTCCGCTCTCACCGTTTCGAGGGCAAGAGCCTCGTCATCACCGGCGCGGCGCAGGGGGTGGGCAAGCAGGTGGCGCTGGATGCCGCCGCCGAGGGCGGCTGCGTGCTGGTGGTGGACCGTTCCCCCATCGTCGAGGAGGTGGCCGCCGCCATAAACGCCGCCCATGGCGCCGGGCGCGCGGTGGCCATGGTGGAGGATCTGGAGACCTATGAGGGCAACGACCGCGTCATGGCCCGCGCCCATGCGGCCTTCGGGCGGATCGACGTGCTCGTGACCAACGTGGGCGGCGCCATCTGGATGAAGCCGTTCCAGGAATTCGACGCGCGCCAGATCGCGGCGGAGATCAGCCGCTCCCTGTTCCCTACCCTGTGGGGCTGCCGTACGGCGTTGCCCTACATGCTCGAGGCCGGGCGGGGTGCCATCGTGAACGTGTCGTCGGTGGCCACGCGCGGCATCAACCGCATTCCCTATTCGGCCGCCAAGGGGGGCGTGAACGCGCTCACCGCCGCGCTGGCGTTCGAGCTGGCGGGAACCGGCATCCGGGTGAATGCGGTGGCCCCCGGCGGCGTCACCGCCCCACCCCGCCGGGTGCCGCGCGGCACCGATCCGGTCGCGCCGCAAGACGAGGTGTGGCGGCAGGAGGTGGTGGACCAGACCATCCGGGCGACCCATCTCGGTCGCTACGGGGAACTCGCCGAGATTTCCGCGCCCATCCTGTTCCTCGCATCCGACGAGGCCTCCTACGTCACCGGCACCGTCATCCCGGCCGGCGGCGGCGACCAGGGGTGAGGAGCAGGCCGCCCGACATGCTTCCTAATCCTGCGCCTCCGGCGCGGGGGACGGCTCGTCGACAAAGGCCGGCCGGGTGGGTAGGTTGTGCTCTGCGCTGATCCAGGGCGGGTTCTCCGCATACATGTCGCGGATGAGCTCCTTGATGAGATCGATGTAGGGCGAGCTGTCGCCTACCCGGTGATAGAGGATCACCGGCGTGGTGGCGCGCTCGCCATCCAGCAGGCGGTAATGGACGTCGGAGCGCATCTGGCGCGAGGAGGACGGCACCACGCACAGGCCGCTCTCTGCCGCGACGAGGCCGAGGGCGGTCTGGATCTCGCGCACCTCATGCACCTCACTCGGCCGGACATCGTGCCCGTGCAGCAGGTTGAGCACATGGTCCGCATAGCCGGGCCGCGGCTCCTTGGGATAGACGATCAGCTCCTGCCCCGTCAGCGCCTTCACCGGGAGGGGATCGGACGATTGCGCCAGTGGCGTGCCGCGCGGGATCGCCACCACGAGCCGCTCCTCGCGCAGCACGATGCCCACCACGCCCGCATCCGGGTGATGCAGCCGGCCGAAGCCGATATCGATGCGCCCTTCCTTGAGGGCCGGAATCTGCTGCACCGAGGCCATCTCCAGCACCTGGATCTCGATCTCCGGCGCGCGGTGGCGCAGCTTGCGCAGCAGCGAGGGCAGCCCGCCATACAGCGTGGAGGCGACGAAGCCGATGGACAGTACGCTGTTCTGGTTCAGCCCCACGCGCCGGGTCGCCGCCCGCATCTGCTCCACCCGCCCCAGCACCTGTATGGATTGTTCATAGAACAGGCGCCCCGCCTCGGTGAGGCGGACCGGACGGCTGTTGCGGATGAGGAGGGCGACGCCCAGTTCGTCCTCCAGCGCCTGGATCTGCCGGCTCAGGGGCGGCTGGGCGATGTTCAGCGTCTCGGCGGCGCGGGTGAAATTGCGCTCGCGGGCGACGGCAACGAAGTAGCGAAGCTGGCGTAGGTCCATGCGGGAAACTCCGGTCCGCGCAAAAATTTATCATCAATCTCGGTATGTTGCGCTGCGGGAAGATGCCGTTTGATTGAGTTTTTTGGCGCGTGATACTTTATTGGTATAATTCAAAACACAAAAGGTTTTGGACGTCCACGCCCCGTGCGCCGCAGGGTGTCGCCATGAACGCGACCTTTGCACATGCCATCCCCCTGGCTTCGCCGCTTCGCCCCGTCATCGAACGGGTGGAGACCGCGCTCATCGACCTGCCGACCATCCGGCCGCACAAGCTGTCGGTGGTCACCATGAACGGCCAGACGCTGATGCTGGTGAAGATCCACTGCAGCGACGGCGTCACGGGCATCGGCGAGGGCACCACCATCGGCGGCCTTGCCTATGGCGGCGAGAGCCCCGAGAGCATGAAGCTCGCCATCGACACCTATTTCGCCCCCCTCATGGCGGGGCAGGACGCAACCGCCGTACGGCCGCTGATGCTGCGCATCGGCAAGATGGTGAAGGACAATCGCTTCGCCAAGAGCGCGGTGGAAACGGCCCTTCTCGATGCCCAGGGCAAGCGCCTCAGCCTGCCGGTCAGCGAGTTGTTCGGCGGCCGCATGCGCGGCCGCCTGCCGGTGGCCTGGACGCTGGCTTCCGGCGACACCGCGAAGGACATCGCCGAAGCCGAGATGATGCTGGCGCTCAAGCGCCATCGCATTTTCAAGCTGAAAATCGGCGCCCGCTCCCCCGCCGCCGACGTCGCCCACGTGGCCGCCATCAAGCGCGCGTTGGGGGACCGGGGCGCGGTGCGGGTGGACGTCAACATGGCCTGGAGCGAGACCGATGCCGCCTATGGCATGGCCGCCTTGGCCGATGCCGGCTGCGAGTTGGTGGAGCAGCCGGTCGCCACGGCCGCGGGACTGGCGCGCCTCGTGCGGCGCTTCCCGGTGGCGCTCATGGCCGACGAATCCCTCCAGGGCCCGGAAAGCGCGTTCGAGATCGCCCGCGTGGCCGGCGCCGACGTGTTCGCCATCAAGATCGAGCAGAGCGGCGGCCTGTTCAACGCCCAGCGCGTGGCTGCCATCGCCGAAGCCGCGGGCATCGGGCTTTATGGCGGTACCATGCTGGAGGGTGTGGTGGGTACCATCGCCTCGGCCCAGCTGTTCGCCACCTTCACCCAGCTGCAATGGGGCACCGAGCTGTTCGGCCCGCTGCTGCTGACCGAGGAAATCCTCGCCACTCCGCTCGACTATAGCGACTTCGAGCTGACCGTACCGGCCGGACCCGGCCTCGGCATCACGCTCGACGAGGACCGCGTGGCCTTCTTCACCCGCAGCAAGGCCCGGAAAACCACCAGCGTCGCGCTCTAGCGCGGCACAAGCAACAGCGCAAACGCGCAGTCGGCGACGATCGCGACAGGGCAAGCGCCCGGTTCGAGGATCCAAGCCCACCATCTTGAGGGAGGTTCGTCATGTCAGCGGTTGCTGAAAAAGTCCCGGATCTGGAAAGCCTTGTCACTACGGCGGTGCAGGACGACAAGGACGCCGGCATCTTCCGGTGCCGCCGTGACATCTTCACGAACGAAGCGTTGTTCGAACTCGAGATGAAGCACATCTTCGAGAGCAACTGGGTCTATCTGGCGCATGAAAGCCAGATCCCGGAGAACAACGATTATTACACCACCTTTATCGGGCGGCAGCCGGTGGTGGTCACCCGGGACAAGACCGGCGAACTCCACGCCGTCATCAATGCCTGTGCCCATCGCGGCGCGCTCCTGTGCCGGCGCAAGCACGGCAACAAAGGCGGCTTCACCTGCCCATTCCACGGCTGGACCTTCTCCAACACCGGCAAGCTCCTGAAGGTGAAGGACGAAAAGACCACCCAGTATCCGCCCCAGTTCGCCAAGAACGGCTCCCATGACCTGAAGCGCGTGCCGCGCTTCGAGAGCTATCGCGGCTTCCTGTTCGGCAGCCTGAAGCAAGACGTTGCGCCGCTTCACGACTATCTGGGCGAAACCAAGGTCATCATCGACCAGATTGTCGACCAGGCGCCCAACGGCCTGGAAGTACTGCGCGGCAATTCCTCGTATATCTACGACGGAAACTGGAAGCTGCAGATGGAGAACGGCTGCGACGGGTATCATGTCAGCTCCGTTCACTGGAATTATGCCGCCACCATGGAGCGCCGCAAGGAAGAGGGCACCAAGGCGGTGGACGCCAACGGCTGGAGCCGCTCGGTGGCCGGCGTCTATGGCTTCGAGAACGGCCATATCCTCTTGTGGACCAACACCATGAACCCCGAGGTGCGCCCCGTCTACGGCCACCGCGCCGAGATAGCGGCCCGCGTCGGCCCGGAGAAGGCGGCTTTCATCGTCAACCAGACGCGCAACCTGTGCCTGTATCCGAACGTGTTCCTGATGGACCAGTTCAGCACGCAGATCCGCGTGGCGCGTCCCATCAGCGTGGACAAGACCGAGGTTACCATCTTCTGCTTCGCGCCGAAGGGCGAAAGCGCAGAAGATCGTGCGACTCGCATCCGCCAGTACGAGGATTTCTTCAACGTGTCCGGCATGGGCACGTCGGACGACCTCGAGGAGTTCCGCGCCTGTCAGCAGGGCTATGCCGGCATCTCCGCCCTGTGGAACGACCTCTCCCGCGGCGCGCCCCTGTGGATTGAGGGGCCGGACGAGAACGCCCGCAAGATGGGCCTGCGGCCGCTCCTCTCGGGGGAGCGCAGCGAGGACGAGGGTCTGTTCGTCCGCCAGCACGAATACTGGGCCAGGGTGATGCGCCAGGCGCTCTCCACCAAGCTGAACGGAGAGGCCGCATGAGCATCGCCATCGAAGCCATCCGCGCGTTCCTGTATCGGGAGGCGCGCTACCTTGATGATCGCCAGTGGGACGAGTGGCTCACCTGCTATGCGCCCGACGTCACCTATTGGATGCCCGCCTGGGACGACGACGACAGGATTACCGAGGATCCACAGTCGCAGATCTCGCTGATCTATTATCCCAACCGCGACGGGCTCGAGGATCGCGTCTTCCGCATCAAGACCGAGCGCTCGGGCGCCTCGACGCCGGAGCCGCGCACCAGCCACTCCGTGACCAACGTGGAGGTGCTGGCGGAGCGGCCCGGCGCGGTGGACGTCCGCTACAATTTCCACACCCTCAGCCATCGTTACAAGGTGACGGATCAGTATTTCGGCACGGTCTTCGCCACCCTGCGCCAGAGCGAAGACCAGATCGTCATTTCAGCCAAGAAGATCGTTCTGAAGAACGACTATATCCGCCAGGTTATCGACGTCTATCACGTCTGACAGACCTCGGTGTCGGGCCTAGGGAGAGTGTCATGTCCAGTCACACCATCGCGCTCAATTTCGAGGATGGCGTCACCCGTTTCATCGACTGCAAATCCGGCGAAAAGCTGCTTGATGCGGCCTTTCGCAACAGGATCAACCTGCCCATGGATTGCTCCGATGGCGTCTGCGGCACCTGCAAGTGCCGGGCAGAGAGCGGGCAATACGATCTTGGCAACGACTATCTCGAGGATGCGCTGTCCGAGGACGAGGCGGCGCAGGGCCTGGTGCTCACCTGTCAAATGGTGCCGTCAAGCGATTGCGTCATCCATGTGCCGGTGACCTCGATATCCTGCAAGACCGCGCAGCAGACGTTTGCCGCCACCGTGGCGGGCGTGACGCTGCATAACGATGCCGCGGTGGTGCTCGAACTGGATGTGGACGGCCCCGCGCCGGCCTTCCTGCCCGGTCAGTATGTGAACATCGAGGTGCCGGGCACGGGGCTGTCGCGCGCCTATTCCTTCAGCTCGGCGCCAGGCGAGGCGCGGATCAGCTTCCTCATCAAGACGATCCCGGGCGGTCTCATGAGCGGCTGGCTGGCCCGCGCCAAAGCCGGCGACCGGCTGAGCCTGACGGGTCCCCTCGGCAGCTTCTATCTGCGCGAGGCGCGTGCGCCGCTGCTGTTCCTTGCCGGCGGCACCGGGCTGGCGCCGTTCCTGTCCATGCTGGAGGTGCTCGCCCGCGCCGGCTCGCGGCAGAAGGTGCACCTCGTTTATGGCGTCACGCGCGACCTCGATCTTTTGCTGGTGGGCGTGCTCGAGGCCTACGCGGCGCGCCTGCCCGACTTCCGTTTCACCACCGTGGTGGCGGATGCCGCTTCCACCCACCCGCGCACCGGATGGGTCACCCAATATATGCCGGAAGAGATGCTCAGGGCTGCCAATCCCGATGTGTATCTGTGCGGTCCGCCACCCATGGTGGATGCGGTGCGCCGGTATTTCGGCGAGGCAGGCATCACGCCCAACTGCTTCCACTACGAGAAATTCACGCCCAACGCGCCGCTGAAGGAGAGTGCGTGAAGAAAGATCGGGCGGCCGCGGGGGCCGCCTGCCGCGAAATCAATATCCAAAAACATCCGGGGAGGACATGACATGCGCAGCATCGATATCACCGAGGCCATCGACCAGACGCCCTTCGGCCGGTTCCAATGGACCATCGCCGCCCTGTGCGGCCTGCTGCTGGTGGTGGATGGCTATGACGTCTTCGTCGCCGGCACCGTGCTGCCGGCGCTGATGACTGAGTGGGGTCTCAGCAAGCCGCAGGCCGGCACGCTCCAGGCGTGGGCGCTGTTCGGCATGATGTTCGGCGCGCTCGTATTCGGCCCGCTTGCGGACAAGATCGGCCGCAAGAAGGGCATCGCCATCTGCTTCCTGCTTTTCACCACGTCCACCTTGCTGGCAGGCTTTGCCAATTCGCCCACTCAGTTCGGCATCTTCCGCTTCATCGCCGGCCTCGGGTGCGGTGGGCTCATGCCCAATGCGGTGGCGCTGATGAACGAATACGCGCCCAAGCGCCTGCGCAGCACCATGGTGGCGGTGATGTTCTCCGGCTATTCCGTGGGCGGCATGGTGGCGGCCGGCCTCGGCATCGGCCTCATCCCCCAGTTCGGGTGGAAGCCCATGTTCTTCGTCGCCGCGGTGCCGCTGCTGCTGCTGCCGCTGGTGCTGTGGAAGCTGCCGGAATCCCTCGGCTTTCTCATCCGCCAGGGCAGGCAGGAAGAGGCGAGGGCCATCTGGGCTAAGGTTGCCCCCCAGGCCCCTCTCGGCGCCGAGGACCGCCTGGTGTTCAACGAGGTGAAGAGCGCCTCCGCCTCGATGCTGGAACTGTTCCGCCACCAGCGCGCGGTCAGCACCATGATGCTGTGGGCCTCCTTCTTCTGCTGCCTGCTGCTCGTCTATTTGCTCTCGTCCTGGCTGCCGAAGGTGCTGCAGGAGGTGGGTTACGCGGAAAAGGCGAGCCTTCTCAGCTTGTTCTCGCTCAACTTCGGCGGCATGCTGGGGGCCATCCTCGGCGGGCGACTGGGCGATCGCTTCGGACTGCCGCGGGTGGTGGTGGCCTTCTTCACCGCCGCCGCCGTCTCCATCGCCCTCATCGGCTTCGGCCTGCCGGCGCCCGTGCTGTTCGTGATGGTGTTCATCGCTGGCGCGACCACCATCGGCACTCAGATCCTGCTCTATGCCAGCGTGGCGCAGCTCTACAATCTTTCGGTGCGCTCCACCGGGCTCGGCTGGGCCTCGGGCGTGGGTCGCATCGGCGCCATCATCGGGCCGACGCTCGGCGGCGTGCTGCTCGACCAGCACCTGTCGCTGCAGCAGAACTTCCTGATGTTCGCCATTCCCGCCGCCGTCTCCGCCCTCGCCATGCTGGTGTTCGCGGTGAACACCGCACGCCGCTCGTCCGCGGTGGCGGCGGTGGCGGCCGCCTGAGACCCCGCGCACCTGCGGCGGCCGCTCCGCCGCAGGTTGCCTGACCGCACTGCGCGGCCAACCGTATCCCAGACACAAGGAACAGGCGACATGCTCTTTCACGTACGGATGGACGTCCACATTCCACTGGATCTTCCCGCCGATGTCGCCGGCGAGATCAAGGCCCGCGAAAAGGCCTATTCGCAGGATCTTCAGCGCCGCGGCATCTGGCGCCATATCTGGCGCATCGCCGGTGAATACGCGAACTACAGCATTTTTGACGTGAAGGACAATGCGGAACTGCACGACATCCTGATCGGCCTGCCGCTGTTTCCTTACATGAGCATGACCGTGACGCCGCTGTGTCGGCACCCCTCGTCGATCCGCGATGACGAGACATGAACAAGATCAACCGGCGTGAAGGGCCTTTCGAAAGCCCCCGCTACCCGACGTGAAGTGGAGGACCAAGGATGAGCGTCAATATTTTTCCCGGCAAAGATGTGCAGGACTTCCTGCGGGTCATCGCCAATCTGGACGGCGCGGGCGGCAATGAGCGGGCGAAGGCGATCGTGCACCGCATCATGTCCGATCTGTTCAAGACCATCGAAGATTTCGACATGACGCCCGACGAGGTGTGGGTCGGCATCAACTACCTCAACAAGCTCGGCTCGGAGAACGAGGCGGCGCTGCTGGCGGCGGGCCTCGGCCTCGAGCACTATGTCGACATGCGCCTCGACGCGGAGGATGCCGCGCTCGGCATCACCGGCGGCACGCCGCGCACCATCGAGGGCCCGCTCTATGTGGCCGGCGCTCCCGAGCAGAAGGGCAAGGCGCGGCTCGACAAGAACCCCGATGCCGACGCCGGCCCGCTGCGCATCCACGGCACCGTCACCGGCCCGGACGGCGCGCCCGTGGCCGACGCGCTGATGGAGGTTTGGCACTCGGATTCCAAGGGCTTCTACTCGCACTTCGACCCCACCGGCCGGCAGAGCGAGTTCAACCTGCGCGGCGCCATCCGCACCGGCGCGGACGGGCGCTACGAGGTGCTCACCCGCATGCCGGCCTCCTACGGCTGCCCGCCCTCCGGCGCGACGCAGACGCTCCTGAACGCGCTCAACCGCCACGGCAACCGCCCGGCCCACGTGCACTTCTTCGTCACCACGGACGCGTTCCGCAAGCTCACCACCCAGTTCAACATCGAGGGCGACCCGCTGGTCTGGGACGATTTCGCCTTCGCCACCCGCGAGGGGCTCATCCCACCCGTGGTGGAACGGACCGACGGCCATGGGGTGGGCTTCGAGGAAGCGACCTACCGGGACATCGAGTTCAACATCGAGCTCACCCCGAAGGTCGCGGGCAAGGACAACCAGATCGTGGAGCGCGCCCGCGCCGCGGCCTGAGCGCCTGCGGAGCCGAGGCGACGTCGCCGCGTCTCTATTACCTTCCCGACCGAACGGGACACCGCCGCTCCGAAAGGGACGGCGGTGTGCCGTGCCTTCCATCGGCCGCAGGAGCTTGCCGTATGTCTGAGGATGCCTTTCTCGATCTGCCCGCCCACCGGCTGCGCTACCGCATCGACGGCGCTGCGGACGATGCGCGCGCGCCCTGGCTGGTGTTCTCCAACTCGCTGGGCACCGACATCGGCATGTGGGCGCCGCAGGCGGCCGCGCTCGCGGGGCCGTTCCGGGTGCTCAGGATGGATGCGCGGGGCCATGGGGGCTCCACCGCGGCGCCCCCGCCCTACAGCCTGGCGGACCTCGGCGGCGACGTGCTGGCGCTGATGGATGCCCTCGGCATTGCCCGCGCCCATTTCTGCGGCCTCAGCATCGGCGGCCTCACCGGGCAGTGGCTGGGCGTCCACGCCGGGGACCGGTTCGACCGGATCGTCGTGTGCGCGACGGCGGCGAAGATAGGCACCGCCGAAAGCTGGGAGGCGCGGATCGCGGCCGTGCGCGACGGTGGCCTCGCGCAGCTCACCGGCGCGACCGCCGAGCGCTGGTTCACCCCCGGCTTCCAGGACGCCCAGGAGGCGCTGGTGGCCGGCATTCTCGACACCTTCGCGGCGGTGGATCCGGCCGGCTACACGGGTTGCTGCGCGGCCCTCGCCGGGGCGGACCTGCGCGCCGACATCGCCCGCATCGCCAATCCGCTGCTCGCCATTTCCGGCGACGACGATCCCGTCTGCACGCCGGCCGACCTGCAATTCATCGCGGATGGCGTCAAGGCCGGGCGACATGTCTCGCTGCCGGGGCGGCATATCGTCAACCTCGAATCCGCACAGGCATTCAATGCCGAACTCCTTGGCTTCCTCGCCTGCTGATGCACCAGACATCGACGCAGCATCCTTTGCCGGGGTGCTGCGCGTGCTGCCCCACCGGGCACAGGATCTCGCCCGCCTCGCGATGCTCCGGGGGGGCGGGGCGCCGGTGGTCACCGTCATCGGCAAGTACAATCACGGCAAGAGCCGCCTCCTCAACGAGCTGATGCGGCGCGATGCCTTCGCTGTCGCCGACCGGCGGGAGACCGTGTGCCTGTCCGAGTGCCTGCACGCGGGCGTGCGCTGGCTCGACGCGCCGGGCCTCGATGCCGACGTTGCGGGGGCAGACGACCGCCACGCCTCGACCGCCCTCTGGGTTCACGCGGATGTGCGGCTGTTCGTCCATTCGGTGAAGGAAGGCGAGCTCGACGCGGCGGAGCTGGCACTGATCGAGGCGCTGCGCACCGATGCCGTCCGCACCTGTCGAAAGGCGCTGCTGGTGCTCTCGCAGGCCGATCAGGCGGGCGAGGGGGCGGCGCTCGATCGCGTCGTGTCTGCCATCGCCGCCCAGGTGCCGGACATGCCCCGTCACCTCGTCTCCGCCACGCGCCACCGTCAGGGCATGGAGGCGGCGAAGGCACTGCTGGTGGCGCGCAGCGGCATCCCCGCGCTGGAGGCCGCGCTTTCCGATGCGCTCGCGTGTGTGGGGCAGGCGCGGGCGCATGAAACGGAGCTGCTGGCGGGGGAGATGCGCGCCGAGCTGGAGGCCATCGCTCTCGGGCAGGCGACGGCGCTTAAGGCCCTGCGGCAGCGGGAGGCGGACCAGCGCCGCGCCTTCGAGGCAGAGCTGTCGGCCTTGCTGGAGACCATCGGCGGCGAGATGGCGGCGGTGGTGGATGCGCCGGGGCCCGATCTCGCGCTGGTGGCGGACAGCGCCGGCACGCGCTATGCCACCACGGCGGCGAAGCAGGAACGGGCGCGTGTGCAGGTCGCCTATTCGCGCGCCTGCATCCGCATCGATGCGCTGCTGGCGGGGCACGGGGTCAGCGGCCTCCCGCGCGCGCAGGAGACGGCGGCGGCGAGCCTCAACACCGTCATGGTGGCGGTGATGGGCGTGTCGGTGAAATTCCGCGCCGATCTGCGCCGCCTCTTCTGCACGGCGCTGGGGCGGGCGCGCCTCCACGCGGACTTCGCTTATTATTTCGATCTGTCCAAAGACCGCCTCCGCCTGCGGGGGGAGATCGCCGCGGCCGCCGCGGCGCGGGAGGCGGCGATTGAGGCCCGCATGGCCCTGCCGGCGCCGGAGACAGGCGCATGAATGCCCTCGCGCCCCTGGAGTCCGGCCCCGGCCGGGGTGCGGCAGATACCGTCTGCCACGAGCAGCGCTTCCTGGCCGAGATGGATGCGCCGGCTTCGGGCGCGGACGATCTCGCAGCGGTCCTCGCCCGGCTGGAGCGCTGGCTAGAGAGCCTCGGTGCGGCCCTTGCCGTGGCCGTCCTTGCCCCGGCCGGGCTGCGGGCGGAGAGCAGGCTATCGGCCGATGCCGCGGCGGTGAACGCCGCCCTTGCCGCGCGCCGTCGCGACTGGCCGGCGGAGCGCACGACACTCGCGCCCGCCGGCGCGCTCGCCCGCTGCCTCGACCATGCGGCGATCCTGCTGGTGTTCGGCAAGTTCAACGCGGGCAAGAGTTCGCTGTGCAATTTCATCGCCCGGCGCTTCGCCGCTGCCGGCCGGGCGGTGTCTTTCTTCCATCTGGATGGCGGGATGATCGTGGAGGGCGCCGGCCCCTTCGCGGAAGGCGCGACCGAGACCACGGCCCGCCTGCAGGGCGCGCGGCTGGGGCAAGGGCTGGTGCTGCTGGATACGCCGGGCCTGCATTCGGCCACCGGCGCCCATGCGGACCTCACCCGCCGATTCCTCGACAGCGCCGATGGAGTCCTGTGGCTCACCAGCTCGGCCGCGCCGGGGCAGGTGCAGGAGCTGGGCGAACTCGCCGCCGAGCTGCGCCGGGGCAAGCCCCTGCTGCCGGTGGTGACGCGCAGCGACATGTATGGGGAAGACGAGATCGACGGCGCGCTGGTGCAGCAGCTCGCCAACAAGCCGGCCGCCATCCGCGCGGCGCAGGAGGCCGATGTGGCCGCCCGCGCCCGCGAGGCGCTCGCCGCCATGGGTGTGACCCCGGATCTGCTGCGGCCGCCGGTTTCCGTCTCGGTCCACATGGCGGGTCGCAGGGGACAGGCGGGCGATGCCGCGGCCTTGGTGGAGGCCGGGATAGAGCACCTCTATGAGGCGCTGCGACAGCTGGCGGGCCCGGCGCGGGCCTACAAGCGGCGCAAGCCGGCGGAAGTCTTGCTGCGCCATCTGGACGAAAGCGTGCTCGGCGGCTTGCGCCGGGAGGTGGGGACGCGGCTGGCCCGACTGTCTCAATCCCTCGATGCCGCCCGTGCGGATCTCGACGCGCAGCGCGAGGACCTGCAGGACGCGACATGGCGCGCCGCCATGTCCAGCTTGCCGGATCTCCTCGACCGCTGCGCCGCCACGGGCGACGGGGATGGCCTGTGCCGCGCTCTTTCCGCCCGGCTGACCGACGCTCTGACCGCGGCCATGACGGCGCATCTCTCCGAGCATCGGCCCGAGCCGGGCGCGCCCGGCGCAGCCATCAGCCTTGCGGGCGAGCGGGACTTTGCGGATGCGGAGGGTGGGGTCGATCCTGCGCGCCTCCATGCCGTCCTTGGGCATCAGGTGCGCGACTGGGTGCTCCGCGAGACCGAGGCCGGGCTGGGGCGCGCGGCGGCCCATCTCGATCTTCTCGTGCAGCAAGTCGCGCGGCTGCAAGCGGTTCTCGACACCCATGCCGCCGGGCTTGATGCGATCCGCAGCGCCCTGCGCGCCGCTCACCCGCCGCAGCTGCCCACGACGTTGCCCATCAGGCCGTGATGGCGCTTCAGGTCGTCACGAACATCCCCCGATGTCCCATGAGATGAGCGAAGGCTTTGCGTTCGGCAGCGGACATCACCACTTCTTTCCCAGAAGATCCTTCAGGGCTGTGCGCACCGTCAGCTCACCGAGGCGTTCCATAACTTCAAGGCCTCCGCCAGGACGAGCGGACGAGCCACCGAAGGGCGGGCCAGAGGGGTTCGGGAGAAGCGTGGGCTCGGAGACGGTTGCATCGATCCTCCCACGTCCACAAACGCCGTCCGCGCACGCATGTGCGGATGCAGCGCCGCTTCATCCAGGTCGAGGATGGGCGAAACGCAGGTATCGCCGTGCTCAAGCAGCGCACACCATTCCGCCTGCGTCCTCTGCCGAAAGATCCCCGCAAGGCTCGCCTTGATTCGAGGCCAACTGGAAGTGTCGTCGCGGGCAGCCGCATCCTTTTGGTTCAGGCCAACCCGACGAAGTTCACGCCAAAAGGGAAGCTCTATCGCGCCAACGGCAATGTAGCGCCCGTCAGCACATTATAGGTGCAGTAAAACGGGGCCGCGCCGTCGAGCAGATTGCTGCTGCGCCGCAGGTTCCACCGTCCGTCGGCCCGCATGTCGTAGAATGCCGACATCAGGGAAGTGACGCCGTCGCACATGGCGCAATCGACGACCTGCCCCTCCCCGGACCCCGCGCGCTCGATGAGAGCCGTAAGAATGCCCATGACGAGGTACAGGGCCCCCCGCCATAGTCGCCGATGAGATTTAGCGGCGGGAGAGGACCCGTCTCTTCGGTCCCGATTGCGGCGAGAGCACCGCTCAGCGCAATGTAGTTGATGTCGTGTCCAGCGGCGCGCGCGAGGGGCCCTCCTGACCCCAGCCCGTCATTCTCGCATAGACGAGCCCCGGCGCCTTCGCGCGAACGGCGTCTGGCCCGAGGCCCAGCCGCTCCATGACCCCCGGACGGAAGCCCTCGATCAGCACGTCGGCCGCGCAGCACAGCGCGAGCGCCGCCTGAGCGTCGCAGTCCTGCTTGAGATCGAGGGTGAGCACATTGCGATTTCGCGATGTGGTCGTATCAAAGTCGCTGTCGTCACTGCCACCGTGCCGCGTAATGCGCAGGACGTCGGCCCCCATGTCGGCCAACAGCATGCCGGCGAACGGGCCCGGCCCCAATCCATGGAATTCCACAATGCGGATGCCTGTCAGGGGTCCTTGCTTGGCTTCCCGCGTCTGCGCCTGGTCCATTCTCGCTTCCCTTGCGAACTCCGCTGTCGAAAACCTCATCTGCTGCCCACCGAAAGTCCCAATCGCTGGACGGTCCTGTCGGTTCGAATGAGCGTCGTCGATACTCTTTTCCACGCGTGCAGTTCTCTGGTCCTCATGGCCTTGGCCATGAACCGGGACCCCAGCCGCCGTTTCGTCCCCGTCATAGGTTCGGCCGGCGCCCGCAGGCCGAACCCTTGCCCCAGTCTCCAGGGAAGCATGCAGTGGGGTTGAACTGGCGCAACCGAAACGCTTGGCTATGGCTCGGATGTCCGCTGGTATGCCTAGGCAGCGGAAATCCGGTAGACGCGGCTTGCCGTGCGCCAGAAAAGATCGTCCTTCTCATCCGCTGAGCCGCCCGCCGCGAGGCGCTTGAATGCATTCCACAAGACATCGTACCCGCAGGAGATCTCGTCGACAGGAAAGTTGCTTTCAAACATGCAACGGGCTGGGCCGAACGCGTCGATGCATGTCGCGACATAAGGCTTCCAAGCGACAGCTAGGTCTTCGGACGATGGGGGGTGCGGCAATTCATGGAATCCGAAACCGCCGAGCCGCATGCCCAATCCACCCAGCTTGACCGTCACATTCTGCCAGGATGGGGTCGGAACAAGAGCAGTGCGAAATCGTACGCTAAGGGCGAACGGAGCATGAACGGCGCCGTAGCCCGGATGTCCAGCATCCGATCCCTGTGGATT
>NCHM01000615.1 GCA_002257205.1 Rhizobiales bacterium 24-66-13 | reverse complement strand
CATCACCTATCGCGAACTCTCCGAGCAGGTGAACCGCTTCGCCAACGTCCTGCGCAACCGCGACGTGAAGAAGGGCGACCGCGTCACCATCTACATGCCCATGATCCCCGAGGCCGCCTATGCCATGCTGGCGTGCGCGCGGCTCGGCGCGATCCATTCGGTGGTGTTCGGCGGCTTCTCCCCCGACAGCCTCGCGGGCCGCATCTCGGACTGTGAATCGCGCTGCGTCATCACCGCCGACGAGGGCCTGCGCGGCGGCCGCAAGGTGCCGCTGAAGGCCAATGTGGATGCGGCCATCGCCCGCGTGGAAGGCGGCGTGGACCATGTGATCGTGGTCAAGCGCACCGGCGGCAAGGTGGACATGGAGCCGGGCCGCGACGTCTGGTATCACGAGGCCGCCGACATGGTGACCGACGAGTGCCCGGTGGAGCATGTGAACGCGGAAGACCCGCTGTTCATCCTCTATACCTCGGGCTCCACGGGCAAGCCCAAGGGCGTGCTGCACACCACCGGCGGCTATCTCGTCTATGCCTCCATGACGCACCAATATGTCTTCGATTATCACGAGGGCGACGTCTATTGGTGCACCGCCGATGTGGGCTGGGTGACCGGCCATTCCTATATCGTCTACGGCCCGCTGGCGAACGGCGCGACCACCTTGATGTTCGAGGGCGTGCCCAACTATCCCAGCAACTCCCGCTTCTGGGAGGTGATCGACAAGCACAAGGTGAACATCTTCTACACCGCCCCCACCGCCATCCGCGCCTTGATGCAGAGCGGCGAGGAGCCGGTGAAGAAGACGTCGCGCGCCTCCCTGCGCCTGCTGGGCTCGGTGGGCGAGCCGATCAATCCGGAAGCCTGGGAATGGTATCACCGCGTGGTGGGCGAGGGCCGCTGCCCGATCGTCGACACCTGGTGGCAGACCGAGACCGGCGGCATCCTCATCACCCCGCTGCCCGGCGCCACCGCGCTGAAGCCGGGTTCGGCCACCAATCCCTTCTTCGGCGTCCAGCCCCAGGTGGTGGATGCGGAAGGCAAGGTGCTGGAGGGGGCCTGCGAGGGCAATCTGGTGATCGCCGACAGCTGGCCGGGGCAGATGCGCACGGTCTATGGCGACCATGAGCGCTTCGAGCAGACCTATTTCTCCACCTATCCCGGCAAATATTTCACCGGCGACGGCTGCCGCCGCGATGCCGACGGCTATTATTGGATCACCGGCCGCGTGGACGACGTCATCAACGTCTCCGGCCACCGCATGGGCACGGCGGAAGTGGAAAGCGCCCTCGTCGCCCATCCCAAGGTGTCCGAGGCGGCGGTGGTGGGCTTCCCACACGACATCAAGGGCCAGGGCATCTATGCCTATGTCACCTTGATGGACGGGGAAGTGCCGAGCGAGGACTTGCGCAAGGAATTGGTGAATTGGGTGCGCCGCGAAATCGGCCCGATCGCCTCGCCGGATCTGATCCAGTTCGCGCCCGGCCTGCCGAAGACCCGCTCCGGCAAGATCATGCGCCGCATCCTGCGCAAGATCGCGGAAGACCAGTTCGAGAGCCTGGGCGACACCTCGACCCTCGCCGATCCCGGTGTGGTGGACGATCTGGTGCACAATCGCCAGAACAAGCGCACTGCGGCCTGATCCTTCCTCACCTGCGATTTGCGAAATGCCCGGGCTTGGCCCGGGCATTTTCGTTTGTGCCGGCGATTTGACGGGACGGGGTGTTTGCCCCGGCGGAAGCGTGTGCTACAGAGACTTGCGTGAAATTACAAATTTCACACAAAATATAAGTTTTATGGAGAGCCCCATGCTGACGCGCCGCGCGTTCTCGACCCTGAGCCTCGCCGCCTTGCTGGCGCCCGGCGTCGCCTTCGCCCAGCAGGCGCAGCCCGGGCCGAACTCG
>NCHM01000614.1 GCA_002257205.1 Rhizobiales bacterium 24-66-13 | reverse complement strand
ACATTCATGTCGGGATGGAGAATGGCGGTGCGGTGCTGGGCAAACGCGTCGATCGGCCCGTCCTGTCCGGCCGAATAGACCCGCGCCACCCGCACCAGCCCGGCATAACGCCCCTCGGCGTCCAGCAGCGTGACGTGCCGGATCTGGCCGAGCGGAAAGGCGGCGCGGAAGGCGGCCTGGGTCCCGTCGGCGGAAAAGGTCGCGCGCATCGGCTCCATCAGCCGGCCGACCGTGAGGTCCCGCAACCACCCGACGTCGTGTGCGCCGCGGATGCTCTCCCCCCGCAGGTGCAGCCGCCAAGTGGAGAAGGAATAACCGAAGGTTTCCCGCACCGTGAGGGAGCAGGCGATAGCGGCGGTGAGGACGAGGCCGGAAATGGCGAGATCGCCCGTGGTCTCAAGGGTCAGAAAGGTCATGGTGAACGGCCCGCCGACGATGCCAACGGCGAGCGCCGCCATGCCCACCACGGCCGACACGACGGGATCGACCGGGAGCCCCGCGAACGCGGCGGCCCCGGCGAACAGCTTGCCCATGAGCGAGCCGAGGAACAGCGCCGCCAGAAACAGGCCGCCGCGAAACCCCGATCCCAGCGACAGGGAAGAGGCGCAGATCTTCAGCAGGAAGACCAGAAGCACCGACACGGTGACACCGGTCCCCACCTGGATATGCAGCGCCCCCTCCCCGCTCGACATGATCTGCGGGCTGTAGAGGGCGAGGGCCCCGACGCCCAGTCCACCGATCATGGGCCGCAATGGGGCGGGCACGCCGCTGAGCTGGAAGCCCTTCTCGACCAGAGTGACCAGCCGCATGATGGCGATTGCGACACCGGCTCCGATCAGGCCGAGCAGGATGAAGGGCGGATAGTCCGCGAGCGTCAGGTCGGGAATCGGCGGCACGATGATGGGAAACGGCTCCGCCCCGAGGGTACGGACGGTCAGAACCGCGAGCAGAGCCGCGGTCATCACCGGCGCGACCGAGGGAATGGCGTAAACCCCGATGATCAGCTCGAAACCGTAGAAGGCACCGGTCAGGGGCGCATGGAACGCGGCGGCGATGCCGGCCGCCGCGCCGGAGCCGACCAGCACGCGGCATTGCCCCCGGCTGAGGCCGAGCCGGCTGGCGATGGTTGAGCCTATGCCGGCCCCCGCCTGGCTATAGCCCGCCTCCATGCCGACCGACGCGCCGAAACCGTTGCAGAGCATGACCTGGACCGAGAGAATGGCGCTGTCGAGCAAAGACATCCGCCCGCCGTGGAGCGCGTTCGCCTCGATCGGGTCGCGGATTCCGCCCGGGCGAACCTTGCGCACGATCCAGGCCAGCAGGCCGATCGCCAGGCCGCCAACCGCCGGGATCAGGTACATATAAGGCTGCGACAGGCTGGGAAGACGGCTGAGCATGCCGTCCGTTCCGGCGCCGAACAGGATGGCATGCATCCATTTGGCGCCGCTGCTGATCGCCATCGCAACCGCGCCGGAAAGGATGCCCACCACGGCCGCAAGCAGCACCAGGCGCAATTCCCCGCGCCGGTGCGTGCTGGCCGCAAGGGCGGCAAGGCCGGAGTTGGCGGCAGAAGCGCGGCCGCGCGTTTCGACCGCTTCCGTCATGGCGTCAGCCGAACTTATTGTTGCGTGGGAATCCCTTGGGCGGCAAGCGGCCGGAAGAGGCACGCTCGCCCTGCCATTCCAAAAGCTCGCTGACCGTCCAGGTGCGGCCGGAGGTATCCTCCCAGGTGAGGCCGTCGGCGATCGCGAACACCTTGATGTCCGAAAGCCCGCCCTCGCGGTAGCGCTGCAACCGCACGCCCCGCCCGCGCACCATTTCCGGCACCTGGCTGAGCGGGAACAGCAGCAGCTTGCGATTGTCGCCGATCACCGCCACCCAATCGCCCACCGCCGGCACCACGGCG
>NCHM01000613.1 GCA_002257205.1 Rhizobiales bacterium 24-66-13 | reverse complement strand
GTGGTCTTCTCATTGGTGAGGGGATGGCAATTGACGAACGGCGCCGCGAGCAGCGCCGCGTCGATCGCCACCGTCACCTGGCCCTGCGTGTCGTTCAGCGCCGCCAGCAGCGAGACCGCGCCGGGCAGCACGCCGAGATGTTCATAGAGCGCTTCCGCCGAGCCGAAGGAGAGCCCGCCGCGGGCGCCGATCTTGCCGCGCAGGCCCTTCAGGTCCACCGGCGTGTTCTCCTCGATGGAGACCAGGAAATAGCTCTTCTTGCCGTCGCGCAGGAACAGGTTCTTGGTGTGTGCGCCGGGAATATCGCCGCGCAGCGCCTGGGATTCTGCAACAGTATGGACCGGGGGATGGCTGAAGGTAACCGCGTCGATCCGGTTGCGCGCGAGGAAATCCAGCACGTCGTCAGGGGTCAAGGGCATGGGGTGCTCGCCTGCTGCGGGGCTGAGATGGGGCCGTCAGGGCCGGGTTCATCGTCCATTTTAAGGAAGATGACAAGGCTGCCCGGCACAGTGCTCCCCTGCGCGGGACAAGATGTGGTTCAGTTGCCACCCCATATGGTGGAGAGGAATTCTGTAAACACGGCGATGCTGGGCGATTGCACCGGGGTGGCCCAGACCGCGCAGGTGTAGAGCTTCTCCGGTATGTCGTCGAGATCGCGGATGACGATGCCGCGGCGCTGCACGTTGCGCACGCAGCTGGCATAGACGCTGACCCCGGCACCCGCCGCCACGAGGCCGAAAATGCCCTCCGAGGATGAGGCTTCCTGCACGATGTTCGGGGTGAAGCCGGCGCGGTGGCAGAGCGAGAACAGGCTGGCGCGATAGGCCCCCCAATTGTCGCCCGAGCCGAGCACGAACGGTTCGCGCGCCAGATCCGACAGGCGCAGCGCGCGCACGTTGGAGAGCGGATGGGTGATCGGCAGGAGCGCCACATAGCGATTGTCGTCGAAGGTGTAACTCGCCATGCGCGGCTGATCGAACGGGCCGATCATGAAGCCGATGTCGATGCGATCGGCGAGCAGGGCTTCCTGCTGCTTCATGGTGGCGTAGAAGGAGAGCTCGAGCCGGATCTCGGGCCGGAACCGGCTGAAGGCGCGCAGGAATTCCGGCAAGCGGCCGTTGATGGCGAAATCCATGTAGCCGATGCGCAGCACGCCGGTTTCCCCGCTCGCGGTGCGGCGGGCCACCGAAACCGCGCGCTCCAGCCGCTCCAGCGAAAGCCGCACCTCGGCGAGGAAGGCCTTGCCGGCCTCGGTCAATTCCACCGTGCGGGTGGTGCGCCGCAGCAGCGGCACGCCCACGTCCTGCTCCAGTTCGCCGATGAGGCGGCTCATGCCCGGCTGGGTCATGTGAGCCCGCTTCGCGGCGCGGCTGAAATGCAGTTCCTCCGCCAGAAGCAGGAAGCAGCGCAGGTGGCGGAGATCGAAACGCATGGGGAATTCATACCATATGTGGTATTAAACGGGGCGAAATAAGAATTTCTCATTTCCAATCCCCGTGCGCAACCTGTCTTCAGCCGCCGCCGCAGAGGGGCGCACCAGCACAGGGAATATCGGCATGGCCATCGAGAGCGACCTCGAGGCAGCCCTTGCGGCTGCCTTCACTCAGGCGACCTCCCTCTATCAGGGTCGCGGCTTCCAGCGCCGCGTCGGCTTCGGGCGCCGCCCGGCGCTGATCAATGTGGATCTCGCCAATGCCTGGACCCGCCCGGGCAATCCCTTCACCTGCGAGAAGATCGACGAGGAGATCATCCCCGGCGTTCAGGCCCTGCTCGCCGCGTGCCGCCGCAACGGCCATCCGGTGGTGCATGTCACCACCTGCTACCAGGTCACCGATCCGAACGGCCCCGCCACCGACATGGGCTTGTGGCACAAGAAGATTCCCATCGAGGTGGTGGACCAGTCCAAGCCC
>NCHM01000612.1 GCA_002257205.1 Rhizobiales bacterium 24-66-13 | reverse complement strand
AGGCGGATCGATTCCCACGTGCCACCTGGCATTCGGCCGGCGGTCCGCGCGAAATCGTCGTGTGGTGCTCCAACGATTATCTCGGCATGGGCTGCCACCCGGTGGTCATTGAGGCGATGCGCGACTCGGTGTCGAAGCGCGGCGCCGGTGCCGGCGGCACGCGCAACATCTCGGGCAACAGCCACGAGATCGTGCAGCTCGAGCGCGAACTCGCCGACCTGCACGGCAAGGACGCGGGCCTCGTGTTCACCTCCGGCTATATCTCGAACGAGACCGGCATCTCGACCATCGTCAAGCTGATCCCCGATTGCGTGGTGATCTCGGACGAGCTGAACCACAATTCCATGATCGAGGGCGTGCGGCGCGGCGGGCGGCAGAAGGCTATCTTCCGCCACAACGACCTTGCCCATCTCGAAGAGCTGCTCCAGGCGGCGGGCGACCGGCCGAAGCTGATCGTGTTCGAGAGCGTCTATTCCATGGACGGCGACATCGCCCCCATTGCCGCCATCTGCGATCTGGCGGAACGCTATGGCGCCATGACCTATCTCGACGAAGTGCATGCGGTCGGCATGTATGGCCCGCGCGGCGGCGGTGTCGCCGAGCGCGACGGTGTCATGCACCGGGTGGACGTGATCGAGGGCACGCTGGGCAAGGCGTTCGGCGTCATCGGCGGTTATCTCACCGGCAAGCGCGTGGTAATGGACGCGGTGCGTTCTTATGCGCCCGGCTTCATCTTCACCACCGCCCTGCCGCCGGCGGTCGCCGCCGCCGCGTCGGCATCCGTGCGGCATCTGAAGAATTCCCAGGCCGAGCGTGACGGTCAGCGCGCCCAGGTGGCGAAGGTCAAGGCCGCGCTCGCGGCCGCCGGCCTGCCGCAGATGGAAACGCCCACCCATATCATCCCGCTGATGGTTGGCGACGCGAAGGCCTGCAAGGCGGCGAGCGACGTGCTCCTGGCCGAGCACGGCATCTATATCCAGCCTATCAATTATCCCACGGTTCCCCGCGGCACGGAACGGCTGCGCATCACCGCGACGCCCCACCACGACGACAAGCTGATCGCCCAGTTGGCGGAAGCCCTGAACGACGTGTGGTCCCGCCTCGATCTGCCGCGGGTCAACACCGCCGTCACGGAGCGCCCCTTGCGGGCCATGGCGGGCGCCGCGCCGATCCCGCTGCCCATCGCCGGCGGCTGATCGGCCGAAAAATCTAAGTCAGTCTCACCGGCCGGGCATGTCCCGGCCGTTTTGATTTTGGGGCGCCGCAAACGGTTCGGCGCGCGGCATACCGCAAAGGAACACCTTTGCCCGCAAGGCTGGTTCTTTGGGGGATCAGCCTTGCGGTCCTCCCGCCTCAGGCCGGGATGGCGCGGCGCGGTGGTTCTTCCTCGTCGAACGAGCCTTCGAACACCGTGATCAGCGCGCGGCGGATCGCCGACTGGCGCGCCGCTCCGGTGATCTTCGCGCCCATCAGGTCGGTGACATAGAACACGTCCACCGCCCGCTCGCCGAAGGTCGCCACATGGGCCGAGGCGATGTTGAGGTTGAGCCGCGACAAGGTGTTCGTCAGCTCGAACAGCAGGCCGGGCCGGTCGAGGCCGGACACCTCCACCACCGTGTGCCGGTTCGACCAGGCATTGTTCACCGTCACCTCCGGCTCCACCGAGAAGGTGCGGCGCGCCTTGGGCAGCTTGCGGGCCATGACTTCCGGCAGGCGGACTTCGCCGGTCAGGGCTTTCTCGATGGAGACGCGAATACGCTGGGCGCGGCGTTCTTCATCCTCGTTGCGGTCGAAGGCGCGGCGGATGGCGATGGTGTCCAGCGCCAGCCCGTCGGTGGTGGTGGAAATCTGCGCATCGACGATGTTGGCGCCGGCCGCAGCGCAGGCCCCGGCGATCACCGACAGAAGCTTGGGATGG
>NCHM01000611.1 GCA_002257205.1 Rhizobiales bacterium 24-66-13 | reverse complement strand
ATGGCGGGGTTCGCCTTGTTCTTGAACTGCTGGGGCATCACCGCCTTGGGCAGGTCGCGGACCAATTCCTCGGCCTTGGCGACGGCGCCCTTCATGCCGAGCTGGGCCGGGGTCAGCACCAGTTCCGCGCCGAGCAGGGCAAGCATCTTGCGCCGCTCCACCGACATGGATTCCGGCATCACCAGGATCAGCCGGTAGCCGCGCGCGGCGGCGACGAAGGCGAGCGCGATGCCGGTATTGCCCGAGGTGGGCTCCACCATCACCGTGTCGGCGTCGAGCGCGCCGGCGGCTTCCATGGCGTCCACCATGGCGACGCCGATCCGGTCCTTGACGCTGGCGATGGGATTGAAAAACTCCAGCTTGGCGAGGATCTCGGCCTTCACGCCGCGCAATTGCGGCAGGCGCTGGAGCCGCACCAGGGGCGTGTCGCCGATGGTCTGGGTAATGGAATCATACACCCGGCCACGGCCCGGAGCGATGTCGCCGGCCGGCTTGCTTGCCGATTCAGCCATTGGATTTCTCCCTCGATTGTCTCTTAGCGACTGTCTCTTGGCGTCGCGCCCTGCGGGGCGCCGCCGGGTTCAGATAGTAAAATCGATACGGTCGTGATCGGAGCCGTGGCCCTTGTCGTCGGCGGAGCGGCAGAGGTCTTCGAGCGTCACGGTGTCGAGCGCCTTGTCGAACGTGTCCTCGGCGGAGGCGACGGCGGGCTGCACCACTTCCAGCACCAGCGGGGGAAGGATGATCTCCTTCTCCTCTTCCGCGCCTTCCACCACGCGCACGATCTCGGCCACCGAGACCCGGCGGCGCTCGCGCGCCAGCTCATAGCCGCCGCGCGGACCGCGCACGCCTTTCAACACGCCGGCATGCACCAGCGCCTGCAACACCGGCTCCAGCCGGCGGGGCGGCAAACCATGGCGGGCGGCCAAGGCTTTCGCGGCAACGGGAACGCCACGGGCATGGACGGCGACATCCACGACGGCGGCGATGGCGAGCAGGCTTTTGTCGGATAAACGCGGCATGGGACTGTGGCTATCTCGATCCGTGCGCCCCGTCGAGCCCTGTCGACCCAAAACCACCGGAGCCGCGTGCAGTTTCTCCCAATTTGCCGGATTCTTCCAGCAGAATATGCGTCACCGGGGCCACGACCATCTGGGCAATGCGCATGCCCCGGCTGATCTCGACCGGCGCATCTCCATGATTAATCAGCAGAACCAGGATTTCGCCGCGATAGTCGGCATCGATGGTTCCCGGCGCGTTGAGCACCGTGACGCCGAATTTCAGGGCCAGCCCCGAGCGCGGCCGCACCTGCGCTTCAAAGCCCGGCGGCAGGGCGAGCGCCAGCCCGGTGGGCACGGCGGCCCGCGCACCGGGCTTGAGCACCAGCGGACCATCGGCGGGCACGGCGGCCATCAGGTCGAGCCCGGCCGAAGCGGCGGTCGCATAAGCGGGCAGCGGCAGGTCTTCCCCGTGGGGCAGACGCAGAACGGGAACGCCGAGTGCCATGCTTAAACCCCCTCGCCCGCCAGCGCGCCGCCGATGCGGGCGACGAGGCGGCGCGCCACCTCGGTCTTGCTGGCGGAGGGCCAATCCTCCACCCCGTCGGCGCTCACCAGATGCACGGTATTGAGGTCACCGCCCATGATGCCGGTTTCCGGCGACACATCATTGGCGACGATCCAATCGCATCCCTTGCGGGCCAGCTTGGCCTGGGCGTGGGGCACCACATTCTGCGTCTCGGCGGCAAACCCCACCACGAGGCGCGGACGCAGCGTGCCATGCTTCGCGATGGAGGCGAGAATGTCCGGGTTTTCCACCAGGTCCAGCTCCGGCGCGCCGGCCTCGCCCTTCTTGATCTTCTGGCCGGCGGCATCGGCGACCCGCCAGTCGGCGACCGCGGCAGCGAACACGGCGGCGTCCACAGGGAGA
>NCHM01000610.1 GCA_002257205.1 Rhizobiales bacterium 24-66-13 | reverse complement strand
CAAGATGTTCGAGAAGGGCGGCGCGAAGATCGCGGTGATCGGCCAGGCCTTCCCGCGCACGCCCATTTCCAACCCGCGCTGGATGATCCCGGACTGGGAGTTCGGCATCCGCGAGGAGGACATGCAGAAGCAGGTAGACGCCGCCCGCGCCGAGGGCGCGGATGTGGTGGTCCTGCTCTCCCACAACGGCTTCGACGTGGACCGCAAGATGGCGTCCCGCGTTTCTGGCATCGACGTCATCTTCACCGCCCATACCCATGATGCCATGCCGGCGTCGGTGATCGTCGGCAAGACCGTGCTGATCGCCACCGGCTCGCACGGCAAGTTCCTCTCGCGCCTCGACCTCGACGTGGCCGACAAGAAGGTCACGGGCTATCGTTTCCAGCTCATCCCGGTGTTCTCGGACGCCATCGCGCCCGACCCGGAGATGGCGAAGCTGGTGGCCGAGATCCGCGCGCCGTTCGAAAAGGACCTGTCGCGCGAGATCGGCCGGGCGGAGAGCGTTCTCTACCGCCGGGGCAATTTCAACGGCACGCTGGACGACATGATCTGCGACGCCATGCTTCAGGAGCGCGATGTGGAGATCGCCCTCTCGCCCGGCTTCCGCTGGGGCGGAACGCTGCTGCCGGGCGATCCCATCACCTTCGACGCCATCGCCAACGCCACCGCCATCACCTATCCCGCGTGCTACCGCATGAACATGAGCGGCCAGCAGATCAAGGATGTGCTGGAAGATGTGGCGGACAACATCTTTCACCCCGATCCCTATTTCCAGGGCGGCGGCGACATGGTCCGCGTCGGCGGCATGGGCTATTCCATCGATGTGTCGAAGGGCGCGGGACAGCGCATTTCCGGCCTCACGCACCTGAAGACCGGGACGCCGATCGAGGCTGGAAAATCCTATTCCGTCGCCGGCTGGGCGAGCGTGAACCAGGGGGTCGAAGGTCCGCCGGTCTGGGAAATCGTGGAACGCTACGTGACGCGCACCAAGGCCGTGCGGGTCGCGCCCAACACCTCCGTGAAGGTCACCGGCGCCTGAGAGGGATGCAGCGCCGGGCGCCGGGAAGTCTCAATCATATTCAAATCTACGAATTAAAGAATGTATCGGAGGACATGATGTCCGATCACACCGCCAAAGCCCCGCCCGCAGCCCTCAACCGGCGCCGATTCCTTTCGGCCGCGGGTCTTGGGGCTGGCGCCATGGCGCTCAGCGCGAGCGCCGCCGGCGCCGGCGCAATCGCTGCCAAGGCCGCCGCCGGCACGCCCGACCCCAATATCGTGCCGGTGCCGGACTGGACCAAGACGCTCGGCCCGGGCGTCAATGTAAACTCCTATGGCAAGCCCTCCCCGTTCGAGAAGGACGTGGTGCGCCGGGAGGTGGAATGGCTCACCGCCAGCCGCGAAAGCTCGGTGAGCTTCACGCCGCTCTATGCGCTGGACGGCATCATCACGCCCAACGGCCTGTGCTTCGTGCGCCACCACGGCGGCGAAGCGGAGATCGACCCGGACAAATATCGCTTCATGGTCCACGGCATGGTGGACAAGCCGCTGGTCTTCACGCTCGACGACATCAAGCGCATGCCGGGGCGGGTGAACCGCACCTATTTTCTGGAATGCGCCGCCAATTCCGGCATGGAATGGCGCGGGGCCCAGCTCAACGGCTGCCAGTTCACCCACGGCATGATCCACAATGTGATCTATACCGGCGTGCCGCTCAAAGCCTTCCTCGATGCGGCGGGCGTGAAGCCCAAGGGCAAATGGCTGCTCGCCGAGGGCGCGGATTCCGCCGCCATGACCCGCTCCATTCCCATGGAAAAGGCGATGAAGGATTGCCTCGTGGCCTTCGCCATGAACGGCGAGGCGCTGCGCCCCGAGCAGGGCTATCCGGTGCGCCTCGTGGTGCCGGGCTGGGAAGGCAATATGTGGATCAA
>NCHM01000609.1 GCA_002257205.1 Rhizobiales bacterium 24-66-13 | reverse complement strand
CTCCGACGAACAATCCGCCAATGTGCTGGCGGGCGCGACGCCCTATCTGCGCCTGTTCGCCCGGGCCGCCGGCGGTGCCTATCTGGCGCGCACCGCGCTTGCCGCCCATGCCGCCATTGCGGCCGGCGAGAGCGATCCGCGCCATGCCCGGCGGGTGCTGGTGGCGCGCTTCTTCGCCGAGGATCTGTGCCCGCAGGCGCTGGGCCTGGAGGCGGCGGTGGTCTCCGGCGGCGAAGCGGTGCTGCAGAGCGAGGCGGCGCTGGTGCTGTGAGGCGGCGCGGCCCTTTCGCTCCACACCGCTTTCTCGCTCAGCGCCCCGGCAGAACCAGCACGGTGGGCTTGGTGGGGAGCGTCTCGCGCGCGAGCATTACGGTGGGCGAGGTCTGGCGGACCACCGCATATTCCTCCCCCAGCCGCGAGAGAAAGCGGTCCAATCCCCATGCGCTGAAATAATGCATGGGGATGACCAGCGGCGCGTTGATGGCCTTGAGCGTCTCCCGCATGCCGTCGATATCGAGCGTATAGGAGCCGTCCACCGGCGCCAGAACCACGTCGATGCGCCCCAGCGCCTCGATATGGTCTTGTGTCAGCACATGGTGCAGATGCCCGAGATGGGCGATGCACACGCCCGCCACCTCGAACACGAACATGGAATTGGCCTCATAATCCGTGCCCGCGCCGCGCCGGATATTGGTCGGCACGTTGCGGATCCACACATCCTCGACCGTCAAATCGTGCTGCGCCGGCTGGCCGTTCTCGCCCCAGCCGCGCAGGACATAAGCGATGCCGGGGTCGGGATGGTCGGTGTAATGGGTGTCGTGCGCCCGGTTCATGGTGGCGATCATCGGCACGATGTCGGGGCGGACATAATCATTATAGTCGGTGGCGATGGTGACGCCCGCCGGGCTTTCGATCAGGAAGGTGGAATGGCCGACGAAGGTGAGGCGCACCTGGCGCCCCGCGTCCGAAGGTTGCGCGTCCGCCGACTTTGCGCCCACGGTCTTTGCGTCCACCGCCGGCCGGAAGGCGGCGCGCCACACGCGCGGCGTGAGGGGCCGCGGCTGATCCTGCGCCACCATGCGGGGGCATTTTTCCGGCGGCTCGGCGGCGCGCGCCGAATTGCCCATGGGGAAGGCGAAGAGCGCAATGGCTCCGAAAAGCGCCACCATCTGCCGCATGGATCTCGCCCCCTTCGCCGGTTCGGACCCCTGATGACCGCACACAAGGGCCCGCTCCGCAATCCGCCGGCCTTCACACCGGCGTGACGCGGCGTCCGCCATTTGCTGCGATGCGAAAGCAGGGGTGGAACAAGGTGCCGGGTTCTGGTCTTTCTAGCGCGAGCGCTGCCGATGCGGCGGCGCGCGAACGAGGTGCGAACATGACCCTGAGTATCGTTGCTCTCCAGCCGATCGTCGCCCTGGTGGCCGGCGTCCTGATTTTGCTGTTTCCCCGCCTGCTCAATATGGTCGTGGCGATCTATCTGATCGCAATCGGAATTCTCGGATTGATGCCGCATTGAAAGGCAAAATGATCAGCTGCGCCGAAGGGTGCAGTTGATGACGGGAGCTGAGCGGGCTAAAGCATCCGCGCTCTTTGAAATGCGCGTCACCCTAAGGGATCTCCAGATGACGAAATGGGTCTACTCCTTCGGCGATGGTAAGGCCGAGGGGAAAGCCGAGATGCGGAACCTCCTTGGCGGCAAGGGCGCGAACCTTGCCGAAATGGCCAATCTGGGCCTGCCTGTTCCTCCCGGCTTCACCATTCCGACCGAGGTCTGCACTTATTATTACGCGCATGACGAGACCTATCCCCCCGAGCTGAAGGCAGACGTGGACGCGGCGCTGGCCCATGTGGGCGCGCTCACCGGCCGCACCTTCGGCGATGCCGAAAACCCGCTGCTGGTCTCCGTGCGCTCCGGCGCCCGCGCCTCCATGCC
>NCHM01000608.1 GCA_002257205.1 Rhizobiales bacterium 24-66-13 | reverse complement strand
TCCTCGCCCTGCGGCGCATTGGCGATGAAGCTCAAGGCGTCGGCGGCGCGATAGGGATGGGGCAGGTTCGCGGTCATTTCCGCGATACGGCGGCTGTTGGCCAGCGCCGCAATGGCGTCCACGTCCTCGATCTTGGGCGCGCGCAGCACCAGCCGCGCGGTCTCGAGGACGGGAATACAGCTTTCCTGTAAGGCAACTCCGGGTGGCGTCTCGATGATGGTCATGGCGGGCTCCAGGCCAAGGCAAAAGAAAACCGGGGAGACGTGCCCGTCTCCCCGGCTTATCGGAGCCCCAGCTTCCTGGTTCAGGCTCCCTCCGGTTCGACGAGACCGGCGGGATCCTGCATTTTCAGGTCTCGCCGGTTATTCAGCCGCCTCAAGGGCGGGGGTAGCGACTACGGATACAAACGTGCGGTCGTTGGCTTTGGTGCGGAACTCGACTCGGCCTTCAATAAGCGCGAACAAGGTATGGTCCTTGCCCATGCCGACGTTGAGGCCGGGATGCCATTTGGTGCCGCGTTGACGCACGATAATGTTGCCGGGAATGACTTCCTGGCCGCCGAAGCGCTTCACGCCAAGGCGACGGCCGTCGGAATCGCGGCCGTTGCGGGACGAACCGCCTGCTTTCTTATGAGCCATTTGCGCTCTCCGTTCTCAGATCAAGCTTCGGCCGAGGCCTGTTCGGCCGGCGCAGCTTGGGTTGCGGGGACGACGGCCTTACCGTCGGTTCCGAGAATCTCGGTGATGCGCACGACGGTGAGGTCGGCGCGGAAGCCGCGCTTGCGGCGCGAGTTCTGCCGGCGACGCTTCTTGAACGCGATCACCTTGTCGCCGCGGGTCTGCTCGACCACTTCCACGGTAACGGAGGCGCCGTCCACGAGCGGGGCACCGATCACGGTGGTCTCGCCTGCCAGCATGAGCACGGGAAGCGACAGGATCTGGCCGGCTTCGGCGTCGATGATCTTGTCGACCGTGATGACGTCTTGCGGGGCGACGCGGTACTGCTTGCCGCCCGTCTTGATGACCGCGAACATCTTTGTCTCGCTTTCGTGTTCCACCCGCCTCGAAGGGAGGGCTTCTTTCGGTCGATTGGGAATATGGGCGCAAAGGCCCACGCGAAGCGGCTCGTGTACCCTTTGCCGGGTCGGTTTGTCAATGCGCGGACTTGCGCAAAAACGCGGAGCGGTGCCGGTTTGCGTCCGGCGGCGTGGTGTCTTAACGCTGCGTTTGGAACATCTCCAGGCGGGCTGCAAGCGCAGGCCCGCCGCCCCGATCAGCTAGGTTCGATTCGCAAGGGTCCCATCATGCACGACAAGCAGGCCGACATTCCCGACGGAATGCCCGCCATCCGCACCATCGCAATGCCGGCGGATACCAATCCGAGCGGCGATATTTTCGGCGGCTGGCTGATGTCGCAGATGGATCTGGCAGCCGGCAACATCGCCGCGCGCCGCGCCCGCGGCCGCTGCGCCACAGTGGCGGTGGAGGCTATCACCTTTCTCGGCCCGGTGTTCGTGGGCGACGAGGTGAGCCTGTTCGCGAACGTCCTGTCGGTGGGCCGCACCTCCATGCGCATCGAGGTTGAAGCCTGGCGCCGCGCGCGAGAGGGCGAGGACACGCGCAAGGTGACGGAAGCAGTGTTCACTTTCGTCGCCATCGACGCCAATGGCAAGCCGCGGCCGATCGGCGACGCGGCCTGAGGTGCACACCGTATCTGGGTCGCAGCCTCCCGCGGCGTTCGGTGCGCGGCATCGGATGACGTGGAAAGGCTGCGCGGGGCGTCTTGTGCTTGTTTCCCGGCTCGGCTAGAAGCGCAGAACCACAAACGGGCGCGGCGCGCCCGTGCCCCGGCTGGAGAGGTGGCAGAGTGGTCGAATGCACCGCACTCGAAATGCGGCATACGGGCAACCGTATCGGGGGTTCAAATCCCTCCCTCTCCGCCATTTC
>NCHM01000607.1 GCA_002257205.1 Rhizobiales bacterium 24-66-13 | reverse complement strand
GGCGCACGACGATGCGGCCGCCCGAGAGGCCCTTGCCTACGTAATCGTTCGCTTCGCCCACGAGGTTCACCGTCACGCCGGTCATGAGGAAGGCGCCGAACGCCTGGCCCGCGGTGCCGGAGAGGTTCACCGTGATGGTGTCGTCCGGCAGGCCGGCGCCGCCATGGCGCTTGGCCACCTCGCCCGAGAGCATGGCGCCCACCGAGCGGTCCACGCTGCGGATCGGGCTGTCGATCACCACCTTTTCGCCGCGCTCCAGCGCGGGCATGGCCTTGGCGATCAGGGTGCGGTCGAGCACCTTCTCGATCGGGTGGTGTTGGCGCTCGTTGTGGCGGATGGAGACGTCCGCCGGCATGTTCGGCTGGGCGAAGATGCGGGAGAAGTCGAGCCCGTTCGCCTTCCAATGGTCGATGGCCGGCTGGCGGTCCAAGGCGTCCACCCGGCCCACCATCTCTTCCACCGAGCGGAAGCCGAGCTGCGCCATGATCTCGCGCATCTCCTCCGCGATGAAGAAGAAATAATTGATCACGTGCTCGGGCGTGCCCTTGAAGCGCTTGCGCAGCACCGGGTCCTGGGTCGCCACGCCCACCGGGCAGGTGTTCAGATGGCACTTGCGCATCATGATGCAGCCCGCCGCGATCAGGGGCGCGGTGGAGAAGCCGAACTCGTCGGCTCCCAGCAGCGCGCCGATGACGGCATCGCGGCCGGTGCGCAGCCCGCCGTCCACCTGCAACACGATGCGGCCGCGCAGCCGGTTCGCCACCAGGGTCTGCTGGGTCTCGGCAAGGCCGATCTCCCACGGCGAGCCGGCGTGCTTGATGGCGGTGAGCGGGGATGCGCCCGTGCCGCCCTCGAAGCCGGAAATGGTGATGTGGTCGGCGCGCGCCTTGGCGACGCCCGCCGCGACTGTGCCCACGCCCACTTCCGACACCAACTTCACCGAGACGTCCGCCGCCGGATTGACGTTCTTCAGGTCATAGATGAGCTGCGCCAGATCCTCGATGGAATAGATATCGTGGTGCGGCGGCGGCGAGATGAGGCCGACGCCGGGGGTGGAGTGGCGCACCTTGGCGATCACCGCATCGACCTTGTGGCCGGGCAATTGGCCGCCCTCGCCGGGCTTGGCACCCTGCGCGACCTTGATCTGCATGACGTCGGAATTGACCAGATATTCCGTGGTCACGCCGAACCGGCCCGAGGCCACCTGCTTGATGGCCGAGCGCATGGAATCGCCGTTGGGCAAAGGCTTATAGCGCTCCGCCTCCTCGCCGCCCTCGCCGGTATTCGACTTGCCGCCGATCCGGTTCATGGCGATGGCGAGCGTGGTGTGCGCCTCGCGCGAGATGGAGCCGAACGACATGGCGCCCGTGGAGAAGCGCTTGACGATCTCGGCCGCCGGCTCGACATCGGCCAGGTCCACCGGCGCATTACCGATCTCGCCCGCATCGCGCAGGCGGAACAGCGAGCGGATGGTAAGCGGCTGGCCGTCCGCCGGCGCGTTCATCATCTTGGCGAAGGCGCGGTAATGATCCTGCGCATTGCCGCGCACGGCATGCTGGAGGGTGGCGACGCTGTCGGGCGACCAAGCATGCTCCTCGCCGCGGATGCGATAGGCATATTCCCCGCCCACGTCGAGCGCGAGCCGGTAGACCGGCGCGTCGGAGAAGGCGAGCTTGTGCCGGCGCACGGTCTCTTCCGCCACCTCGGAGAGGCCCACGCCCTCGATGGTGGTGGCGGTGCCGAAGAAATACTTCGCCACCAGCTCGGAGGAGAGGCCGACGGCGTCGAAGATCTGCGCGCCGCAATAGGATTGATAGGTGGAGATGCCCATCTTGGACATCACCTTCAGCAATCCCTTGTCCACCGACTTGATGAAGCGCTTGACGATCTCGGTCTCGTCCACTTCCTCGGGAATGTCTTCCTTCATGCCCAGCAGGGTCTCGAAGGCGAG
>NCHM01000606.1 GCA_002257205.1 Rhizobiales bacterium 24-66-13 | reverse complement strand
TACGGGGCTGGGCGAGCGGTCGTCGCTCGGCGCGCTTGGATTCGAAATAATCGGACGACACGTTGTAAAGTAAGGATTTTGTGCGCTGTGTCAATGCTTGTCATTGAACCTGCCATGCGCGTGGCGAATTGCAGCCGGCAGCGCCATGCGGCAGCGCCCTTGACCCCTTGCGGAATGACATTCAAGGAAGCCGCCCGCGCCCGCCTGTTTCCGGTCGGCGTCCCGCCTCCGTCCGGCAGTGCCGACATGCCCTTTCTCCTGGTTCTCGGTCTCGCCGGGTTCGCCAGCGCGTTCTCGATGCGCGCGGTGGACCCCATGCTGAATCTGCTGGCCGCGGACCTTGCCGTCACGCTGCAACGCGCGGCATTGCTCGCCAGCGCCTTTTCGCTGCCGTACGCGGCCATGCAATTGGTGTTCGGCCCTATCGGCGACGCCGTGGGCAGGGTGCGGCTGATCCGCGTGACGCTGTCCATGCTCTGCCTCGGGCTGATCGGCTGCGCGTTGGCGCCAAGCCATGACGCACTGCTGGCGGGACGCATCTTTTCCGGCGGGTGGGCCGGCGGGGTGATACCCGTGGCGCTGGCGACCGTGGGGGATCGCGTGACCATGCAGCAGCGCCCTCAGGCGCTCGGCCGCCTGCTCATGGCCATCGTGCTGGGCCAGCTCGGCGGCGCCATGGCCTCGGGCATGATCTCGACCCTGATCGGATGGCGCGCCGTGTTCTGGTGCACGGCGGCGGTGGCGGGCACCGCGGCGCTTGGCGCGATGTTCTTTCTTCGCGAGACCGCCATCCCGCAGCGCCCGTCCCTGCGCGGGGCGCTGGCGCGCTATCGCGTGGTGTTTAGCAATCCGCTCTCGATCCGCCTGTTCCTGGTCGCTGCCATCGAGGGGGCGCTGATCTTCGGCGTGTTCCCGTTCGTCGCCGCCCATATGGTCGGCCGCGCGCTGGGCGATGCGGTGGAGGCGGGGTTCGCGCTCGGCATGTTCGGCGTGGGCGGCGTGATCTACACCTTCCTCGTGGCGGTTCTGGTGCGTCGACTCGGCTTGTCCGGCATGGCTGGGCTTGGCGCGACGGTGGCCGGCGTGTGCCTGATCGCCATCGCGCTGGTGCCTTCGCTTGGCCTGATGCTGGCTTTGTTCGGCGTGCTCGGCTTCGGCTTCTATATGATCCACAACACCTTGCAGATCATGGCGACCGAGCTGGTGCCGGCCGCGCGCGGCTCGGCGGTTTCGCTTTATGCGACCTTCTTCTTTTCCGGCCAGGCGCTTGGGGCTTTGCTGGCGGCGCAGCTCATTGGCCTCATCGGGCCGGTGGAATTGTTCGCCGGCGCGGGCGTTTGCCTGATCGCGCTGGCCTTTCCCGCCTCGCGCCTGCCGCGTCGCCTCACGCCTGCGGCGTCCGAGCCGGCGCCGGTCGATCCCTCCGCCTGAGGGCGGACGCGTCAGATATCCAGCAGATCCTCGCCGGCGAACGCGGCGCGCTCGGAGATGAAGGCGAAGCGCGCCTCCGGCTTATTGCCCATGAGGCGCTCCACGAGATCCGCCGTATCGGCCTGAGCCGCCGTTTCGATGGTGACGCGCAGCATGGTGCGCGTGCGCGGACTCATGGTGGTTTCCTTCAACTGCGCCGGCATCATCTCGCCGAGACCTTTGAAGCGGCCAATATCGACCTTGCCGCGGCCGGAGAATTCCTTCTTCATCAGAAGGTCCTTGTGGGCATCGTCGCGGGCATAGAGCGTTTTCGCGCCCTGGGTGATGCGGTAGAGCGGCGGCACGGCCAGGAACAGATGGCCCTCCTCGATCAGCTTCGGGATCTGGCGATAGAAGAAGGTGACGAGAAGCGAGGCGATGTGCGCCCCGTCCACGTCGGCGTCGGTCATGATGACCACCTTCTCATAGCGCAGGTCCGCTTCGCGATATTGGGCGAGCGTTCCGCAGCCGAGCGCCTGGAGCAGGTC
>NCHM01000034.1 GCA_002257205.1 Rhizobiales bacterium 24-66-13 | reverse complement strand
CGCGTTGCTAGCGGTGCAGGTATAGGTGACAGAGGAAGAATCATAGCTGCAGGAGGATTGACCGATCACATCGATCACCGGATCGTTGCCCGCGAGCGCAGTGGCCGCGCCAAAGCTGGTGGCGGCCGCCGCCAGAATCACACGCGCAATGATAATTCCCATGATAGCCCCCAAGGCCCCCAGTGTTCGCGGCGCGCAGGAGCCGCCGACGAACCTGGTCCGTTTCATCGCCTGCGCCCGCAGGTGAAAGCCGCCGCCCCGGCCTAGAGATGCCGTGCCTGTGGAGGTGGCGGCAAATGATCATTCTTCAGCAAGACACCTGCATGCCATGCAGCACCCGTCATGCGGGGGCGGTGTCAGGCTCGCGCCGACGGCCGGTGCGAGGGAGCAGAAGATGCGGGGCCCTCCCGATGCCGCCAGTTCCAGAGATCCGCTCCGCTCGGTTTCTGGAACACGGCCAAGTCGAATTCCGGAAGCAGGGCGAAGACATGGTCGAAAATGTCGGCCTGTACGGCTTCGTAGGTGCTCCAGTCGGTCGTGTTGGTGAAGCAGTAGATCTCGATGGGCAGTCCTTCCGGCCCGGGCTGCAACTGCCTTATCAGGAGTGTCATGTCCTGGCGGATCGAGGGATGGGCGCGCAGATAGGCGGTCAGATAGGCGCGCAATGTCCCCGAATTGGTGATGCGGCGCGTGTTTGCGCTGATGCGGCCCGCCTCTCCCAGCCGCTCGTTCCAATCCCTGAGTTCCTCCAGCTTGCGCAGCATGTAGGGCTCTAGATGCTGGAAGCAACTCAGCTTCTCGATCGCCTCCGGTGCCAGGAAGCCGATGCTGGTTTGGTCGAGATAGATGGCGCGTTTGATGCGGCGCCCGCCCGCTTCCTCCATGCCACGCCAGTTCTTGAAGGAATCCGTCACCAGCTTCCGGATCGGAATGGCGGTGATGGTCTTATCGAAGTTCTGGACGCGGATCGTATGGAGCGAGATGTCGACCACGTCGCCGTCGGCGTTCAGACTGGGGATCTCGATCCAGTCGCCCACGCGAACCATGTCGCCCGACGAGATCAGGATGCTGGCGACGAAGGAGAGAAGCGTATCCTGAAACACCAGGATGAGCACCGCCGCCATGGCCCCAAGGCCCGACAGCAGGATGACCGGAGAGCGGTCGATCAGGATCGCGATCATCAAGATCGCGGCGACCGCATAGATCGCGATCGTGGCGATCTGGAAATAGCCACGGATGGGCCTTGAGTGGGTCTCGGGGCGTCGATGATAGAGTTGGTCCGCCCGGTCGAGGACGGCGGCGAGCGTCATCGCCACCGTCAGGACGATGAACGCGTGCGAGACGTTGGTGACCACGCTCACGACGGAGGCGGGCAGGTCCCGGACCAGCCCGATGCCCGCCGAGATCACGATTGCGGGCAAGATGCTGGCCAGTCGCCGGACCACGCGACCGCGGGTCGCCGCCCCATCGCGGCCGAACGATGTCTGTCCCAGAACGCGTTCGGCGGCGTCCAGCAGGACCCGCTTGAAGACGATCTGCGCTACAAAGGCGGTCACGAGCAGGACGAATAGCATCATCACGCTGTCGAGCCATGGATAAAGTTCGATGGCGGACTCAACCGATTCCATCATTGCGCCATGGTCTCTATCGACGGTCGGGGCCGACGCGCGTCATCATCGCAGACCTCTGGAGCGATCTGAGAGGGATTGGTTCGGTTGTCATTCATGAAATCTCGCGAAAGGCTTCAGCGGGCTGCCGCGCGACATATCCTCGTGCGAGCCGCTCCCGGACCATGGCGGCAGGCGCGTGCGCGACAACGATGCTGTCGACAGCGCCTCCCTGCAACTGATGACTCTTCAGTTGGGCTGCTGAATATGGTGCATTGTCTGTTTCGGGGCGAAACATCGTTTCCCGCTTTTGGCAAATATTGCTAGGAGGTATGCCAGGGGTCGCGAAAGGTCGGGCGAACATGAAGATCAGTCGTCAGATTGACCTGAACCTTTTCCATGTGTTCGCCGCTATCATGAAGCACCGGAGCGTGGCGCGCGCCGCCGCGGAACTCTCGCTCAGCCCGTCCGCCGTGAGCCATGCCTTGGCCCGGCTGCGCCAGATGCTCCAAGACGATCTTTTCGTTCGGAGCGACACCGGCCTGCAGCCCACGCCGCGCGCGATGGAACTGTCCGGGCGCGTGAACAAGGGCCTGCAGCAATTCGAAGCCGCTCTGATGGCGGTCTCCTTCGATCCGGCCAAATCGCCGCGCTGCTTTCGGATTGCCGCCTCTGATTTCTTTGCCATCTATGCATTGCCGCATCTGGTGCAACGGCTGAGCGCGACGGCGCCGCAGGTGGACCTTCAGATATTCCCTGTCAGCCGCCTCGACCTCGCGCGCCAGCTTGAAACCCGGACCCTCGACCTCGTCATCGGTTGGTTCGACAAGTTGCCCGGCTTCCTGCGGCGCGCGCCGTTCGTCGAGGAGCGTGGAGCCATCGTGGTGCGTACGGGCCATCCCTTGACCGAAGGCGAGGTCACGTCCGAACGCCTTCTGGCGTTTCCACATATCGTCGTCGAGTTCACCGGTACCGCGCCGGAACGCGGCGATGGATTTGTCGAGGACCGTGGGATGGTGCGTCGCATCCGCATGGAGCAGACCCTCATGGATACGCGCCGCGGTCGGGAGGCCGCAGCGCGGGTGGCCGTGACGGTGCCTTATTTTTCCGCCGTGCCGCCGGTACTGCGCGTCTCGAACTATGTGGCGTCCCTCCCGTACCGCTTCGCGCGCGAGGCGGTGGCGGGTGGCGGGCTGGTCCTGTTGGACCTCGCGCTGGAGCGAGGCGCGGCGCAAATCGACATCGTCTGGCACATGCGCGACGACGGAGACCCTGGGCTGCGTTGGCTCGTGGAGGAAATTCGCAACGCTGGAGCGACGGCCGTCGCGGCTCTTTCCTGATTGATTATGTCTGCGATGCCGCGTTGGGTGGCGCGTCGATGCGAGCCGTGTGACGGCTCGGCGCCAGGGCAGGGGAGTTGCCGCGCGGGCACGAAAACGGCCCGGGGACGCCTTATAATTCATTGATAATAAATAATATTCAGCCCCATCTATCATAGGCTTCACCCAGCGGCGACGAGCGCCGCCTTCGCGGAAATGGTGTCGAAGAGGCTCGCCACCTGCGGTGCGAACCTGTCGAGCTGCAATATAGGAGGCACCACCTGGCCGTCCTCGTCCCGTTCATGCGCGAAAACGTCTTCGTTGAGCGCGTGCGGGTCGGCCTGTTGGCGCTGGGCCGCGCGATGCCGGGAATCCAGGAAAATGCGCAGCACGTCACTACGCTGCGGCTCGAAACAGCAATTTGAGATGGTTGTGTGCCCCGCAACCATCTCAAATTGCGATACAAAATCGCGCAGATCAGCCGCCCCCAACGGGCGGCTTTTTTGCTTCCGCAAGCGCTGACCAGAGCAGGTCACCGCAACAACCCAGGCCAACCCGGCCTCGGGACCGCGCCCGAGAACACCGCCGGCGCATCGGACATGAGTAAAGCGAGGGCGAGCAGCGTCACGCCACCGGTCGCCGCGGCGCAGGCATTGCGCCCGGAGCGGATCACCAGAGGCGGAATGAGAGCCCCGAGGAGCGGAATGAGGATAACGAAAAGCAAAGTCACGGCCGGACGCCTCGTCACGCCTGGCTTGGGCCAGGTGGATGAGGCTCCTTGAGCCCCGGCGGCTTGAGCCCTGACGGCTTGAACTCCGATGGAACGTGGCGACCTAATACGCTCGCAGCGCTCCCGATCATTCCTCCGCGCCAAAACCCGCACCCGGGCAACCGCATCGCTAATGATAGACGAAGATGCAGGATCTCGGCGCGCCGATGATGCTCTGGGTGGTGGAGCCGAAGAAGAACTCCTTCAGTCCGCGACGGCCATAGGCTCCCATCACCAGGACTTCGATGTCGCTGCGTGCCGCATAGGCCTGAATCACCTCGGATGGCGCCTCGAACGAACCTATAGGACAAAGGGTGACGTCATAGCCGTGGAGCCGCAGATAGGCGGCCGCATCGTCGGCGAGCCGCTCGGCCGTCTCCAACTGCGTGTCCACGCTCAAGACATGGACATGCCTGTCCGCCCAACCGCCGCAGAGGGCGAAAAGCTGCAGCGCCCGCATGGCCGGCAGGCTGCCGTCATAGGCGATCATCACGTCGCCTTCGGATCGGAAGGTATCCGGGCAGATGAGGACTGGCCGCGGCGTTGCGGACAGGAGCTGTGTCAGCGTCTGCGAGTTGGCCTCCGACTTCACGCCTCTAAAGGTGACGTCGTGGCCGGCAATCACGAGGTCGCAGGTGGCGCTGGCGGCAGTGATCTGCTCAAAGGGGTCGCCCGCAAAACTGAGGCTTGCGAGTGCGAGCCCATCGGCAACGCAATCTCGACGGAAGGTTTCCTCAAGCCGTTGGCGCGTTTTCTCTGCTTCGGCCTTGAGGCCGGTTTCCATCTGCGCGTGATAAGCCGCCCCGCCAATGGTCCCGGGCATAGGCGCTTGGATGAAGGTGAGGTCGCTACCCGCAAGACCCGTCAGATGCGCCGTCTTGCTCTTGACGAGCCGCCGGGCGTAAGCGCTGGCGGCGATGCTGGAAGGACTCTCGCCGAGCAGGAGCAATGCGCTCTTCATCATTCTGATTTCCTCCGTGGACCGCTTTTGTGGACTGAGGGGCGACGGACATGGCTGCCAAGTTTGAACAAGCGTTTTTCCGTTTCTACCACAAGGAGCAGCACCACTCCGGCACCGACAGTTACACCGAGGTCGGAAACGCCGAGGGGCCGCGTCGCGAAGATGGCCTGCATTGGCGCCAGGTAGGTGAAGGCGATTTGGGCGGCGATCACGCCGACCAGTCCGAGCAGCACGGCCGGCGTCCCCAGCAGGCCCTGAAACGTCAGGGATGTGCCGTGGATGAAGCGGACGGAGAAAAGATAGAACACCTCCATGGCGACGAGCGTGTTCACGGCCATGGTGCGGGCCGTCTCGGCATCCCGTCCCCAGGCTTCGGCGATCGCATGAACACCGAGGGCACCCGCCGCCATCAGCGCCGATACGAATGCGATCTGCCATAAGAGCCTGCCGGACAGGAGCGGGGCTCGTGCCGGACGCGGCGAGCGGCGCATAGTACCGGGCTCAGTGGGCTCGAATGCCAAGGTGAGGCCCAGCGCCACGGCGGTGACCATGTTGACCCAGAGGATCTGAATCGGCGTCACCGGCAGCGCCAGGCCGAACAGCACCGCGAAGACGATGGTGAGGGCTTCGCCCCCATTGGTGGGCAAGGTCCAGGCGAGCACCTTGGTAAGATTGTCATAGACCGTCCGGCCTTCACGCACGGCGGCGACGATGGTCGCGAAATTGTCGTCTGCCAGCACCATCTCACTGGCTTCCTTGGCCGCCTCCGTGCCCTTGCCGCCCATGGCGACGCCGATATCGGCCTGCTTGAGGGCCGGGGCGTCGTTAACTCCGTCGCCGGTCATGGCGACGACCGACCCGTCCGCCTGAAGGGCGCTGACGAGGCGCAGCTTGTGCTCGGGTGAGGTGCGGGCAAATACCGTCGTCGCGGCGGCCGTGGTCCGCAGCGTGTCGTCGTCCATCTGGTCGAGCTCGGCGCCAGTGATCACCTTGGGATCATCCGCCAGCGCGAGATGGGCAGCGATAGCGCGGGCGGTCTCCGCATGGTCGCCGGTAATCATCTTGAGGGCGATGCCGGCCGCCCGGCATTCCCGCACCGCCGCCTCCGCCTCCGGCCGGGCTGGATCGATGAGGCCGACGAGCCCGAGGAGGGTCAGTCCCTCCTCCACCCGCCCCGGCGACAGCCGATCCTCGGAATCCGCCACAGGTCGACAGGCGAGCGCGATGACACGCTGCCCCTCGGTGGCAGCACGCCGCGTCGCCGCATCCCAGGTCGCCCGGTCCAGCGGCTGGGGCCCCGCCGCAGCGGCCACGTCGATGCACATGTCGAGAATGCGCTCCGGCGCGCCCTTGATGTAGACGATCAGCCCGCCGTCCGTCTTGTTGAGGCTCGCCATGTATCGATGGCGGGCGTCGAAGGGAATCTCGTCACGCCTCGGATGGTCGGCATACGCACGGGCGGGATCGAGCCCGCCCTTCACCGCAAGAACCAGAAGAGCCCCCTCCATCGGGTCCCCAACGACGGTTGATGCGTCGTCGCGCATAGTGAGTTGCGCGTCGTTACACAGCACGGCGGCACGCAGCAGCTCGGCGAGGACCGGGTCGGCGGCGGGCTCGAGGTGCACCCCATCGCGTTTGAAATCGCCCTGCGCGGCATAGCCGACGCCCACCACCGCCACCGCACCATCCGCGGTATAAAGGCTGCGCACCGTCATCTCGTTGCGGGTCAGTGTGCCGGTCTTGTCGGAGCAGATCACCGAGACGGCCCCAAGCGTCTCCACCGCTGGGAGACTGCGTATGATGGCGTTGCGCCGTGCCATGCGGCGCACGCCCACCGCGAGCGCGATGGTCATGACTGCCGGAAGGCCCTCGGGAATGGCGGCCACTGCGAGTCCGACCACCACCATCAGCGCATTGTCCGGGGTGTAGTCCCGCCACAGGACGGCGATGGCGAATACCAGGGCCGATATGCCGAGAATGGCCGCCGAGACCTGCCGGGCGAACCGATCCATGGCGCGCGTGAGCGGCGTTGCAAGGCTTTCCACGGCGCCGATCATGGCGCTGATGCGCCCGAGTTCGGTCGCACGGCCGGTCGCCACAGCGACGCCGATACCGTGACCGGCGGCGACGAGGGACGCCGAATAAGCCATCGACGCGCGGTCCCCCAGGGGGGCCTCGGCGGAAACCGGGTCTACCTGTTTGGTCGCCGGCACCGATTCTCCGGTCAGCAAGGCCTCATCGATGGTGAGACTGTGCGCGCGCAGCAGCCGCAGGTCCGCCGGCACGCGCTCGCCGGCCTCGAGCAGCACGATATCGCCCGGAACCACATTTTCAGCCGCGACCGACAGGCGGTGGCCGGACCGTATGATGCTGGCATGCGGATCCATCATTGCCCGGATGGCCTCGATGGACCGCTCCGCCCGTCCTTCCTGGACGAAGCCCACGACGGCATTCACCAACACGACGCCGCCGATCACCAGGCTGTCGGTAAGGTGGCCGAGCAGGAGCGTTACTGCCGCCGCGGCGAGCAGCATGTAGATCAGAACATTGTGGAATTGCCCGAGAAAGCGCGCAAGCGCGCTGCGACGGCGCGCCTTGGGAAGCCGATTGAGGCCGTGGATGGAAAGCCTGCGCGTGGCCTCTTCGCCGTCGAGGCCCTGCGGGCCGGATGACAGGTATTCAACGACGTCTTCCACACTCTTGGCGTGCCATGCCATAGGCGCCAGTTCGTCCGTGGGCACGACACGCATAGATCCCGGTTGATTCGCGTCCGCTTTGCGGCTGGGGGCAGATGATTCGGATTTCCTCATCTGCAGCCTGCCATCCCTTGCCACCACGATCATTGCCGCCGCGCGTCCGCGGGGCTTTCCCAGCCAAAACGTGGCACAAGCCTGAGTGCCGTTACGGCAACGGCCGGCAGTCCGTAATATGGCACAGGGGCGCAGGGAGTGTGACCAAGGCGCCGACAATGAACGACAGCGCAGCTCCCTGATCTCAGCGGTGTCGTCAGACCGCTGCCTGCGCCGCGATCCTTGCGGCTTTGCGGGTGGCGTGGATGAACGCCAGCACGAAGGTGAAGGAGAGCAGAAGCACGATGGTTGGTGCCGGTGCGCTGTCGATGAAAAACGACAGATAGACGCCGAGGAACGAGCCGACTGCCGCAAAGACGACGGAGAGGATCAGCATTGTGCTGAACTGCCGGGCAAGAAGGAAAGCGATGGCGCCTGGCGCGATCAGCATAGCGATGGCCAGGATGATGCCGACAGCCTGCAGCGCCCCGACGATGGTCAGCGAGATCAGGCAGAGCAGACCATAATGCAGCAAGTCGACGCGCAAGCCCACCGCCCTGGCCTGCGCCGGATCGAAGGCGTGCAGCAGAAAGTCCTTCCACTTAATGCCGATGATGCCAGCCGTGATCATGGCAATGAGGGCGGACTCGCCGATGTCGCGCCAGGACACGCCGAGCATGTCGCCGAACAGGATGTGGTCGAGATGCACGTCCGACTGGATTTTCACGTAGAGAACGAGGCCGAAGCCGAACATGCCGGAGAACACGATCCCCATCACGGTGTCCTGCTTGATGCGGCTGTTGTCTTTCAGGAAGCCCGTGGCGATGGCGCAGAGCATCCCGGCGACGAAGGCGCCGATCGCATAAGGAAACCCGACGATATAGGCGATCACCACGCCGGGAAACACTGCGTGCGAGATGGCGTCGCCCATCAGCGACCAACCCTTGAGAACAAGGAAGCAGGACAAGAGCGCCATCGGGATCGCGACCAGCACCGAGATCACGAGCGCATTGATCATGAAGTCGAACTGGAAAGGGGTGAGAAGCGTGTTAACAAAACTCATAGCCCTGCCTCCAGTGCCTGCGCGGCGCGGCGGCGGGCGGCCAGCATTCCGTGCTTGGGAGCGAACAGGAACGCGATCAGGAAGATCAGCGTCTGGAGGCAAACGATGATGCCGCCGGTGGCGCCGTCGAGGAAGTAGCTTGCATAGGCTCCGGTGAAGCTGGTGATCGCCCCGATCGCCACCGCGACGGCCAGCAGCCGCGGAAAGCGGTCGGTCAGCAGATACGCGGTCGCGCCGGGCGTGACGACCATGCATATGACGAGAAAGGCGCCGACCGTCTGGAGCGCAGCCACCGTCGAGGCAGACAGCAGCGTGAAGAACATGATCTTGAGGGCGGTCGGATTGAGGCCGATCGAGCGCGCATGACTTTCGTCGAAGAAGACGACCATCAGGTCTTTCCACTTCACCAGCAGGATGGCGAGTGAGACGAAGCCGATGATCGCGAGCTGGATCGTATCGCCGGGCGTAATTGCCAGGATATTGCCGAGCACGATGGTCTGAATGTTCACCGAGGTCGGAGAGATCGAGACCATGAACAGGCCGAGCCCGAAGAAGGCCGAGAAGATCAGGCCGATGATCGCATCCTCCTTCAGCTTGGTGCGGTGATTGAGGAAGAGCATCGCGGCGGCAGCCAGGCTGCCCGAGAAGAAGGCGCCAATCGAGAACGGCAAGCCCAGCATATAGGCGCCGGCAACGCCCGGCACGATCGAGTGGGAGAGCGCATCGCCGATCAGCGACCAGCCTTTGAGCATGAGATAGCAGGACAGGAACGCGCAGACACCGCCAACCAGCGCGGAAACCCACATGGCGTTCAGCATGTAGTCATAGGTGAAGGGTTCGAGGAGGACGGTCATCATTCCCGGCCTCCGTTACCCTGTTCCGGCTTTCGTATGGCTGCCTTGCCGTCCTGTAGCACCAGCGGACGTTCATCATCGGTAATGACGCCGATCGCGTGCGGCTTGCCGCCATCGGCTTCGTTCAGAACGAAGTGACGCAGCACGCCGCCGAACGTCTGCTCGAGGTTCGCTTGCGTGAAGGTCTCGACCGTCGGGCCATAAGCGAGCACCGTGCCCTTGATCAGGATCGTCCGATCACAGAACTCGGGCACGGAGCCGAGATTGTGCGTCGAGACCAGCATCACACGGCCTTCGTCACGCAGTTCACGAAGCAGTTTAATGATCTGATCCTCGGTCTTGACGTCGACGCCGGTGAAGGGCTCGTCGAGCAGGATGACGCGGCCGTCCTGAGCCAGCGCCCGGGCGAGGAAGACCCGCTTTTTCTGGCCGCCGGAAAGCTCGCCGATCTGACGCTTGCGGAATTCGCTCATGTTGACGCGGGCGAGCGCCTTCGAGACCGCATCGTGGTCTGCCGCCTTCGGTAGGCGCATCATGCCCATGTGGCCATAACGGCCCATCATCACGACGTCCTCGACCAGAACCGGAAAATTCCAGTCGACTTCTTCGGCCTGCGGGACATAGGCGACGAGGTTCTTACGCAATGCCTCCTCGACCGGCATGCCGAGGACCCGGATCTCGCCCTTAGCCAGCCGGACGAAGCCCATGATCGCCTTGAATAGAGTCGACTTGCCGGAGCCGTTGACCCCGACAAGTGCTGCGATCGTGCCCGTCGGGATCTGGAAGCTCGCGTCCCGCAGTGCGGTGTGGCCGTTGCGGTAGGTGACGGTCGCACCTTTCACCGCAATGCCTGACCCCGCATCCGGAGATGCGGGGCGACCGAGGCCTGTTACGGGCGCCGTCACTGTGATAGCCCCTTTGCGATCGTGTCCGATGTGACGCGGAGCATGTCGATATAGGTGGGCACCGCGCCGTCAGCTTCGGTCAGCGAGTCGACATAGAGCACACCGCCATACTTGGCGCCCGTCTCACGCGCCACCTGCTTGGCCGGCGCCGCCGAGATCGTGCTTTCAGAGAAGATAACGGCGATCTTGTTCTTGCGAACCGCGTCGATCACCTTGCGAACCTGCTGCGGCGTGCCTTGCTGGTCGGCGTTGATCGGCCAGAGGTAGAGTTCTTTCAGTCCAAAATCGCGAGCGAGATAGGAAAACGCCCCCTCGCTCGACACCAGCCAGCGCTTCTCTTCCGGAACCCTGGCGAGCTCCGCCTTGATCGGATCGATGACAGATCGGATCTTGGCCTTGTAGGTCTCGGCATTGGCCTTGTAAGTCTCGGCGTTCTTGGGATCATACCTCATGAAGGCGTCGCGGATGTTGTCGACATAGATCAGCGCCGCTTGCGGCGACATCCAGGCGTGCGGGTTGGGCTTACCGGTATAGGGGCCCTCGGCGATGCCCATCGGATCGACACCTTCCGATACCACGACACCCGGCACGTTCTTCAAATTCTGGAAGAACTTCTCGAACCAGAGCTCAAGATTGAGGCCGTTCCTGAGGATCAACTGCGCACCCTGCGCCCGCTGAATGTCGCCCGGCGTCGGCTGGTAATTGTGGATCTCTGCACCCGGCTTGGTGATCGACTCCACGATCGCCGCATCGCCGGCGACGTTCTTGGCGATGTCAGCGATGACCGTGAAGGTCGTGACGGCCTTGAATTTCTCCTGGGCGGCGGCCGGCGCCATGGTCAGCACGACCGAGAAGGCCGCTCCCATCATTCCGGCCAGAAATGACCGCCTTGCCCCGTCAAGCATGGCTGATTCCTTATTGAGAATGAATTGCAATTGCATCACTACGGAATGTACAGCACATTTGCAAGTGCGACTGAGTTGCAACTTAATACCGAGCGTCGGGCGTCAGGATGACTTCCCGCACGGGCGACCGTTTGGTGGGCGGTGCACTGATCATCAACGCGTGGCCATCAAGGTCTGCTTTGAAGGGACCCGCGCTTCAGCGAACGCGCCGGCCGTCGGCATCGATCACCAGCTCTCCATCTTCCTTCGTGAACGGCCCCTTCTGCGGCGTGGGCAGGATGTCCAGGACCCGTTCCGATGGCCGGCACAGCCGCACGCCGAGGGGCGTGAACACGAACGGCCGGTTGATGAGGATGGGGTGGGCCATCATGGCATCGAGCAAGGCGTCGTCGGAGAGGGTGGGATCGCCGAGGCCGAGCGCGTCATAGGGCGTGCCCTTCTGGCGGGTCGCGGCACGCACCGTGAGGCCCGCCGCCGCGATGGCGGCGGCGACCTCTTCCCGCGCAGGCGGCGTCTTGAGATATTCGACGATCCTCGGCTCGATGCCGGCATTGCGGATCATGGCGAGCGTGTTGCGCGAAGTGCCGCAGGCCGGATTGTGCCAGATGGTGACAAGGGGGGGCTCGGTCATCGTTCAGGCTCCGAAGATCAGATGATGGCGTGGCGGACCTTGGCGGATACCCATTCGCTCGCAACCACCGTGGCGAGGATGAGGAGGAGGATCAGCGTCACCTGCGGCCAGGCGAGGGTATTGAGCGAGCTTTCCAGGTTGAGCCCGATCCCTCCTGCGCCGACCAGGCCGAGCACGGTGGATTCGCGGATGTTGATGTCCCAGCGGAACACGCTGATGCCGGCGAAGGCGGGCATGATCTGCGGCACGATGCCATAGGCGAGGGTCTGCGCGCCCGAGGCGCCGGTGGCGCGGATCGCCTCCACTTGGGCTTCGTCGATCTCCTCGATGGCCTCGTAGAGCAACTTGCCGATGAAGCCGATGGAGCGCAGCGCGATGGCGACGATGCCGGCCAGCACGCCCGGCCCGAGGATCGCCACCAGCAGCAGCGCCCAGATGATGGAATTGATGGAGCGCGAGGCGACGATGCCGAACAGCGCCAGAGGCCGCACGAAGGCGGCGCTGGGGGTAGTGTTGCGCGCCGCGAGGAAGGCCACCGGCACCGACAGCACGATGGCGGCGAGCGTGCCGAGGGTGGCGATGTTCAGCGTATCCCACAAGGGCTTGAGCAGCGATGGAAAATAGGACCAGCGCGGGGGCACCATGCGCGCGCCGATGTCGGCGGCCTGGGTGGGGGCATCCAGGACGAAGGCCCAGATGGTGCCTTGCGTCATCACCCGCCAGCAGAACACGGTAAAGGCCACGGCGAGAAGCCAGCCGAACCACACGGCGATCTGTCCCCGCGGGGTGCGGCGCTGCCAGGATCTGCGGCCTTCGGGAAGGGCTGTGACGGGCATTATTTCACCCGCCCGCGCACAAGGCCGGAGATATATTCACTCGCCATGACGATGGCGATGATGAGGATGAGGATGGCCGCGGCGCTGTCGAATTCGTAGCGGTCGATGGCGGTGTTCAGCGTGGCGCCGATGCCGCCGGCACCGACGATGCCGACCACGGCGGATTCGCGGAAATTGATGTCGAGCCGGTAGAGCGAAAGCCCCAACAGCCGCGGCGCCACCTGCGGCAGCACGCCGAAGGCGATGAGCGACGGCCAGGGCGCTCCGGTGGCGCGGATCGCCTCCACCGGGGCGGGGTCGATGTCCTCGATGTCCTCCGCCAGCAGCTTGGAGAGGAAGCCGATGGTGGCGAAGGACAAGGTGAGGAAGCCGGCGAACGGGCCGAAGCCCACCATGGCCACCAGCAATATGGCGACGATGATTTCTTGCAGGGACCGCGACACGGCGATGATGGCGCGACACATGAAATAGACCGGGCGCGGCACCACGTTGCGCGCGGCGCCGATGCCGATGGGCACTGAAATGGCGATGCCCATCACGGTGGAGGTGACCGTCATGGTCAGGCTTTCGATCATGCCCTGGACGATATCGTCCCAACGCCGCGAGAAATTGGGTTCCAGGAAGCCCGACACGAAGCGCAGGCCGCGCGCCCAGCCGTCCGAGAGGCGGGCCCAATTGACCTCGATGCTGCCCAGCGCCAGCGCCAGATAGAGCGCCGCCCCAGCGAGCAGGGCGTAGCGCAGCCAGGGATTGGCGATAAACGGTGAAGGGCGCCAGCGGCGCGCGGGGGCAGGATTGGCGCTCACAACGCCCTCGCCACGGCGGCGGGCGTCGCCTGTGCGCGCACGAGGCGAGCGGCATCCTGGGCGGCAGCTTCTTCCACCGCATCGTCCTCCGCCTCGCGGATGGTGCGCGACCAGTCTTCTTCGCCATAGATGGCGGTGAGGGCGGCGGTGTCGAGCGCGTCCGGCGGGCCGTCGAACACGATGCGCCCGGCCTTGAGGCCGATTATGCGCTGGACGAACATCTGCGCCAGCGCCACGTCGTGGATATTGACGATGGCCGCAAGCTGGCGCTCGGCGCAGACCTCCACGATCAGGCGCATGATCTGGCGGGAGGTCTTGGGATCGAGGCTGGCGGTGGGCTCGTCCACCAGCAGGATGTCGGGCTCCTGCACGAGCGCGCGGGCGATGCCGACGCGCTGGCGCTGGCCGCCGGAGAGTTGGTCCGCCCTCTTGTCCACATGATCGAGGAGACCGACGCGGTCCAGCACGGCGAAGGCCCGGTCGATGTCGGCCTGAGGAAACCGGCGCAGGAAGGCGCGCCAGAAGCCCACATAGCCGAGCCGCCCGGAGAGCACGTTTTCCATGACCGTGAGGCGTTCCACCAGGGCATATTCCTGGAAGATCATGCCCATGCGCCGCCGCGCGCGCCGCAGGCCCGTCCCGCCGAGGCCGGTGATCTCGGTGTCACCCAGGCGGATGGAGCCAGAGGTCGGCTCCACCAGCCGGTTCACGCAACGGATAAGGGTGGACTTGCCCGCCCCTGAGGGACCGATCAGTCCCACCACCTGGCCTGCGGGGATGCTGAGCGATACGTCTTCGAGGGCCTTGTCCCCCTTGGCGTAACGCTTGGACAGGCCGGCGATGGTCAGCATCCCGCAGTCTTTCTCTTGCCGGGGCCCAGCAGCGGGAGCCTATTTGCAGGTGTAGCTGACGCCCATGGCGTCGTCGATCTGCCGCACCACCGCCCAGTTCTCCTTGAAGGTGATGGGGATGAACTTCTCCTGCGGCGGCTCGGCCGACTTGAACTCCTTCTGAAGGGCGGTGCCCTCCCAGTTGAAGGTGAAGAAGGCCTCTTTTACCTTCGCCGCCAGCTCCGGCTTCAAATTGTAGACGTAGCCGTAGCCGGTGGTGGGGAAGCTCTGGGACTTGTAGATGGAGACCACCTGATCCGCCTTGATGACGTCGCGCGCGATCATCCGCTTCATCACCGAATTGGCCACCGCCGCCGCGGGATAGTCCTTGTTGGCGACGCCGATGATGGAATTGTCGTGCTTGCCGGAGAACACGGGCTCGTAATCCTTGCCCGGCTCCAGCTTGAATTCAGTACGCAGCAGAGCGGAGGGCGCCTTGTAGCCCGAGTTCGAGGTCTCGGAGGTGAAGGCCATCTTCTTGCCCTTGATGTCTTCGACCTTGGTGATGCCGGAGCCGGGATAGGTGATGATCTCCATCTCATAGCCGTAGGCGCCATCCTTCGCCGCCATCATGGCGAAGGGCACGAAGCCGGCACAGGCCACCGCGATGGGGTTGGAGCCGGTATTGAAACCGGCCACGTGCAGGCGCCCGGCGCGCATGGCTTCCAGCTGCGCGGCGTTGGACTGCACGGGGAAGAACTGCACCTTCTTGCCCGTCACCTTGGCGAGATGATCAAGGAATTCCTGCCACACCTTGGCGTAGACGGCGGGGTCCTCCACCGGGGTATAGGCGAAGATGAGGGTGTCGGGGTCCAGCTGCTTCGCCGGGTCGGACGGCGCATCCGCCACCATGTCGCCGTTGGCGTCGGTAAAGCGCGGGTCGAGCTTGAACTCGGCATGGGCAAGAGTGGGGGCCAGCATGGTCGCCGCGAGCATGGCGGCGCAGGTCATGGAGCGCAGGAGCGACATGGCTTCATCTCCGATTGGATTGCAGATTCAATACGACTGTCGTGTGACGTGCCGACTACGATGCAGCGGGATCAGCCGCCCGCCGGGGCGCGGCGCGGGTTTGTATTCTCAGCGGCATTGGCATGGGTGGGCAGCAGCAAGGTCGTGAATAAGCAGACGGCGAGCATCAGGGCCGATCCACCCAGACAGGCGAAGATTCCGCCAAATTGGTAGAGCAGGCCGGAAAGTAAGGTGCCGATGAACCGTCCGGCGGCATTGGCCGCATAATAGAAGCCCACATCCTCCGCGGCCTTCTCCGATCCGGCATAGGCCAGGATCAGGTAGGAGTGCAGGGAAGAGTTCACGGCGAACGCGATGCCGAAAATGGACAGGCCCGCCACCAGCACGACATCCGCATGGGGAGGGGCGAAGGCTAGCCAGCCCGCCATGGCAACTGGAACCAGGGTAAGGGCGAGCGCCCACCATCGCGCGGCGGGCACCTCCCGGGAGAGGCCGTCCGCGCTGCGGGTCACAACGGCGGGCGCGGCCGCTTGGACGAAGCCGTAGCCGATGGTCCACAGGGCCAGGAAGCCGCCGACCATAATGAAGGTCCAGCCAGAGCCATAGAGGAAGACCGGCACGCCGACGACGAACCAGACGTCGCGCGCGCCAAACAGGGCCACGCGGGCCAGGGCCAGCAGGTTCACGCCCCGGTTCTTGGCAAAGAGCTCCTTCATGCTCTTGCTCGATTTCGTCTTTCCCAGCATGGGCGGCAGCGACAAGACGACCCCGGCGAGGACCAGGGCGAGCACGCCCGCCATCAGCCACAGGGCAGGACGGAAGCCGATCAGTTCCAGGAGCGCGCCGCCGAGCAGGAAGCCGAACCCCTTCATCGCGTTCTTCGATCCGGTGAACCACGCCACCCAGCGGAACAGGCGGCTGTTCGCATTGCCGCCCTTCGCATCGGCCTCGGTGACCTTGATGGCGGACTTGGACGCGGTCTTGGTCAGGTCCTTGGCGACGCCGCAGATGCCCTGAGCGGCGACCACCCAGGGGACCAGAAGCGCGGTCTCCCAGGACGGGGAGACCGCCGACAGGATCAGGAAGCCGCAGATCTGCGTCGTCAGGCCGACCGTAAGCATGCGCGTGATGCCGAAGCGGCCCGCGAGCCAGCCGCCGATGAAGTTGGCGCCGATACCGGCAGCCTCGTACAGCACGAACAGGAAGGCTAGGGTGAAGGGCGAATAGCCGAGCTTGAAGAAGGTGAAGAGCACGATCATCCGGAGCGCGCCGTCGGTCAGCGTGAAGCCCCAATAGGCGGCTGTCACGATGGCATAGTTGCGGATGCCGGCGGAGGAGGGGGCTGCCATCACAGCCCCGCCTGTTCGAGATAGCAGGCTAGGTCCACCATGCGGCAGGCATAGCCCATTTCATTGTCGTACCAGGCATAGACCTTCAGCAGGGTGCCGTCGGTGACCAGCGTCGAGGGGCCATCCACGATCGAGGAGCGGGTGTCGCGGGCATAGTCCGCCGACACCAGGGGGCGCGGCTCGAAGCCGAGGATGCCGTTGAGCGATCCCGCGGCGGCCTCGGCGAACAAGGCGTTCACCTCCTGTGCCGTGGTCTCGCGATTGAGCTCGAACACGCAGTCGGTGAGCGAGGCGTTGAGCACCGGGGCGCGCACCGCATGGCCGTTCAGCTTGCCCTTCAGCTCGGGATAGATGAGGGCGATGGCGGTGGCGCTGCCTGTGGTGGTGGGCTGGAGCGAGAGCATGGCCGAGCGGGCGCGGCGCAGGTCCTTGTGGGGCGCATCCACCACCACATTGGTGTTGGTGGGATCATGGATGGTGGTGATCTGGCCGTGGCGGATGCCGATCGCCTCGTGCACCACCTTCACCACCGGCGCGAGGCAGTTGGTGGTGCAGGACGCCGCCGTGACGATAGGGTGCGTCTCTCGGTCGTAGAGATGCTCATTCACCCCCACCACCACGTTGAGTACCGAGGGGTCCTTCACCGGCGCGGCGACGATGACGCGCTTGGCGCCCCGCTTCAGATGGCCTTCGAGCACTTGCGGCGTCAGGAACTTGCCGGTGGATTCCAGCACCACATCCACGCCGAGATCGCCCCAGGGAATGTCGTCCGGCTTGGCATGAGACGAGAAGGACATGACATGCTCGCCGATGCGCACGCTGCCCTCATCGTGCGAGATGGGCGCCCGCCAGCGGCCCTGCACGCTGTCGAACTCGAGCAAGTGGGCGCATGCTTCAGCGCCGCCCTTGATCTCGTTGAGATGGACGATGTCGAGCCGGTTGTTGCCGCGCGGATCATTGTCCGGGCGATAGGCCGCTCCCAGGGCCGCGCGCAGCGACAGCCGTCCGATGCGGCCGAGGCCGTTGATCCCCACTCTCATGGCAACGTCATTCCTTGCAAGCTTAAGAACGTGCGGCTGCGCCGCATTGATGTCAGGCCGGAGGATGGTCGGCGGCATCCTTCACCTTGATGGTGCCGGCCTCGTACCAGTCCTTGGAGCGGTTCACGATCCAGACCACCGAGAGCATCACCGGAACCTCAATGAGTACACCCACCACCGTGGCCAGCGCCGCTCCGGACTTGAAGCCGAACAGGCTGATGGCCGCAGCGACCGCCAGCTCGAAGAAGTTCGACGCCCCGATCAGGGCCGAGGGGCCCGCCACGCAATGGGCTTCCCCGGACATTCGGTT
>NCHM01000605.1 GCA_002257205.1 Rhizobiales bacterium 24-66-13 | reverse complement strand
GATCAGGACCGCGTCGATGTCGGGAATATCGCGCTTGAGTTGCCCTTCCATCCGGGCAAGCACATGGGAGACATCTTCCATGGTCCGGTTCGGGGCGAACCCGACGATGATCTCCACATGAGCGATGCGCCCGGAGCGGCGCGTTCGAACACCCAGCAGGGCATCGTAATCGTCGAAGAAAAGCGCGAGTGCCCGGTTCACCTTGTGCTGGATCGGCTCGGCGAGTGAACGGTCCAGCAGATCGGGCAGGGCGTCGCGCACCATGGACGCCCCCACCACAGCCATGAAGCCGGCACCGATCAGCCCGCCGATAAGATCCGCCGTGCGCGCGATGGCGGGATCGGATGAGAGCGCGTCGATGACGACGCACACCACCACCGGGGAAGAGGCCACGGCCTTGGCGACATGGGCGCGCAACTGGGCCTGCACGATCATCGACCCGCCAGCCCGGCTGGCCTTCCACAAAGGCACGATGGGTCCCGCGTTCACCAGAAAATTATAGCCTACGAGCACGATGGCGGCGCCCGCCCAAAAATGGTCCTTGGGCTCTCCGCCGCCTTCACCGAAGGCCCGGCTGACGATGAAGCCGGCTGCCAGCACCAGCAGGACGCCGATCAAGAAGCCGAGGCCGCGCTCCACTTTTCCGATGCCGTATTCATAGCTTGAAACCCGGCCGCGATGCAGGTTGCGCAGGGTCTGGAGCGAGGCCATGGCGACTACCAGCAGCAGCGTGCCGCGCAGCATCTCCGACAGCATGGACAGCGAGCCGATGACCAGCGCGGCGATTCCATAGGGAACCGCAAGGCTCAGATCGAGCAGGATGGCGATGAGGATCGCGCGCTCGGCGTCGCGCTCGTTCGCGCTGGGCAGGCGAAGGAGGGAGAGCGTTTCCATCAGCGAACCGCCAGCGGCCCGCGCATCACGAGCTTCTCGCCGCGAATCTCGAAACTGTCGAGCCGTTGGAGAAAGCTCATGCCCAGCAGGCTGGTGCGCAGGACCCCGGCGGGCGAGACGAGGGCCGGCACCCGCCGTTCCACGATGGTGCCGATGGTGATCTTGTCAAGAACCACCGAGGCTGCCTTGGTGCGCCCGTTCGCGGTGTCCACCGGCACGTCATATTTCAGGAAATCCACCGGAAGGCCGGCGGAACGCGCCGCTTCCAGCGTGAGCACCACGGAGGAGGCTCCGGTATCCACCAGCATATGCACCGGCGAATCGTTGATTGCGGCCCGGACAGCGAAATCCCCGTCGGCGCCGCGCGCGATCTCCACTGTCGCGGTCGGGCCGTTGCCAGCGCCCACATAGCCCGGAATGAGCTGCACCAGCACTTTGTCGGCCACCTGCCGCAGCGGGTCGCGATAGGTGTAGCCCATGGCCAGAACCACAGCGACAATCACCCAGAACAGAGCCGCCATCAGCGCTTCGCCGATGCGGCCGCGGAACATCGACCACGCGACCGCGCCGACGAAGATGAGAATCGCGAACTTCGAAATCAGGCTCGCGAACTGGCTCAGGTCGAGCCCCGCCACCTCGCCCTGCTCATGATGGACGGCAAGCACGATCACGCCGCCGAACAGGCCCAGCAGCAGAATCCACAGAAGACGGTCGCCGCGCATGTCTCAATCCGCAAAGGCTTCGGGGCGTTGCTGGCGCAGGCGTTCAAGCCGGGCCGGCAATTGATCCATCACGGCGGCGCGCCGTTCGGCCGACATGGAGATCCAGGCGCCGATCTCCTGCGTCGTCCGCCCGCATCCCAGGCACAGGCTGGACAAGGGATCGACTTGGCAGATTTTCACGCACGGCGTCGCGATGGCCTGCGATGCGGCGGCAGGTCCGCCAGGGAAGGGGGAGGGGAAAACGGATTTGGCGTCGCTCATCTGCGCTCTTCGGGCCGTCGCGGGCCGCTCAACCGGGGTGGCGGATGCCTCAAACGGCCTTCGCGAACATAAGCACCGCCAGCAGGAAGGCAATCTCCGCCA
>NCHM01000604.1 GCA_002257205.1 Rhizobiales bacterium 24-66-13 | reverse complement strand
TCCGCGAGATCGCGCGGGTGCTGGCGCCCGGAGGCAAGCTGTTCCTCACGGCTTTCATAGTGGATAGCGGAGCCGTGGAGACTGAGGGGCGCGATGCCCGCCTCGGCTTCGTGCGCGAGGCGGACGGGCCTTCCTGGTTCGCCAATGCTGAGGCGCCGCTTGCGGCTGTCGCCTTCGATGACGGGTTCATTGATGCCCTGCTGCGCGAGGCCGGCTTCGACATCGCGTTGAAGAGTCTCGGCCATTGGCGCGGCCGCCCGGCCCCCCATTATCAGGACATATTTGTCGCCATGAAGAGGGGGGACCGCCCATGAGCCCGCGCATCCTCGTCGTCGCGCACAATCATCCCGATCTGCATCCCGGCGGAACCGAGATCTTCGCCCACGATCTGTTCAAGGCCTACCAGCGCTCCGGCGTGGAAGCGCTGTTCCTCGGCGCCACCAACCAGTTGCACCGCGACGCCAGGCCGGGCACCTCGTTCCAGACCGTGGGAACGGCGAACGACGAGCTCCTGTTTTGGGCCGGGCATTTCGACCGCTTCAACATGAGCCAGATCGACCTCTATGGGGTCGTGCCGGATCTCGTGGCGCTGCTGGAGGATTTTCGCCCCGATATCGTCCATTTGCATCATCTGCTGCTGGTGGGCGCGGAATTCCCCGCTTTGGTCCGGCGCATCCTGCCGCGCGCGCGCATCATCATGACGCTGCACGATTATTATTCGATCTGCGCGCACGATGGGCTGATGGTGCGCGTGCACGATGGCCAGCGCTGCCTCTCCGGTGGCAATGATGCCTGCCACCGCTGCTTTCCTGAGATCGCGCCTGATCGCTTCCTGCTGCGCGCGCAGCATCTCAAGACCCATTTCACCTATGTGGACCAGTTCGTGTCGCCGAGCGCGTTCCTCAAGGAGCGTTATGTTCAATGGGGGCTCGATGCCGGGCGGATCGAGGTGGTGGCCAACGGCCGGCCGTTGACAGCCTCGGCTCCCTTCCGTTCGGCCCGCGACGGGCGGCGAATCTCGTTCGGCTATTTCGGCAACATCAATCCCTGGAAGGGACTGAAGGTGCTGTTGGATGCCGCCCGTCGGCTGATCGGCGTCGGCGTCGCGTTCGAGCTGCGGGTCCACGGCGCCGCGCTCTATCAGAGCGATCAGTTCGCCGCCGAGATCGAGCGCCTGTTCGCCGAGACCGATTCCCACGTTCTGCGCCTCGGTTCCTACGACCGGGGCGACATCGGCGCGCTGATGGCGGAGGTGGACTGGGTGGTGATGCCCTCGGTTTGGTGGGAGAACGCGCCGCTGGTGATCCAGGAGGCGCATATGCATCGCCGCCCCGTCATCACGAGCGGCATTGGCGGCATGGCGGAGGCGGTGCGCGACGGCGTGGACGGCCTTCACGTTCTGCCGGGCGATGCGGCGGACCTTGCTGGCACCATGCAGCGCTGCGCCGAGGATCCGGGCCTCTGGCGCCGCCTGAGCGCGGGCACCGCGCCGCCGCCCTCCATCGACGACGTCGCCGCGCGTTACCTGCGCCTTTCGGGCTTGTCGGCGACGCCCGCGACCCCTTCCACCGCCGCAGCCTGAGGAGGACTCATGCCCGTCGCGGAAGTCACACATCGCGCGCTTGTCCCGGAGGACACGGCGGTCGCCGCCGGCCCGCGCAAGGTCGCCGCCAACGATGCGGCGCCAAAGCCGCAGGAGCCCGTCCGCCCCGCAGCGGACAAGCCCGCCACAGCAAGGTCCGCGCAGAAAAAGGACACATCGGCACCAGCGGGCGATGCGCCGAGCGTGGACGCGGTCGGCAATGGGGATGGCTCTGCCGCGCTCGATGGCCGCGTGGACGCCATCGACAATGGTCGTCTGTTCGGCTGGGTCTGGGATCGCGACCTCCCGGCCGCCCGCCTCCTCGTGCGTATCGTTCTGGATGGCGCGGAGGTCGCCAAGGGCCTCGCGGACAAGCCGCGCGTGGATCTGCGCCGCAACGGCAT
>NCHM01000603.1 GCA_002257205.1 Rhizobiales bacterium 24-66-13 | reverse complement strand
CGCCTCACGCTGCTCGGCGTGGCCCAGGTCTCCTTCCCCCGCCGGCGCCGGCTCGGCACCCCGCTGTGAGGCTCTGATGCTGGGACTGACCATCGAGCAAATCGCCTATCTCTTCCGAGGTGCGGGCTGGACCATCGTGCTTTCGCTGCTCGGCTTCGTCGGCGGCACGCTGCTCGGGCTCCCGGTGGCGCTGGCGCGCTCCTCCCAGAGCCGGCTTGCGCGCGCGCTGTCCGGCGTGCTGGTACAGGTGGTGCAGGGCATTCCCCTGCCGGTCATCATGTTCGTGGTCTATTTCGGCATCAGCATCGGCGGCTTCGACGTGCCGGCACTGGTGGCGGCGGGCGTCGCCATGACGCTCTATGCGGGCGCCTATCTCGGCGAAATCTGGAAGGGCTGCATCCTCGCCGTGCCGCGCACCCAATGGGAAGCGGGCGAGTGCCTCGCGCTCACCTCCACCCAACGCTTCGTGTTCGTGATCCTGCCCCAGGCCCTGCGCATCGCGGTGCCGCCCACCGTGGGCTTCCTGGTGCAGATCGTGAAGAACACGTCCTATTCGGTGGTCATCAATTTCTTCGACCTGACCTATTCGGCCAAGGTGATCAACAATTCCACCTTCCGGCCGTTCACGGTCTTCACCATCGCCGCGGTGATCTATTTCGCCATCTGCTTTCCCATGTCGCTGCTGGCGAGCCGGTTCGAGCGGCGGCTGCACCGCGGCTGAGGAGACGGCATGACCCTGCATTTGAAAGCCCCCGCCCCTTCCGCCGCTTCGCATGAGAGCCCTCCCATGACCAGCCCCGCCGCGCCCCTCGTGCGCTTCCGCGACGTGCGCAAGAATTTCGGCGCGCTGGCCGTGCTGAAGGGCATCGACCTCGACGTGGCACCGGGGGAAGTGGTGGCCCTGATCGGCCGCAGCGGCTCCGGCAAGAGCACGGCGTTGCGCTGCGTCAACGGCCTGGAGAAGGTGGACGGCGGTGAATTGACCGTGTGCGGGCGCGCCCTGCACAGCGGCACCGTCGACCTGCGCGAGCTGCGCCAGGACGTGGGCATCGTATTCCAGAGCTACAATCTGTTCCCCCATCTGACCGTCGAGCAGAACGTGACGCTGGCGCCCCGCAAGGTGAAGCGCATCGGTAAAGGCGAGGCGCGCGACCTCGCCGCCGAGGTGCTGGCGCAGGTGGGGCTGGCCGACAAGGCGCAGAGCTATCCCGAGCAGCTCTCCGGCGGCCAGCAGCAGCGGGTCGCCATCGCCCGCTCGCTGGCCATGCATCCCAAGCTGATCCTGTTCGACGAGGTCACCTCGGCGCTCGACCCCGAGCTGACCGGCGAGGTGCTGAAAGTCATCGAGCGGCTCGCCAAGGGCGGCATGACCATGATGCTCGTCACCCATGAAATGGCCTTCGCCCGCTCGGTCGCCCACGCCGTGGTGTTCATGCACCAGGGCAAGGTGTGGGAGAGCGGCAAGGGCGAGATGCTGGCCAATCCCCAGACCGTCGAACTGCGCCAGTTCGTCGGCAACGGCCTGTGACACCCACCTGCAACGCCAACAGAAAACAAGATTCGGAGGAGTTTTCGACCATGACCATGACCCGCATCGCCGGCACGCTTGCGCTCGCCGTCGCCCTGGTGGCCGGCCCGCTGGCCGCCAACGCCGAGACCCCCGCCGGCATCAAGCAGCGCGGCAAGCTGCTGGTGGCCATCGATGTCAGCCATCCGCCCTACGGCATGCTGGACGCACAGGCCAAGGAGACCGGCTCGGACGTCGAGACCGCCAAGCTCCTGGCGCAAGACCTCGGCGTGCCGCTGGAAGTGGTTCCGGTCTCGGGCGCGAACCGCGTGCCCACGCTGCTGGCCGGCAAGGTGGACCTGGTGATCGCCTCCTTCTCCATCACGCCGGAGCGCAAGAAGGTGGTGGATTATTCCATCCCCTACGGCGTGATCCCGGTGGTGGTCTCCGCCCCCAAGTCCACGGTCATCAAGGGCGCGGCCGA
>NCHM01000602.1 GCA_002257205.1 Rhizobiales bacterium 24-66-13 | reverse complement strand
GCCGTTCCGGCGTCGCGCCAAACCGAGGACAGAGATACATGAGCCTTTATGGAATGCTGCGCACGAGCGTGTCCGGAATGAATGCCCAGTCGAACCTGCTGAGCACGGTTTCGGACAATATCGCCAATTCCGGTACCGCCGGATACAAGAGTTCCTCGACGGAATTCTCCTCCCTGCTGCTCCAGACCGACAGTTCTTCGTACGAATCGGGCTCGGTGGTCACCGATGTGCGCCACGCGATCAGCAAACAGGGCAACCTGTCCTATTCCGGCACATCCACGGATCTTGCAGTTCAGGGCAATGGCTTCTTCATGGTGCAGGACCCCGCGGGTCAGACACTGCTGACGCGCGCCGGCGGGTTCCAGGTGGATGCCGCCACCGGCAATCTCACCAACAGCGCCGGCCTGACGCTGATGGGCTATGACATCGCGGACGGCAAGAGCCCGAATGTGGTGCTGAACGGCGCCGGCGGGCTTGCGCCGATCAATCTGCAGAACACAAAGCTCGCCGCCAATCCCTCCACCACCGGCGCGTTCGCGGCCAATCTGCCGTCTAACGCGGCGGTGGTCGCGGCGCCGACTGCGGGCGCCAATTTGGTTGCGTCCTCGTTCAGCCAGAAGTCCTCGCTTGTGGCCTATGACAATGTGGGCAACCAGGTGACGCTCGACATCTTCATGAGCAAGACGGTGGCCACGCCCGCCACCTGGGAAGTCGCCGTGTTCGACCAGGCGGATGCCCCCGCGACCGGCAATTTTCCCTATTCCAGCGCCGCCTTGGCCACCCAGACGCTGACCTTCGACACCTATGGCAATCTCGCCTCGGGCGGCTCGATCAGCCTCGGCGTTCCCGGTGGCCAGACCCTGGCCATCGACATGAGCGGCATGACCCAGCTCGCCGCCAATTACACGCCGCTGACCGCGAGCGTGAACGGCAATGCGCCGAGCTCGGTCGCCGGCGTCACCATCAACAAGGACGGCACGGTCTACGCGACCGATTCCAACGGACGCCAATCGGCCATCTTCAAGATTCCGCTGGCCACGGTTGAGAGCCCTGACCACCTCACGCCGGTGGCTGGCAATGCCTTCATCGCCAACCAGGAATCGGGCGCGGCGCAGGTCGGCTTCGCCGAGACCGCCGGGGTGGGCAGCGTCATTTCCGGCGCCACCGAACAATCCAACGTCGATATGGCCTCGGAGCTGACCAAGATGATCGTCGCCCAGCGCGACTATACGGCCAACTCCAAGGTGTTCCAGACCGGCACGGAACTGCTCGACGTGCTGATGAACCTGAAGCGGTGAGCGTCTTTCTTTTTCCTCCTGACCCTGCGAGTGCGTTATGAGCCTGACGACGGCTTTCAATACCGCGCAGTCTTCGCTGCTCACCACGGCGACGCAGATTTCCACGTCGGCCCGCAACGTGGCCGGCGCGGGAGATCCCGCGGCCTCGCGCAAGATCACCGTCACCACCACCACGGCGGACGGGTCGGCGCGGGTCGTCAACATCACGCGCGCCAGCGACAATCTGCTCTATGAGCGCACGCTCGGCGCCACCTCGGCCAGCGCGGGACAGCAGGCGATCTTGCTGGGGCTCGGACAGCTGAAGCTGACCGTGGGCGACACCACGGACACCACCTCGCCGGCGGCCAAGCTCGGCGTGCTCGACAATGCGCTGAACACCTATGCCAACGCACCCGACAATACCACCCTCGCCACGGCGGTGGTGACGGCGGCCAAGGATGCCGCCATCGGCCTCAATGCCGCGACCTCCACCGTGCAGCAATTGCGCGGCACCTCCGACAGCAAGATCGCCGACGCGGTGAGCCAGGTGAACGACCTGCTGGCCCAGTTCCAGGCGCAGAACACCGCGGTGGTGCTCGGCAGCGAAAACGGCACCGACGTGACCGACGCGCTCGACAAGCGCGACGCGATCCTCTCCCAGATCGCCGAGAAGATGGGCGTCACCACGGTGACCCGCGCCCATAACGACATCGTGGT
>NCHM01000601.1 GCA_002257205.1 Rhizobiales bacterium 24-66-13 | reverse complement strand
CCGCATCTATCTCGTCGGCATTTCCAACGGCGGCTTCATGGTGGAGCGCATGGCCTGCGAGCATGCCGAGACCTTCGCCGCCTATGCGGTGATCATGGCCACCGCCCCGGCCAATGTCCGCGAGACCTGCCGGCCGGCGCGCGCGGTGCCGATCATGTTCATTCACGGCACGGCCGATCCGGTGATCGCCTGGGACGGCTTCTGGACCCCGCTCGGCGCCACCCTCTCGGCACCGGATAGCGCGGCGCTGTTCGCCAAGGCCAATGGCTGCGGTGGCACGCAGGTGACTGAGCTGCCGGACCTCGCGCCGTACGACGGCACCCGCATTTCCGTGCGCCGCTGGGAGGGCTGCCGCGACAATGCGGAGGTGGCGCTTTATCGGGTGGAACGTGGTGGCCACCAGCCGCCGGCGCGGGTCGAGACCACGGGCGAACTGGCCCAGCCGTTCCTCGGCCTGCGCAGCCAGGACATGGATTCGGGCGAGGAGATCTGGGCCTTCTTCTCGCGCTTCTCCCTGGCCCCGCCGCCGGTTGCGGGTGCGCTCCCGGGCGGGCCGATCCCGGCGCCCGGCGCCCCGGCGATGCGTCCCGCCCCGGCGGCTGGAGGGGCGCGTGACGTTCCGCTGCCGATGCCCTCTCCGGTGCGGAACTCCCAGCCCGTCAAGCCGGCCGGCGGGCAATAGAGCCACGGGGATGGAGCATTTGCGGACATGAAAAAGGCCGGCGACGCCGGCCTTCCAGATCGGGGACCGGCTGGGCCGGTCGAGCGCTTGAGGGGACCGGGCGCGCCGGTCCCCGTTCGCGTCAGGGCGCGGTGCGCTCGGTGACGAAGGCATTCGGCGCCGAATCCACCTTGGTCGCGGTGCGGGCGAAGATGCGCGCGCGCCAGGGCTTCAGGATGAAGATGGCCAGGAACGCCGCGGTGAGGTTCAGGCCCACCGAGATGGCGAACACCATGGACCAGCCGTAGGCGGCGGCGACGATGCTGGCCGCCGGCACCATGAGCGCGGCGGTGCCCTTCGCGGTGTAGAGCATGCCCGCATTGGTGGACGCGAACTTTGAGCCGAACGTGTCGCCGCAGGTGGCGGGGAACAGCGAGTAGATCTCGCCGAACACGCCGAAGAACAGCGCCGAGAAGATCACGAACACATACGGATTGTGGCCGTTATAGACCAGCATCAGCAGCGAGCCGGCGGCGATCGTGAAGGCGATGAACATGGTGTTCTCACGGCCGATGCGGTCCGACACCCAGCCGAAGAACGGACGCCCGAAGCCATCCAGGATGCGGTCGAGCGAGATGGCGAAGGTCAGCGCCGCCATGGTGACGCCGAACAGGCTCACCGGCACGTCGGCGACCTTGAAGTCGTGGGCGATGGGGCCGATCTGCGCCGCCGCCATCAGGCCGCCGGCGGCGACCATCACGAACATGGCGTAGAGCAGCCAGAAGATCGGGCGCCCCAGGGTCTCGCGCGGGGTGTATTCCACCGCGCTCTGGACCACCCGGCTCTTCTTCGGCGCGGGACCCATGGAGCCGTGGGGATGGCGCAGCAGGAACGACAGCACCAGCACCACGGCGCCCTGGCCGATGCCGAAATAGAAGAAGGCGGCTTGGTAGCCGCTGGCCTGGATCATGTGGGCGATCGGCGTGACGGTGAGGGCCGCGCCCGCGCCGAAGCCGGCGGCGGTGATGCCGGCGGCCAGTCCGCGATTGTGCGGGAACCATTTCAGCGCATTGCCGACGCAGGTGCCATACACCGAGCCGGCGCCGATGCCGGCCATAACCGCGCCCGAATAGAGCATCAGCAGGGAGTCGGCATAGGAATTCATCACCCAGGCGCCGGCGATCATGATGCCGCCGAAGGCCACCACGAGGCGCGGGCCGTAGCGATCCACGAACCAGGCTTCAACCGGCACCAGCCAGGTCTCGGTCAGCACGAAGATGGTGAAGGCGGTCTGGATGGCGGGGCGGCCCCAATGATGCTGGGCCTCGATCGG
>NCHM01000600.1 GCA_002257205.1 Rhizobiales bacterium 24-66-13 | reverse complement strand
CAAATTCAGGGAGGGCATCGTGACTCAACGGGAACACCTGCTGTGGAAACCGGATGCCGAGCGCATCGCTCGCACCCATGTCACGGCGCTGATCGGCGCGGTCAACAGCAAGCACGGCCAGTCTCTTGCGTCCTATGCCGACCTGCATGCCTGGACCATCGCCAACCCGGCCGATTTCTGGGACATGGTGTGGGATGACTGCGCCGTCATCGGCGAAAAGGGTGTCCAGCACCTTGTCGACGGCGACAAGATGCCGGGCGCGCAATTCTTCCCCGATGCCAAGCTGAATTTCGCCGAAAACCTGCTGCGCAAGCGCGGGGACGAGACCGCGATCGTATTCCGCGGCGAGGACAAGGTGAAGAAGCGCCTGTCCTTCGATGAATTGCACGCCTTGACCTCCCGCATCCAGCAGGCGCTGAAGGCGGAAGGGGTCGGCGTGGGCGACCGGGTCGCGGCGATGATGCCGAACATGCCGGAAACCGTCGCCATCATGCTCGCCGTCACCTCGCTCGGTGCGATCTTCTCGTCGTGTTCTCCCGATTTCGGCGAGCGCGGCGTATTGGACCGGTTCGGCCAGATCGAGCCCAAGGTGTTCTTCGCCTGCGACGGCTATTGGTACAATGGCAAGCGGGTCGATATCGGCGACAAGCTGGTGCAGGTGGCGGCCGGGCTGCTCACCGCCCAGAAGGTCGTCATCGTGCCTTATCTGGATTGCGCCGACGAGGTGGCCGCCAAGCTGCCGCGCGCCTCCAGCTTCCCCGCCTTCATCGCGCCGTTCACGGCCGCTGCGGTCACGTTCGAGCGGGTGCCGTTCAACCAGCCGCTCTATATCGCCTTCTCCTCCGGCACGACGGGCGTGCCCAAGTGCATCGTGCATGGTGTCGGCGGCACCTTGCTCCAGCATCTGAAGGAGCATCGCTATCAGTGCGATCTGAACGCCGGCGACCGGCTGTTCTATTTCAGCACCTGCGGCTGGATGATGTGGAACTGGCTGGTGTCCGGGCTCGGCATCGGCGCGACCCTATGCCTGTTCGACGGCTCGCCCTTCGCCCCGAACCCGCAGGTGCTGTTCGATTACGCCCAGGACGAGAAGTTCACCTTGTTCGGCACCTCGGCCAAATATATCGATTCGCTGCACAAGGAAGGCGTGCGGCCCTGCGACACCCATGATCTGTCGTCGGTGAAGCTGATCACCTCCACGGGCTCGCCGCTGGCGCCCGAGGGCTTCGAATACGTGTACGACGCCATCAAGAAGGACGTGCATCTCGCCTCCATCTCCGGTGGCACGGACATCATCTCCTGCTTCGTGCTCGGCGATCCCACCGCGCCGGTCTGGGCGGGCGAGATCCAGGCTGCGGGCCTCGGCATGGCGGTGGACGTGTGGTCGGAAGAGGGCGTGCCGGTGCGCCAGGAGCGCGGCGAGCTGGTCTGCACCAAGCCTTTCCCCTCCATGCCCGTGAAATTCTGGAACGATCCGGAAGGCGCGAAATATCACGCCGCTTATTTCGAGCGCTTCCCGAACATCTGGTGCCATGGCGACTTCGCCATGTGGACCGAGCACGGCGGCATCATCATCCTCGGCCGCTCCGACGCCACGCTGAACCCGCAGGGCGTGCGCATCGGCACGGCGGAGATCTACGCCCAGGTGGAGCAGATCCCCGAGGTGATGGAATCGGTCGCCATCGGCCAGGATTGGGACAATGACGTGCGCGTGGTGCTGTTCGTGCGGCTGCGCGAGGGCGTCACGCTGGACGATGCCCTGATCGCCCGCATCAAGGGCCAGATCCGCACCGGCGCCAGCCCGCGCCATGTGCCAGCCAAGGTGGTGCAGGTGGACGACATTCCCCGCACGCGCTCGGGCAAGATCACCGAGCTTGCGGTGCGCGAGATCGTCCACGGGCGGCCGGTGAAGAACACCGACGCGCTCGCCAACCCCGAGGCCCTGTTCCAGTATCAGGACCTGCAGAGCCTGCGCAGCTGAGCGCCTTTAAGCTGAGAG
>NCHM01000599.1 GCA_002257205.1 Rhizobiales bacterium 24-66-13 | reverse complement strand
CACCGCCTTGGCGGCATCCACCGCCGCCTTGCCCATGGCGGCGCGCCGCTCCGGCGTGAGGCCGGGGGCCGGCGCCTCCTCCACCACCTTCTGGTGGCGGCGCTGGATCGAGCAGTCGCGCTCGTGCAGATAGACCGCATTGCCGTGGGTGTCGGCGAACACCTGCACCTCGATATGGCGCGGCTTGGTGAGATATTTTTCGATCAGCACCTGATCGTCGCCGAAGGCATTCTTGGCCTCGCGCTTGGCGGAGGCGAGCGCCTCGGCGAATTCGTCCGCCGCGCGCACCACCTTCATGCCCTTGCCGCCGCCGCCGGCCGACGCCTTGATGAGCACCGGATAGCCGATCTCATCCGCCTTGCGCGCGAGAAAGGCTTCGTCCTGGTCGGCGCCGTGATAGCCCGGCACCAAAGGCACGCCCGCCTTCTCCATCAAGGCCTTGGCCGCGCTCTTGGAGCCCATGGCGCGGATCGCGGAGGCCGGCGGCCCGACGAACACGATATCTGCCCGCGCGCAGGCGTCCGCGAACTCCGCATTCTCGGAGAGGAAGCCGTAGCCGGGATGGATCGCGTCCGCCCCGCTCATGCGCGCCGCATCGAGGATCGCCTCGATCCGCAGATAGCTCTCGCGCGCCGGCGCCGGGCCGATGGGATAGGCCTCGTCTGCGCGCTCCACATGCAGCGCGCGGGCATCGGCCTGCGAATAGACCGCGACGGTCTTCAGCCCCATGGCTTTCGCGGTGCGCATGATCCGCACCGCGATTTCACCCCGGTTCGCCACCAAGAGGGTGCGGATGGGTCGGGTCATGCTTGTCCCCATTCGGGTTTGCGTTTTTCCAGGAAGGAGGTCACGCCCTCGCGGCCGTCGGCGCTGGCGCGGGCATGGGCGATGCGCAGGGCGGTGTCCGCGATCAGTTCGTGGGTCAGGGGACGGTCCACCGCCGCCACCAGATCCTTCGCCGCCTTGAGCGCCGCCGGGCTCGCCGCCTTCACGGCCTTCAGATGCTTGGCGATGGCGCCGTCCAACTCGTCCACCGGCACCACCTGGTGCACGAGGCCGAGCGCGAGCGCCGTATCGGCCGAAAAACGCTCGGCGGTAAGCACATAGCGCCGCGCCTGCCGCGCGCCCATGGCCCGCACTAGATAGGGGCTGATGACCGCCGGGATGAGGCCGATGCGCACTTCGGTGATGGCGAATTCCGCCTCCGGCACGGCGACCACGATGTCGCTCGCCGCGATCAATCCCACCGCGCCGGCAAACGCCGCGCCCTGCACCCGCGCCAAAGTGGGCTTGGGGCAGGTGTCGATGACATGGAGCAGATGGGCCAAGGTGCCGGCATCCGCCACGTTCTCATCATGGGAATAGTCCGCCATGCGGCGCATCCAGTTGAGATCGGCTCCGGCGCAGAAGGATTTGCCATTGGCCCGCAGCAGCACGGCGCGGATGGCGGGATCGCCGGCGGCATGGTGATAGGCCGCAGTCAGCAGGGCGATGAGGCCATCGTCGAAGGCATTGTGCACCTCCGGCCGATCGAGCGTGAGGGTGGCAACGCCGTCTTCATGGGAAACAATGAGGCTCATGGACCTGTTCTCCGCCGGTAAGATGCTCCGAGCAGGACATTGGCCGAGCGGCTGTGACAGGCGCGATACAGCTCCGCCCAAGATTGGGGAAAGCGGCCGGCGCGCGACGAAATTTCGCTCACATGCGGAACACGCCGAAGCGCGTCTCCCTGTCCGGGGCGTTGAGCGCGGCGGAAAGCGCGAGCGCGAGCACCATGCGGGTGTCGGCGGGGTCGATCACCCCGTCGTCCCAGATCCGGGCGGAGGAATAATAAGGATGGCCCTGGCGGTCATACTGGGCCTGGATCGGCGCCTTGAAGGCGGCCTCCTCCTCGGCCGGCCAGGCTCCGCCCTTGCCCTCGATGCCGTCGCGCTTCACCTGGGCGAGCACGTTCGCCGCCTGCTCGCCGCCCATCACCGAGATGCGGGCATTGGGCCACATCCAC
>NCHM01000598.1 GCA_002257205.1 Rhizobiales bacterium 24-66-13 | reverse complement strand
GTGGCGCTCAACGTGCACCTGTTCACCGTGGTGCCGAAGGGCTTCTTTCCCCAGCAGGATATCGGCCAGATCATGGGCGGCATCCAGGCCGACCAGAGCATCTCGTTCCAGCTGATGCGCGAGAAGCTCGGCCGCTTCGTCGCTATCGTCAAGGACGACCCGGCGGTGGATACGGTGGTGGGCTATACCGGCGGGTCGCAGACCAATTCGGGCTTTCTGTTCATCGCCCTGAAGCCGCTGGAGCAGCGCGACGCCAGCGCCGACCAGGTGATCGCGCGCCTGCGCCCCAAGCTCGCCAAGGTGCCGGGCGCGACCTTGTTCCTCCAGGCCATGCAGGACGTGCGCGCCGGCGGGCGGCAGAGCAACGCGCAATATCAATACACGCTGCAAAGCGACGATCTCGACCTGCTGCGGGAATGGACCCCCAAGATCACCGAAGCTTTGCGCAGCGTGCCGGACATCGCCGACGTGAATTCCGACACCCAGGAAAAGGGGCTGGAAATCGATCTCAAGATCGATCGCGACACCGCCGCCCGGCTGGGGCTCTCCATGGCCCAGATCTCGAACACGCTCTATGACGCGTTCGGCCAGCGGCAGGTATCCACCATCTATGCGCCGCTGAACCAGTATCACGTGGTGATGGAGGTGGCGCCGGCCTATTGGCAGGACCCGCGCACCCTCGACGATATCCGCATCTCCACCTCCGGCGGCGCGCTCGCGGGCAGCGCCTCCACGGCGGCGGTGGCGGCGGTCTCCACCCAGCTCACCGGCTCGGCCGATGCGCTGTCGGCGGACGCGGTGCGCAACGCCAATACCAACCGCATCGCCAACACCACCAAGTCGGGCGCCTCCACCGGGGCCGCGGTGAGCACCAGGTTCAATCTGTCGGTGCCGCTCTCCGCCTTCGCCACCTTCGGCCCCGGAACCACGCCGCTGGCGGTGAACCACCAGGGTCTGTTCGCGGCCAGCACGCTGTCATTCAATCTCAAGCCCGGCGTGACGCTCGGCGAGGGACTGGCGGCGATCAACCGGGCCATGGTGCAGCTCGGCGTTCCCGCGAGCATCCACGGCACCTCCCAGGGCACGGCGAAGCTGTTCCAGCAATCGCTGGGCACCCAGCCGCTGCTGATCCTGGTGGCGCTGCTGAGCGTCTATGTGGTGCTCGGGATTCTCTATGAAAGCTTCGTCCACCCGCTCACCATCCTGTCCACCTTGCCGTCGGCGGGGGTGGGGGCGGTGCTGGCGCTGATCGTGTGCAAGAGCGAGTTCAGCCTGATCGCGCTGATCGGCGTGATCCTGCTGATCGGCATCGTGAAGAAGAACGCCATCATGATGGTGGATTTCGCGCTGGAGGCGGAGCGCGCGCGCGGCCTCTCGCCGGAAGCGGCGATCCGCGAAGCCTGCCTGCAACGCTTCCGGCCGATCCTCATGACCACGCTCGCGGCGATCTTCGGCGCGGTGCCGCTGGCGCTCGCCTCGGGCACGGGCGCGGAACTGCGCCAGCCGCTGGGCATCACCATCATAGGCGGGCTCATGGTGAGCCAGCTCCTGACGCTCTACACGACGCCCGTGGTCTATCTGCTGCTCGACCGCCTGCGGCGCCGGCCGGCGCGCGCATCGCGCGAGGAGACAGGCGGCGCCGCCCCGCTGGCGCCGGCGGAATAAGCATCATGACCTAGAGGAAAAACTTCGCGGGTCGCGTAGATAACAAAAAAGCCCCGCTCACGCGGGGCTTCCTGTCTCGAGCTATGCTTTAGGGCCGGAGTACATCCGTCCGTTCCCTAAGTCGCCGTTTCCGGCGCCACCGCTGAGGACTGCAGGTGTAGAGGCTTATTGCGGCGAGAGGAAGGCATCTCGTACGGCAGATGCATCCAATATGGAGGAATGGGCGGAAAAATCTTGTGCGCGCTTGGGTTTAAGCTTTCGCCGGCGCGGGTGCTCCAAGCCCTTCGCACGCCCCTCCGCACCCGCTGCGAGCGCTCCTCCAGGAGCCTTTCCGTGCGCTCAGCCCCGTGCAAGGTC
>NCHM01000033.1 GCA_002257205.1 Rhizobiales bacterium 24-66-13 | reverse complement strand
GTGCTGATCGCCGACGAGGTCGCGCGCATGGTGGACGCCGTGTTCGACGGCACTTCCCATCCGACCCTGCTGGAGGCGTGGACCGGGGTCTATGCCTACGCGATTCAGATCTATTTCGACTTCGGCGGCTATTCCGCCATGGCGGTGGGCCTGGGCGTGATGGTGGGATTCACCCTGCCGCGCAATTTCCGCATTCCCTACGCCTCGCTCAGCATCACCGATTTCTGGCGCCGCTGGCACATGAGCCTGTCGTCCTGGCTGCGGGACTACGTCTACATCACGCTCGGCGGCAACCGGCGCGGCGTGGTGCGCACTTATGCGAATCTGTGGGCGGTGTTCCTGCTGTGCGGCCTGTGGCACGGGGCGAGCTGGAATTTCGTCATCTGGGGCGCCCATCACGGCGCCTTCCTGGTGATCGAGCGCGCCGGGCTCGGCAAGATATTGAAGCGCATGCCGGCCGCATTCGCCCATATCTACACGCTGCTGGCGGTGTTTCTCGGCTGGGTCTGGTTCCGCGCCGAGACCTTCGATGGCGCCATCGCCATGTTCCAGGGCCTGTTCGGCTTCAATGGCGTGGGCGGATACAGCGTGGCGTTCGGCTTCGGCCTGTATCCGCTGTCGATCGCCGCTCTGGTGGTCGGCGGCATCATCGGCCTGTGGAAGTGGCCGCGCATTCGCTGGTCGCCGGCGATGAAACCGCTGCTCGCGGTCGGCGATTATGTGATGATCGCCCTGCTGATGCTGTTCAGCGTGGTGTGGATCGGTGGCGGAATGGGCACGCCCTTCCTCTATTATCGGTTCTGAGGCATGGCACTGCTGGTCTCCTATCGCCGCTACATGGGTGCCCTGGTGATGGGCATCCTGACGCTGCTGCTGCTCAGCAATCTCATTCCCGATCCGCTGGGCTTCCACACCTGGCGCGGCCTGCCGCGCGAGGATGCGGGATTCTTCCAGCGCCTCCACGGCAATCTGCGCAGCTTCGGCTTCTATCTTCAGGATAATTTCGGCTTTCGCGCCTCCATGCCGGTGGTCCGGCGGACCTTGCGGGATCTGGTCTGGTCGCCGGACACCACGATCCTCTACATCGGGCCCAACGGACAGATGTTCTGGTCGGGCGAGCGCGCGCCGGAGCAGACCGCCGGGCAATTATACCGGGTGCACGCGGTGGAGCGCTTCGTCGCCCTCATGAAGGCGATGCAGGACCGGCTTCCCCACACCAAGCTCGTGGTCGCCATTCCGCCCAATGCCCAGACTGTGGACGTGAACGATCTGCCCACCTGGTACAAATATGTGCGTCCGCGCCCGACCGAATATTCGCTCATGCTGGCGGACCTCCAGAAGGACGGCATCACCGCCGTGGATCTGCGCGCGGTGCTGAAGGCCGCGCCGGGCGTGCGCCATTACCTGCCCAACGACACCCATTGGACCCATATGAGCGCGGCCATCGCGTTCAATGCCACCATGGTGGCCGCCGGCCATCCCGACTGGCAGGTGGATCTGAGCAAAGCCGTGGGGCCGATGGAGCCGATCCCGCAGGGCGATCTTGCGCGCCTGCTGCGGATCAAGACGCCCCTGGCCGATGAAAACCAACGCCTCAATTTCGATCCGGCCTGGGTCAAGCGGCCCCATCCGGCGCTGCGCCTGAAGACCGAATCGCGCCAGTTCACGCCCTATGCCATCCGCTTCCGCGAGAGCGGACCGCGCGTGCTGGTGGTGGGCGATTCCTATACCGCCACCCAATGGCCCGGCCTGTTCGGCTTTACCCCGGTGGCCGAGGTGGGGTGGATGCACTTCAGCCGCTTCTCCTCGGGCGCCTGCGATTTCGATTTCGCCGATATCCGCGATTTCAATCCCGACGTGCTGATCATCGCGCGCACCGAGCGGCTGTTTCCGTGCCTGAATAACAAATGGCCCGACAATCTGCCGCCGCCGCCCGATTGAGGCCGTTTACACCGCGGGAAACACTGTTTGCATTCGGAAACCAGAGGATTGTTGATCTTTGTGCCGATGACGGCCCATGTGAATGAGGCTTTGAGGCCGCCAATCGCGGCTTTGGCGTCGGCATCCTGATCCGTGACTGTGAGGCTTTGGCTTGCTCGTTTCGTATCGCCGCTACATGGGCATCCTCATCATGGGTATCCTTGTGGCCCTCCTGCTGAGCAATGTGGTGCCGGATCCTCTCGGCCGCGGCATCTGGCGCGGCGGTGCCAAGCCCGATGCCAGCTGGTTCGGCCGCATGCACGGACAGCTTCAGGCTGCCGGGCTTTATCTTCAGGACAATTTCGGATTCCGCGCGACCATGCCGATGGCCCGCCGGGAATTGCGCGACCTGGTCCATTCGCCGGATACCAAAAACGTCTATTTCGGCCGCAACGGTCAGATGTTCTGGTCCGGCCAGCGCGCGCCCGAGCAATCGGCCGGACAATTGGTGCGCACGGGCGCGGTGAACCGCTTCGTCGAGCTGATGGAAAGCCTGCGCGACCATCTCGCGCCCCATGGCGTAAAGATGGTGGTTGCCCTGCCGCCCAATACGCAGTCGGTGGATACGGAAAATCTGCCCGCATGGCAGGACCGCGTGCCGCAACGTACGACCGAATATACTCTTATGCTCCAGGGGCTCGCCAAGGCCGGCATCACGGCCGTGGATCTGCGCAAGGTGCTCAGGGCCTCGCCCGACGCGCGCCGCTATCTGCCCAATGACACCCATTGGACCAGCCTCAGCGCCGTCCTGGCCTTCAACGCCACCGTCGCGGCGGCCGGGCATCCCGATTGGCAGCTCGACGTGAAAAAGGTGATCGGGCCGCTTCAGCCCATGCTGATAGGCGATCTCGCGCGCACCTTGCGCCTCAAGCCGCCCTTGCCGGACCTGAACTATGAATTGCGCCTGCCACCCGGTATCAAGAAGGAGCCGGACCCCGCCCTGCGGCTCCAGCACGAGGCGCGCGGCTTCAATGGCTATGTGATCCGCTACCGCAAGGAAGGCCCGCGCGTGCTGGTGGTCGGCGATTCCTACACGGTCGACATCTGGCCCGCTTTGTTCGGCTACACCCCCGTCTCCGAGGCCGGGTGGATGCATTTCAGCCGCACCACCTTCGGCGCGTGCGATTTCGATTATGCGGACATCTATAATTTCAAGCCGGACCTGCTGATCATCGCCCGCACGGAACGCATGTTCGCCTGCCTGAACGGCGCCTGGCCGGCGCACCTGCCAAGCCCGGACTGAGCCGTCCGGCGGATTTTTCGCGGCGCAGCTGCTGCGGCGCCGCGATTGGTGCTAGGTGCTTGCTTCACGCACGGTGAATCGGTGCGGGGGCAAACAGCGGGGCGGGCGTGGGCGGCAACACGGCACAGATTTCCTCCGCGCCGGACCCGGCGGGCGGCATGCTGTCCGGCCATGCGCTCAATGCCAATATCCAGGGCGCGCGCGGCCTGTTCTGCGCCATGATCTTCTTCTATCACGTCATCAATTCGGCCCTGCCGGCGCCCGCCGCCGTGACCGTCGGTCCGCTGCATTTCGCCCTGATGAGCCTGTCCCACTCGGTGGAATTGTTCTTCGGCATCAGCGGCATCGTCATCATCGGGTCGCTGCGCCGCTCGCGCAGTGCCGCCGCTTTCCTGTGGAATCGCTCCACCCGCATCTTCCCGGTGCTGTGGGTGACGGTGGTGATCTTCCTCGCCATGAACATCGCCGGCGGGCGCCCGGAAGGGGTGCCGCCCATGGCATTGATCGCCGCGCTGCCGGCGAACCTGCTGGCCATGCCGCCGGTGGTCCCGGTTCCGCTGATCCACCCGGCCGCATGGTCGCTGAGCTACGAGTTCGCGTTCTATCTCGTGTGCGCCTCCGGCTTTGCGCTGTATGCGCTCATGGGCCGCTGGGGCTATGCGCTGCCGATCGCGGCGGCCGCGCCGCTGCTGTGGATCCACACGCCGGCGCTGATGTTCATTCCCGGCGTCCTGGTGGCGCTGAACGCGGTGCCGCCGCTTGCCCGCTGGGCCGGCGCGCGGTTTTCGCTCCTGGCGCTGGTCGCGTTCCTGGCGGTCTGGCACACGGTGATTGAGATCGCCGCGACCAAGAAGCTGACGCTGCTCGCCTTCCTCACGTTCGCCGACTGGCGCAGCCTGCTGATGCCGCTGTCGCTGCTGCTGGCCTATATCCTGTTCATCGGCATGTCGTCAGGCGCGGGGGTTCTCGGACGCATTCTGCGCACGCCGGCCATGCTGTGGATGGGCACCATCAGCTACAGCTTCTATCTCTGGCACCCCATCGCCATGGCGTTCGTGAAGCTCGGCCTCTACAAATCCGGCGTGGTCGCGCTGGCGGGCAATTGGTCGATGCCGATCTTCTTCGCGCTCGCGCTACCGCCGAGCCTCGCGCTCGCCTGGGCGAGCCAGAGGGTGCTGGAAGTGCGCGTCACCAATTGGCTGCGGCGCAGAAACGCCAAGCCCGCGGCCGCAGCCGCGACTTGAGGCGTCGCCCCGCGCCCGGAATCAGAGCGAAAAGCTGGTGCCGCAGCCGCAGGAGGAGGTGGCCTGCGGATTGTCGATCTTGAACGCCGCGCCGATCAGGTCATCGACGAAATCGAGGCGCGAGCCCGCGAGATAATCGAGCGAAACCTTGTCCACCAGGATGGTGGCGCCCGCGCGCTCAATCACCAGATCCTCGCTGTCCCGATTTTGCGTGACATCGAAGCGATATTGGAAGCCCGAGCAGCCGCCGCCCTCGACGCTGACCCGCAGCGCGCTTTCCGGCGCTTCGCCGGCGAGGATCTGCGCCACGCGGCGGGCCGCGCTGTCGGTGACGATGAAGGGACCCGGAGCGGGCGGGGGAGAAGAAGCGGTCTGCGGTGTCACGGCGCTGGACATGGCGGCCTTCGACGGTTGATCAGTGTTCGACATGATAGTTAAGTGCGGCCGCGCGTAAATTAAAGGGCATAGGGGTGGTGATGGCGGTTTTGGGATCGACCCCGCGCGTATCCTACGCCAGTGACCCCCTGCGTTCCCGTGGCCGGCTGCATCCCGAGCCGGAGGGCAGCCGCAATGTGTTTCGCCGCGATTGCGACCGCGTCATCCATTCCACGGCCTTCCGCCGGCTGAAGCACAAGACCCAGGTCTTCGTGTTTCATGAAGGCGACCATTTCCGCACCCGCCTCACCCATACGCTGGAAGTGGTGCAGGTGGCGCGTTCCATCGCCCGCGCGCTCGGGCTCGACGAGGATCTGGCGGAGGTGCTGGGCCTTGCCCATGATCTCGGCCATCCCCCGTTCGCCCATGCTGGGGAACGCGCGCTCGACGTGTGCCTCCAGGCCCATGGCGGGTTCGATCACAATGCCCAGTCGCTGCGCATGGTGACCCGCCTGGAACGGCGCTACGCGGCCTTCGACGGGCTCAATCTCACCTGGGAGACGCTGGAAGGCATCATCAAGCACAATGGCCCGATGACCGACCGGCAGGGCAGGGGCATCGGGCGCTATGCCGCCGGCCTGCCCCATGCGGTGACCGTCCATTCCGCCGCCCAGGATCTGGAATTGTGGAGCCATGCCGGCCCCGAGGCGCAGGCCGCCGCGCTCGCCGACGACATCGCCTATGACGTGCACGACATCGACGACGGCCTGCGCGCCGGTCTGTTCGCGCTGGAGGATCTCGCCGGCCTGCCGCTGGTGGGCGACGCGCTCGCCGAGGTGCGTGCGCTGTGGCCGGCGCTCGACAAAAACCGCACCGCCTATGAGATGATGCGCCGGGTCATCACCCGCTTCATCGAGGATGTGGTGTGCGAGACCGACCGGCGCGCCGCGGCGGCGGGGGTCGCCAGCGTCGAGGAGGTGCGGGCGCTGGGCCGGCCGCTCGTGGGCTTTTCCGCCGAGGTGCAGGCGGCGGAGGCGGCGATCAAGGGATTTTTGTTTCCGCGCATGTATCGGCATGAACGCGTCAACCGCATCATGGCCGACGCGGCGCAGGTGGTGCGCGACCTGTTCGCCCATTTCCTGAGCGCCCCGGACGACATGCCCCCCGACTGGCGGCGCGACATCGACCCCTCCGACACGCCCCGCCTGATCCGCCGCGTCGCCGATTATATCGCCGGCATGACCGACCGTTATGCCCTGGACCAGCACGCCCGCTATTTTGACTCGACGCCGGATTTGCGTTAGGCGCCCCGTGCTCTCACCACATTGGAATGCCCCATGAACGTCTACGCGATCTTCGCCGATCACGTGCGAGAAGCCGTCGCCGAGCTTGCCCGCCAGGGCCAGTTGGGGGAAGGCCGCACGCCCGAGGGTCTCGATCTCGGCCGCATCGTGGTGGAGCCGCCGCGCGATCCGACCCATGGCGATCTCGCCACCAATGCCGCAATGGTGCTCGCCAAGGACGCCGGCATGAAGCCGCGCGATCTCGCCGAGCGCATCGCCGCCAAGCTCGCCGCCGTGCCGCGCGTGGCCAAGGTGGATGTGGCCGGCCCCGGCTTCATCAACCTGACCCTGGATGCCGCCTTCTGGCCGGTGGTGCTCGCCGCCATCCTGCGCGCGGGTCGCGATTTCGGCCGCTCCACCATGGGCGATAACGTTCCGGTGAACGTGGAATATGTGTCCGCGAATCCCACCGGCCCCATGCATGTGGGCCATTGCCGCGGCGCTGTGTTCGGCGATGCCATGGCGAGCCTGCTGGCGTTTGCCGGCTACAAGGTGACGCGGGAATATTACATCAACGATGCCGGCGCCCAGGTGGACGTGCTCGCGCGCTCGGTGTTCCTGCGCTATCGCGAGGCGGCCACCGGCGAGGCGGCGGAAATTCCCGACGGCCTCTATCCGGGCGACTATCTCGTTCCCGTAGGCCAGGAACTGGCCGGAATGCACGGCGGCGCGTTCCTGGAGGCGCCCGAGAGCGAATGGCTGCCGGTGTTCCGCAGCTTCGCCATCGGTGCCATGATGGTGATGATCCGCGCCGATCTCGCTGCGCTGGGCATCGAGTTCGACGTGTTCTTCTCCGAGCGCTCGCTGACCGTGGGCGCCGACCGGGTCGGCCTGATGATCGAGCAGCTGCGCCGTTCGGGCGAGGTGTATCAAGGCCGCCTGCCGCCGCCCAAGGGCGCGCCGATCGAGGATTGGGAGGATCGCGAGCAGAGCCTGTTCCGCTCCACCGATTTCGGTGACGACGTGGATCGCCCGCTGGTGAAGTCGGACGGCAGCTACACCTATTTTGCCGGCGACATCGCCTATCACAAGGACAAGTTCGATCGCGGCTTCCGTCGCATGATCGACGTGTGGGGCGCCGACCATGGCGGCTATGTCAAGCGCATGCAGGCGGCGGTGAAGGCCGTGACCGGCGGCCAGGCGAGCCTGGACGTGGAATTGTGCCAGCTGGTGCGGTTGTATCGCAATGGCGAGCCGGTGCGCATGTCGAAGCGCGCGGGCTCCTTCGTGACCTTGCGCGAGGTGGTGGACGAGGTCGGCCGCGACGCGGTGCGCTTCATGATGCTGTTCCGCAAGAATGACGCGCCGCTGGACTTCGATCTCGCCAAGGTGATCGAGCAGTCTCGGGAAAATCCGGTCTTCTACGTGCAGTATGCGCACGCCCGCGCCCATTCGATCCTGCGCAAAGCCAAAGAACAGATTGCATCTTTGCCGGAAACAGCGGAAGTTTATGCCCACGCTCCGCTGGAGCGGCTGAACGATCCGGGGGAGTTGGGGCTACTCGCGCGCCTCGCGGCATGGCCGCGGCTCGTTGAACAGGCCGCCGCCGCGCGCGAACCCCACCGGATCGCCTTTTATTTGCACGATTTGGCCAGCGATTTTCACGGGCAGTGGAATCGCGGAAATGAATTGCCACATTTACGCTTCATTATGGAGAATGATCGAGAATTGACCTTAGCACGTCTGGCCTTGGTTCACGGCGTGGCAGCGGTGCTCGCTTCCGGGCTGTTGGTGCTGGGGGTTGAGGCTGTTCAGGAATTGAAGTGACCGCGTCGTCCGTTCCGACCCGTGTGCCGTAAGGTTGGGTTTGGAGGGTGCGGAGTTCCGGTCCTACCAAACACGATTGAGGCCACATGGGCGACGAAAGCAGCTTGCGCTACCGGCGCGATGACGAATACGCCAGTCAGGCGCCGTCGGCGGCCGCGACTCCCGCTTCTCGCCGTCCGCGCAATGAAGACGCGCTGGCGGAACTGGCACGGCTGATCGGCGATCAGGACCCGTTCGCCGATTTCGCGGAGATGGGGCAGGACCAGCCGCCCCCGGCGCCCGCGCCCCGCGCCCGCGCGGCCCGTCCGGAGCCTGCACAGGCCCCGCAGTTTCCCGCCCCGCCGGTGGAGCGCCGGTTCGAGGATTGGCAGCCGGGCCGCCGTGGCGCTCGCGACGGCGCCGCTCCCGAGCCCTCCGGCCGCGCCACGCCGGCCGATGACATGGCGCCCCGCGCCCGTAGCCAGGATCCGCGTCAACAGGATCCCCGCCTTCAGGATCCCCGCGCTCAGGATACGCAGGCCAGCTGGGAAGCGCTGGAGCAGGAGGTCGCCGCCGAGCAGAGCCGCACGTCGGTGCGTCTCGGCTATGGTTCGCTCTCCCGCCGCGCCGAGGGCCGCCAGCTTCAGGACGAGTACGATCCCCGCCCGGCCGCGCCGTCCCGTCCGAGCGAGCCGCCCGCGCCCGCTGCCCGCTATGCGGACGAGGAGGAGGACGCCCAGGCCGGTTACGCCTATGGCGGCGCCGCCCAGGGCGATGGCTATGAGGATTATGACGACACCTATGACCCCGCCTATGGCGAGGAGGGGTACATGCCGCCTCATGCCGAGGAGGTTTATGAAACCGAGCCGCGCCAGCGCAAGGGCCGCATGGCGCTGATCATCGTGGCGTCCGTGGTCGGCATCGGCGTCGCCTCGGCGGGGGGGCTGTTCGCCTATCGCATGATGGGAAGCGGCGGATCCTCGACGAGCGGCGAGCCACCGCCGGTCATCAAGGCGGACAGTGCGCCGACCAAGGTGGCGGGTCCCACGCCCACGACCGGTGCCGACGGGCAGAAGCTGATTTATGACCGCGTGGGCGGTGCGCCCGGCACGGAACGCGTCGTGCCCCGCGAGGAGCAGCCGATGGACGTGAACGCCGCCGCAGCAGCGGCAGCTGCCGCCGCCGGTGCGCCGCCGGCCGCCGCCGGAACCCCGTCCACCGAGCCGAAGCGGGTGAAGACCATGGCCGTGCGGGCCGATGGCAGCCTGGTTGAAAATTCTGCCCCGGTTACTTCGGCATTGCCCCCCGGCATCGCGCCCACGGCCTATGCACCGACGCAAAATCCGCTGCCCGCCGGCGCCCCCGCGCCGAAGACCGTGACCACCACGGCGGCCGTCGGCGCGGCTGCTCCCGCCGCCGCGGCTCCTGCCGCGGTCGCCAATGGCGCGTATGTGGTGCAGGTGTCCTCGCAGAAGTCCGAAAACGACGCCATGGGCTCCTGGAAGGTGCTCCAGGGCCGGTATCCTCAGCTGCTCGGCAGCTATAAGGCGACGGTCCGCCGCGCCGATCTCGGCGACAAGGGCATTTATTACCGGGCCCAGGTGGGGCCGTTCTCGACCCGCGAGGAGGCGAACAACCTCTGCAACGCGCTCCAGGCCCAGGGCGGCACCTGCATCGTCACCCGGAACTGAGGCTGTTTCGGCTGCACGCAAAAGAAAAGGCCGGCTCCTACGAGCCGGCCTTTTTCATGGGCGGCGGCGTCAGCCGGCCGTCGGGGCGAGTGCCACGCCGAGCTGGCCGGCGAGATCCTGCACGAATTGCCAGGCGGTACGGCCCGAGCGCGACCCGCGCGTGGTCGCCCATTCCAGTGCCAGCGGACGCCATTTGTCCTCGGTCATCGGAATCTTGTGGTGCGCCACATAGGCGGCGACCATCTCCAGATATTCGTCCTGGCTGCATTTGTGGAAGCCGAGCCACAGGCCGAAGCGATCGGAGAGCGAAACCTTCTCCTCCACCGCCTCGCCGGGATTGATGGCGGTGGAGCGCTCATTCTCCATCATGTCGCGCGGCAGCAGGTGGCGCCGGTTGGACGTGGCGTAGAAGATCACATTGTCGGGCCGCCCCTCGATGCCGCCTTCCAGCACCGCCTTCAGCGACTTGTAGGTGGTGTCGTCGCCATCGAAGGAAAGGTCGTCGCAGAAGACGATGAAGCGATGATGCGAGCCGCGCACCAGCGACATCAGGACCGGCAGGGTCTCGATGTCCTCGCGATGGATTTCCACCAGCTTCAGCCGCCGCCCACAGGCGTCAGTGCCGAGCACGGTTTGGTTGATATGGGCGTGGGAGGCTTTCACCAGCGAGCTTTTGCCCATGCCGCGCGCGCCCCAGAGCAGGGCGTTGTTGGCGGGCAGGCCGCGGGCGAAGCGCTCGGTGTTGTCCACAAGTTGGTCACGCACCCGGTCGATGCCCTGAAGCAGCTCCATGTCCACGCGATTGACGCGCTTCACCGGCTCGAAGCGGTTCGGCTGGGTATGCCACACGAAGGCGTCGGCCGCTTCGAAATCGGGCGTGAGCAGGGATGGCGGCGCGAGACGCTCAAGGGCGTCGGCGATGCGCAGCAGCAGGGCATGGGTGGCGTCGGCAGAGGGTTCGCGGGGTGGCGTCATTTTTGTCTCCTTCGGGCGGGGATAGCCGCGCCAGCGCGTCCCAGCAAGTTGGCCGTGCGGGCGCCGTCGGCGCGAGACATGCGATCGTTGCATGGGCGCTCGGTAATGGGGCGCTCGGCAAGGAGCGGGGGATGGGGCTGAGGGCATATTGCGCTGCGGGAAGATTCCTTTAACCTGCCTCTGGCCTATTGGGGTGGGCTGGGATCTGGAAGTTGAGGCAATGCTGCGTGCCCTCGGGCCGTGGCGGTGCCGCATCGACGGAGACGACATGCCGCAAACCCGTTTGCCCCGTGCCTTCGCGCCCGTATGCGTGCCCTTGCTCCTCGTGGCCGTGGGCAGCGCCCCCGCCGCCGCGCAGGAGGTCTCGACCCGCGTTTCGCGCACGACCAATGCCGATGGTTCCGCCTCGGTGACGGCGGCCGGCGCGCTCAACGGATGGAGCGCCGCCGAGTTTGGCGTCGACCTCTCCGTTTCCGCCGCTCCGGTCACGGTGGTGCAGCCGCGTTCCAACCTGCCCTGGAACGCAACCGACACTTCCGGCGCGGTCGCCTGGGCGAAGGTCGCGATGCCGGGCGTATCGAACCTGCTGTTCTGGGACAAGGGCGCGGTGGACGTGCGGCTCGACCCGCTTCAGGACAAGAGCCAGCTCGGCACGAGCTTTTCGCGCGAATGGGACCTGGGCGGCCATATCAGCGCGCAGGTCAGCGACAGCTATGCTGTGACGCTCGCCCCCACCTCCTCCGGCGAGGGGTGGAGCAGCGATAAATCCCTGAGCCTCAACGTGCACGAGACCGGGACCCGGTTCAGCCTCGGCACCTCCGTCGCCAGCGATCGCCACACCTGGCTGCCCTCGGTGAGCGCCCAGCAGAATCTGATCGGTCCGCTGGTGCTGACCACCACCGTGGCCGACACCGGCACCGAGATCAATCGCAGCATCACGGCCGGCTTCCACAGCACCTGGTGAGGGCCGGATCCGCGGGTGCTATCCCAGGATGATGGCGATGAGGAAACGCAGCGCCATGACCAGCAGGAACAGGCCGAAGCCCATTTCCAGCGTTCGGCGCGACAGGCGGTGGGCGAGGCGCGCGCCGAACGGCGCTGTCAGCGCGCTCACCGGCGCCATGCAGGCGAAGCCCAGCGCCGAGACATAGCCGATGGAAAAGGGTGGCAGGTCCGACATGTGAGGCCAGCCGGCCACCGCATAGCCGATGATGCCGGGAATGGGAATCAGCATGCCGATGCCGGCCGAGGTGGCGACGGCAGCATGGATGGGCACACCGTACAGCCCGAGAATGATGCTGGAGATGCCGCCGCCGCTGATGCCGATGAGCGAGGCCGCAAGGCCGATGAAGAAGCCGTAGCCCCACATGGCGGCCCGGCCCGGCAATTGGGTGCCGAGGCGCCAGTCGGCGCGGCCGAGCAGGGCCTTGAGGCCCATCAAGCTCGCGATCACCACGAAGGCCGCCTGGAGAATCCAGCCGTCGAGGAACGCCGCGATGGCGCTACCCGCGATAATCCCGAGTATAGCCGGCAGGCTCCAGGTCTTCAGCACGCCTTCCATCACCGCGCCGCGCGCCTTGTGGGCGCGATAGGACAGGAGCGAGGTGGGCACGATGATGGCGAGCGAGGTGCCGACGCACAATTGCATGCGGATGTCCTCGGCGACGCCGATGATGCGAAACACCTCATACAGCACGGGCACGATCACCGCGCCGCCGCCGACCCCCAGAAGTCCGGCGAGCAGGCCAGTCACAATCCCACCGACCAGCAGTGCCAACGTCAGATAGGCGAGTTCGCTCCAGGGGATGGAGGAAAGCATGAAGGCGGCCTCGAAGGGAGGGATGCGCGGGGGAAAGCCGGCGGGATGGGGCGCCAAACTGCGCCCGAACCGACGGTCCTGTCCAGATGTCAGGCGGCAGCGCTGCGCGGCGCGCGACGTACGTCGTTGAGCGCGGCGCGCAGCACCTCCAGCCCGGCGCCGGGCGCGATCCCCTCGGTGGACAGACGGCGGCGGAAGGTGCGGGCACCGGGCTTGCCGGTGAACAGGCCGAGCATGTGGCGGGTGATGTCGTGCAGGCGCCCGCCGGCTTCCAGATGGGCGGCGATATAAGGCTCGAAGGCATCCACCGCCGCGAAGGCGTCGGCGTGCGGGGGCGCATCGCCATAAAACAGCGGATCGACCCCAAGCAGCAGTTCCGGATTTTGATAGGCCGCGCGGCCGAGCATCACCCCGTCGAGCCCCGCGCTTTCGGCCTGGGCCTGCTCCAGCGTCGAAAGGCCGCCGTTCAGGGCGATGGGAACATGGGGCAGGCGTGCCTTCAGGCGGCGCACGCGGTCATAGTCGAGCGGGGGAATGTCGCGGTTCTCGCGCGGCGAGAGCCCTTGTAGCCACGCCTTGCGGGCATGGACGATGAGCGCGTCCGCGCCTGCCGCGATCACGGCATCGGCCAGGGCGTCCAGGGCGATTTCCGGGTCCTGGTCATCCACGCCGATGCGGCACTTGACGGTCACCGGCACGGCGACCTCCGCCTTGATGGCGGAAACGCAGCGCCCGACCAGCTCCGGCTCGCGCATCAGGCAGGCGCCAAAATTGCCGCCCTGCACCCGGTCCGAGGGGCAACCCACGTTGAGATTGATCTCGTCATAGCCGAAATCCGCGCAGATGCGCGCGGCCTGCGCCAATTGCGCGGGATCGCTGCCGCCGAGCTGCACCGCGACCGGGTGCTCGACCGGCGCATACCCCAGCAGCCGCTCCCGGTCGCCATGAAGCACCGCCGGGGCCGTGACCATTTCCGTATAGAGCAGCGCGCGCGCCGACAGAGCGCGATGGAACGCCCGGCAATGGCGATCCGTCCAATCCATCATAGGCGCCACGGAAAATATAAATGATTGATATGTCATAGTATTTCGTAATTTTAGAACGTTGATGGCCGGCGCTCACAGGCGATTTTACCCCACGCGGCGCACCATTTCCGGCATTTCCGACACGGCTGCACATGCGGCCGGCGGATTGGCCGTCTTCCCTAAACCAAAATCGGGCGCCTGGAGAGTCCCGGTCGGCAGGAAAGGGGCAGTACGTCAACGAGACGTTCCTGCGCCGCAAGGATGCCGAGGCATGGGCGCTCGACACGGAGCGCCGCATCGGTCGCCAGGAACCCGGCGTCACGCGCAGGTCGCGCGACGTGTTCCTGTTCCTGGTCGGCGACCCGAACCCGATCGAGGCCGGGCGTTTGCCCGACGGCTCGCCGGACCTCTATTTTCGTGGCTTCTATTGCTGGAATTCGGAGGTGGGCGCCAAGACGCTCGGCATCGCGAGTTTCTATCTGCGTGCCGTGTGCCAGAACCGCAATCTCTGGGGCGTCGAGGACTTCCAGGGATCACCTTCCGCCACTCCAAATACGCCGCCTCCCGCTTCGCCCATGAGGCGGCACGGGCCCTGATCCGCTTCGCCAATTCCTCGCCCATGCCCTTCGCCAACGGCACCAGCGCCGCGCGGGACAAGATCGTCGCGCGCACCGACGAGGATCGCAGCGACTTCCTGCGCAACCGGGGCTTCTCCAAGGCCGAGACGGCCAGGATCATAGACACTGTGCTGGCCGAGGAAGGGCGCAAGCCCGAGAGCATCTTCGACTTCGTGCAGGGCATCACCGCCGTCGCGCGCGACAAGCCGCCCACCATCGGACGCTTCTTCTCGGTGGTGCCCCTGATCTACCTCCATGCGTTCGTCTCGGCCCGCGCCCAGGGTTGGGATGTTGGCGCGCCCGCCGACCCGTCACCCTGAACAGGTGCTCCGCTCCAGCACCGACTGTGGCCCTCCACGCGAACCCGTTCATGCTGCTGACCTGGTTGATTATGCCTGCGATGCCGCTTTGGATGGTGCGTCCATGCGAGCCATGGGCCGGTGCGGCGCCAGGGCAGGGTGGTTGCCGCGTGCACAAAAACTGCACACGAACATCTTGTAACTCTTTGATAACACGGAGCGCACACGGATTTAGCCACCATCACTAAACTAAAATCCGGCTCCTGGAAGGTCGCGGCCGCCGGAAGGGACAGTACATCAGCGAGACGTTCCAGCGTCGCATCAGTACGCGTACGCGCGCTCCATGCGGATGTCGGTCCCGCGATGACCGCGACGGCGATCTCCGGATGTCGCCCGAATTCTGCCGCGGCTTATTGATCGCGGGCTGGACCCACCTGGACCATGGGCATTGAGATCGGGCGCTCACGCAGCGGTACCCACCTGGATCGGCTGTAAGCGGGCTTCAGGTGGTCGGATGTGGGTTAGGCTAAAGCCTCGTCGCGCCACGTCACCTTCGACCCGCTGGCAATCCGGCGCAGCCCACCGATGACCCGAAGAAATGGCGATTTTTCATGTCGCGGCCTTTTTCTCGGAGCCGGGTCGCGGCCGGCCCGCCCCTTTGGGTACGGCGCAGAAGGCGGCGTGCAGAGCCTCCACCACGACGAGAACCTCCGGCCGGCTGATGCGGTAATAATGGGTCGTGCCCTCCCGGCGCGCCTCCACTAGCGCATCCGCCCTGAGTCGCATCAATTGTTGCGACATGGGAACCTGCTCAATCCCCAGCTCCTGACGAAGCTGAGCGACCGATTTCTCTTCCTTCCCCAAAGCGCAAAGCACCAGAAGGCGTTGCGGATGCGACAAGCTGCGCATCAGCTCGGCGGCCTTTTCCGCGGCGGGGATCATTTCCATGACATTCATGATCTTGAATTTAATATCCTTGAATGTTATCTGCAACCGACAATGCCAACGGCTTCGGACCGGAGGCTCCGCCGACGATACAGGGTAGGCCACACGAGTGGAGACGATGATGCAAAAGCGCAATTGCCGATGCCACGGCTTTTTTCATGCGCTGCAAGTGAACATGCGCGGCGGCGGCCGGCCTGGCCGGAAGACAATGGCCGCATCTATTTGAAGAACCTGATCGGAGCGGTGTGATTTTCATTTTGATTTCATTGAGCCCGATCAAACGCTTGCACGCGGCATCCTGCGAAAATGAAGAAACTTGGCCAGGATCAAAAATAATCGCGCGAAGCGGCTCTGACAAAGACTAAAAAACCGGCTGGGAAACGGCCGGATCCCAAGGAGGAAAGTCCATGTCGCATATCGTTGTGCTCGGCGCAGGTCTTGGCGGGGTCATCATGGCCTATGAAATGAAAGATCTGGCGGGTCCGGGTGACAAGATCACCGTCGTCAATCTTGGCACGACTTATTCTTTCGTGCCGTCCAACCCCTGGGTCGCCGTCGGCTGGCGCGAGCGGCAGGACATCACGGTCGATCTGACCAACATCTTTGCGACGCGCGGCATCAGCCTGAAGCCGGAAGGGGCGAAGCGCGTGCATCCGGAGCAAAATCAGGTCGAGCTCAACGACGGCACGTTCCTGGCCTACGACTATCTTATCCTCGCCACTGGCCCAGATCTCGCCTTCGACGAGGTTCCTGGGCTCGGCCCGTCCGGCTATACGCATTCGGTCTGCCATGTGGACCATGCGGTTGACGCCAAGCAGGCATTCGATGCGCTGGTGGCCGATCCGGGTCCGGTCGTCGTCGGGGCGGCACAGGGCGCATCATGCTTCGGCCCGGCCTATGAGTTCGCCTTCATTCTCGATGCCGCCCTGCGTCAGGCGAAGAAGCGCGACCGCGTGCCCATGACCTTCGTGACGCCGGAACCCTATATCGGCCATCTCGGGCTCGACGGCGTCGGCGACACGAAGGGGTTGCTTGAGAGCGCCATGCGCGAACACCACATCAAATGGATCACCAATGCCCGGGTGGCGAAGGTGGAACCGGGCCGCATGTTCGTCGAGGAGGTGAACGAGGACGGTTCGCTCAAGACGGCGCATGAACTGCCCTTCGCCTTTTCCATGATGCTGCCGGCCTTCCGCGGCGTGTTGGCGGTGCGTGGCATCGAAAACCTCACCAATCCGCGCGGGTTTGTCATGATCGACAAGCATCAGCGCAATCCGGCCTACCCCAATATCTTTGCCATCGGTGTCGGTGTCGCCATTCCGCCCGTCGGCAAGACGCCGCTTCCCGTGGGCGTTCCCAAGACCGGCTTCATGATCGAATCCATGGCCACCGCGACGGCTAAAAATATCAGTGCCCTCCTTCACGGACAGGAACCGCAAGCCGTCGCAAGCTGGAATGCGGTGTGTCTGGCCGATTTCGGCGACGGCGGCATCGCCTTCGTCGCGCAGCCTCAAATCCCGCCACGCAATGTCAATTGGTCGGCCCAGGGCAAATGGGTGCACGCGGCCAAGATCGGCTTCGAGCGGTATTTCCTGCACAAGATCCGGACTGGGAAGTCGGAGACATTCTACGAGAATATGGCGCTCGATCTTCTGGGCATCAAGAAGTTGAAGGACGTCCAGATCGATACCGCAGAATAGATCTCGTCTAAAAATCAAAGGAGTATGTCAAAATGACCGTCGATCGCGCCGTTCTCATGTTTGCCGGGCTTATGGTCCTTGTCTCTCTGGCGCTCGGTTTCTACGTGTCGCCCTATTGGTATTTTTTGACCGCCTTCGTCGGGCTGAACCTGATTCAGGCGTCGGTAACCGGCTTCTGTCCGGCCGCCCTCATCTTCAAGAAACTGGGCTGCAAGCCTGGCGTCGCTTTCGAATAGGCGAGCCAGGACCCCAACGCAGCCATCCTCCGGCCGGCGGCCGCCGCGCGCCGACCGTGCCGAAGCTCCAGCTTGCCCCTCATTCTCCGAGTCTTTCATGTCCCGAACCAAAGTCTTCGTTCCCGCATTCGTGCTGGCCTTGCTTCTCGCCGCAAGCGGGGCAGGCGGGCAAGCTTGCGCCGCATCCACGGATGCGGAACTGACCGTCAAGGCGATTTCGATCCCGGAGCTGAAAGCGGTGTTCGGCCAGGTGGAAAGCCGCACCGTCGTGCCGGCGCGCGCCCGCATCGGCGGCACGATCCGCCAGATCGGCGTCACCGAGGGGAGCGAAGTCAAGGAGGGACAAACCATTGCGTTGGTGGTGGACGACAAGCTCGCCCTCGAGCTCAACGCCGCCGAAGCGAAGATCAAGGAACTCAGGTCCCAGCTGACCAACGCCCGCAGCGAACTGGACCGGAACCAGCAGCTTCTTGCGCGCGGTGCTGTCAGCCAGAGCCGGCTTGACCAGATGCAGACCCAATTCGACGTGGTCGCCAATCAGGTCGCCGCTGCCGAGGCCGATAAGGCGGTTATCGCGCAAAGAGCCACCGAGGGGGCCATTCTCGCGCCGGCGACCGGACGGGTTCTGACAGTGCCGGTAACGCTCGGGTCGGTCATCCTTGCGGGCGAGGAAGTCGCCCGCATTGCAAGCGGGCAGTATTATTTGCGCCTGTCCCTACCGGAACGCCACGCCGCGGAAATCAAGGAAGGCGACACCGTTCTTATTGGACAGCGCGGCCTCTCGCCCGCCAAGAGCGGCGACATGGCGACCGCGCGGCCGGGCCGGATCGTCAAGATCTATCCGGAGATATCGGACGGCCGTGTCATCGCCGACGTGGAGGTGGCGGGGCTGGGCGACTATTTCGTGAATGAGCGTACCCTGGTCTGGATCCCGGTCGGCAAGCGGACGGTCATCGCCGTTCCCTCCGAGGCGGTCACGACGCGCCACGGCATCGACTATGTCCGCATCACGGCGCCCGATGGCCCGCTCGACGTGGCGGTGATCCTCGGCGAGACGTTCCCGGACAATGGCGGGACGCGGGTGGAAATCCTGACGGGGCTCAAGGACGGCGACCGCGTCGTCCTGCCGGGACGTGCGAAATGAAGCTCGGGATCGCCGGAAACCTGACACGCGCCTTCATCGGCTCGCCGCTCACGCCCCTGTTCCTGCTTGCCGCCTTTGCGCTCGGCATCGTCGCCCTCGTCACGCTGCCGCGCGAGGAGGAGCCGCAAATTTCGGTGCCGATGGTCGACATCCGCGTCGAGGCCAACGGCCTCAAGGCGGAG
>NCHM01000597.1 GCA_002257205.1 Rhizobiales bacterium 24-66-13 | reverse complement strand
ATGGGCATGCAGATGCCATAGCGCACCATTCTTGACGCGCACGGTCTCGAACAGGCCGTCACCGAGGGTGAAGCCGCGATCATCGGGCGCGACGCGCGCTGCGCCGTGTTCCACCAGCGCCCCGTTCAGCCATAGGATCATGTCGGCTCCCCCGAAACCGCCCGTAGCAGGGGCGTGATCTTGACCATGCTTTCCTCATATTCGTCCGCCGGCACCGAATCCGCGACGATGCCGCCACCTGCCTGGGCGATCAGAGTCTCGCCGGAGCGCGCGAGCGTGCGGATGACGATGGAGGTGTCCATCGCTCCGTCGAAGCCGATCCAGCCGATGGCGCCGCAATAGATGCCGCGCGGCAGGGGCTCCAGCTCGTGAATGATCTCCATGGCGCGGATCTTCGGCGCGCCGGTGATGGAGCCACCGGGGAAGCAAGCGCGCAGCACATCCACCGGGCGGATGCCCGGACGCAGCCGGCTTTCCACCACCGACACCAGATGATGGACCGACGCGAAGGTCTCCAGCCCGTTCAGGACCGGCACGCCGACGCTGCCGATGCGCGACACCCGGCTCAGATCGTTGCGCATGAGATCGACGATCATCAGGTTTTCCGCCCGGTCCTTTGGGCTCGCCAGCAAGGCGGCGGCGTTCGCCGCATCGCGGGCCGGGTCGGGATCGCGGGGGCGCGTGCCCTTGATGGGGCGCGTCTCCACCTTCCCTTCAGCGGTAATGCGCAGGAAGCGTTCCGGCGAGGCGCTGATGACCGCGTGCGTGCCATCCCCCGTGAGCAGAGCGGAGAAGGGCGCGGGGCTCAGCTCCAGCAGGCGCAGATAGAGCTCATAATCAGGGAGGCCGGCAGGACGCTGCGCCAGCATGGCCTGGGTGAGGTTGGCCTGAAAGATGTCGCCGGCGCGGATATATTCGATCACGCGGGCGATGCCGGCTTCGATTTCCGCGCGCGGCTGCATGGGCGTCCAGGAGGCGCGGGCCGTCCAGTCGGCCGGGCGGCGCCGGGGAGGGGCGTAGGCGAGGCGGGCCAGCATATGGTCGGCCCGCGCTTGCGCCCGCGCGCGACGCGCTGGACCTTCCGCTTCGGGAAGACCGCACGACAGCACATAGGCCGCCTCTTCCTGATGATCGAAGGCGAGCACCGTATCGTAGAGGCCGACGATCATTTCAGGAAACGGCGCGGGGCTCCGCTTTGGCGCCGGAAGCCGCTCTAGGTGGCGGCCGAGCTCGTAGGACATGAATCCGACAGCCCCGGTGGCGAAGGGCACGGGGCTTTCGCCCTTCGGCAGGGCAAAGCGATCGAGCGCGCGTTCAAGGGCGGTGAACGGATCAAGATCCAGCGTGGCCCCATCGATCCGCACGCCGTATTCGTCGGCGGTAATGCGCAAGAACGGATCGGCGGCAATATAGGAATAGCGCCCGCGTTCGCCATCGCGCGCGCCGCTGTGGAGCAAGGCCGCGAAAGGCTCTCCCGCGAAGGTCTCGAACAGCGCCGCCGGATCGGCATAGGGAAAGGGAACGACGCGCACGGGACTCGCTGAAAAGCTGGAGAAGACGCCATTCCTTCTAGGCCCTAACGGCTGGAGGCGAAAGACATGCGCCCGGGCCGCCCGGTGCCGGCGGGTATCTCGCATGGCGATTTCGCGAGCCCTGCAAAGGATGCAGACGCCACCCCGGCATGTGATGCTAATTTGCCCGGAACGCACTCCAGAACGGACAAGAAGCCGCCCGTGCCGCCCCCCGTCTCCCCCCCGGCCGTACCGCCACCGCTCCCGCCCGATGTCGAATCCCTTGAGACGCTGTCGCCCCTCGCCTGGGCCGGGCGCGGTGCGCGGCATGCCATCTCCGTTCCCGGTGTGGTGCTGTTTGCCGGCTATGTCGGCCTGGGCGGCTTGCTGCATGGCGTCGGCTTCCCGTTCTTCGCCGGCATGCTCTCCACGCTCCTGATCTGGGCGCTTCCGGCGCAGGTGATCCTGGCGGGCGGCATCGGGGCGGGAACCGCATTGCCGGCGCTCGCCCTCGC
>NCHM01000596.1 GCA_002257205.1 Rhizobiales bacterium 24-66-13 | reverse complement strand
CCCGCCGAAGCCGTCGCGGAACACCTTGTAGACCAGGATCGTGGTCGCCTGCCCCGGCCCGCCGCCGGTGGTGGCGTGGATGATGCCGAAGGTGTCGAAAAAGGCATAGGTGAGGTTCACCACCAGCAGGAAGAAACTGGTGGGCGCCAGCAGCGGCCACACCACGAAGCGGAACCGCCGCACCGGCCCGGCGCCGTCCAGGGCGGCGGCTTCCATCAGGCTCGCGGGAATGGCCTGGAGGCCGGCGAGGAAGAACATGAAATTATAGCTCACCTGCTTCCAGGCGGCGGCCAGGATCACCATGGTCAGCGCCTGCTCGCCATTGAGGAAGTGGTTCCAGCTGATGCCCATGGCGCCGAGCGCGCGGGCGAGGATGCCGATGGTGGGGTTGAACATGAACCACCACAGGATGCCCGCCACCGCCGGCGCCACCGCATAAGGCCACACCAGCAGCACGCGATAGGGCCCCGCCTTTTTGCCGATCCGGTCCGCCGCCAGCGCCAGCCCCAGCGCCAGCACCATGGCGAGACAGGTGACGCAGGCGGAAAACACCGCCGTCACCTGGAATGCGTTGAGATAGGTGGGATCGCGCAACAAAGCGGCGAAATTGGCGAGGCCCACGAAGGCGCGCGACAGGCCGAAGGCATCCTCCGCGAACAGCGAGGAGACCACCGCCTGCCCCGCCGGCCAGATGAAGAACACGAGCGTGATGGCAAGCTGCGGCGCCAGCAGCAGATAGGGCGTCAGGGAGCGTGGAAAGGTGACGCGCTTGGCCTGCATGTCCGGGTCCGCATCGCCGCGCGGGATGCGGCAGGAGAAAATAGCCTTTTCCGACGACAGGGATAAGGCAAAGCGGGTGCCCCGTCGCGCTTTCCCGCGCGGCGCCCGGAAACCGGAGGAACCGTCGGGAAAGTCGCCGGCCTATCGCCCGTAGCGCCGCCCCGCCTCCACCGCGAGCCCGGTGCCCACGGAGCCGAACGTGTCGCCCGCCACGATCCGCGCCTGCGGCGCCATGGCGACGATGGCGGAGCGCACATGGGCAAGGCGGGTCGAGCCGCCGGTGAGGAACAGCGCGTCGATGTCGCTCGCCTTCACCCCCGCCGCCTTCAGGCATTGGGTGATGCGCCGCGCGATCCGCCCGGACAGGCTGTCGGTGTGGGCCACAAGGTCGTCGTGCACGATGCCGACCGCGAGCGCGGGTTCGAGCCAGGCGAGGTCGATGGCGGTGCGCCCGTCCTCGGAGACCGCGATCTTCGCATCTTCGGCCGCCATGGCGAGCGTATGGCCGCGCTCCTCGCTCACCACATGGGCGAGGCGGCGGATCAGTTCGGGACGGGCGGATTCGCGCTCCATCTCGCGGATCGAGCGCTGCACGCGCGGATCATACAGGCGATTGATGGAGGACCAGGTCGCGAGATCCTGGAACAGGCTGGCGGGAGCCGAGAGGCCCTGGCGTTTCATGGGGCTGCCATGGCCGAGCAGCGGCATCACCATGCCGAGGCTGAGCGCGCGGTCGAAATCCGTGCCGCCGATGCGCACGCCGTCATTGGCGAGAATGTCGTCCGCCCGGTCCGGCTTGTCGCGTCGCTCGGGGCCGATGCGCACGATGGAAAAATCCGAGGTGCCGCCGCCGATATCGGCGATCAGCGCAAGCTCTTCCCCATTTACCTGCCGCTCGTAATCGAGCGCGGCGGCGATCGGCTCGAACTGGAACGAGATATCGGAAAAGCCGATCTCGCGCGCCACATCGCCCAGCACGTCCTGCGCGCGCGCGTCGCCCGCCGCGTCGCCATCGACGAAATGCACCGGGCGGCCGAGCACCACCTGATCCAGCGGCGCATCGGCCTTCATCTCGCCACGCCGCTTCACCTCGGCGATATAGGCGCCGATCACCTTGCGAAAGGTGACGCGGGTGCGGCCGACCGCCGTGGTCTCGTCCACCAGCGCGCTGCCGAGCACGGATTTCAGCGCCCGCATCAGGCGCCCCTGCTCGCCGCTCACATAAGCGGCCATGGCCGCGCGGCCGATCACCGGCGC
>NCHM01000595.1 GCA_002257205.1 Rhizobiales bacterium 24-66-13 | reverse complement strand
TGCCCGTGTGCAATTCGACGATGTCGGCGTTCAGGGCGCGCGCGGCCTCGATCTGCACCGGATCGGGCGCCACGAACAGGGAAATGCGAATGCCGCCGGCCTTCAGCGCGGCGATCCTCGGGCCGAGATCCCCCGCCTGCCCGGCCGCGTCGAGCCCGCCCTCTGTCGTGCGCTCCTCGCGCTTTTCGGGCACCAGGCAGCAGGCATGCGGCGCCGTTTTCAGTGCGATTTCGACCATTTCGTCGGTCGCCGCCATCTCAAAATTGAGCGGCAGGGCGATTTCCGCCTTCAGCCGCGCCATGTCGGCATCGCGGATATGGCGACGGTCCTCGCGCAGATGGGCGGTGATGCCGTCGGCGCCGGCGGCAAGGGCGAGTGCGGCCGCGCGCACCGGATCGGGATGGCTGCCGCCACGGGCATTCCGCACCGTCGCCACATGGTCGACATTCACCCCGAGCCGCACCGGACGCACACCCTTCATGGTCCCAACTCCTCAGCCGTTGACGCGCTCCGCGCTGGATACCACCGGCTTCGACCGCAATTCGGAAAGAATGCCGTTGAGATGGCGCAGGTCGAACACTTCCAGGTCGATCACCAGCTCGGTGAAGTCCGGCGAGCGCGAGCGCATGTTGATGCCCTGAATATTTCCGTTCCGCGAGCCGATAACGGTTGCCACCTGGGCGAGCGATCCCGGCTCGTTCACCGCCGTCACGACGATCTGCGCGGGAAAGCGCCCGTCGCTCAATTCGTCCACGTCCCAGCGCACGTCGAGCCAACGCTCGGGCGCGTCCTCGAAATTCTGCAGGGCCGGCGACTGGATGGGATAGATGGTGATGCCTTCCCCCGGCGCGAGGATGCCGACGATCCGGTCGCCCGGCACTGCCCCGCCATTGGGGGCGAAGCGCACCGGTAGTTCGCCATTGATGCCGCGAATGGGAATAGGGCCCACAAGCGCTTCCTCGGGTCCGTCGGGAATCTTGAACTTGAGGTTCTGCCCCCGCTTCAGCTCGAACCAGCCTTCCCCCTTCGGCGCCTTCTCGGCGGAGGTGCGCTCGTCCGGGCGCACGGCGCTCCAGTCGGGATAGACCGCGCGGATCAGATCGTCGGTCTTGATCTCGCCACGGCCCACGGCGGAGAACACATCGTCCAGCGCCATGCGGGCAAGGCGCGGCAGGGCCTTGGAGAGCAAGTCGTCGGAAAACGCCTTGCCGGCCTTGGAGAAGGCGCGTTCGGCGATCTTGCGCCCGAGCCCGGCATATTGCGCCCGCACCGCCGCGCGCGTCGCCCGCCGCACCGCAGCGCGAGCCTTGCCGGTGACGGCAATGGTTTCCCACGCGCCGGGCGGCGTCTGCGCCTTGGAGGTGATGATCTCCACCTCGTCGCCATTCTTCAGCTCGGACACCAGCGGCGCCACGGTGCCGTTGATCTTGCAGCCGACGGCGGTGTTGCCGACATCGGTGTGCACCGCATAGGCGAAGTCGATGGGCGTCGCGCGGCGCGGCAGCGCGATCAGCCGCCCCTTGGGGGTGAAGCAGAACACCTGATCGTGGAACAGCTCGAGCTTGGTGTGTTCCAGGAATTCTTCCGGGCTCAGGCCCTGGGCGAGATTCTCGATGGTCTTGCGCAACCAGGCATAGGCGCGGCTCTCATTGGAGAGCATCGCCACCTGCTCGCCGGAGGCGTCCTTATAGAGCGCATGGGCGGCAATGCCGTATTCCGCGATATCGTCCATGTCGCGGGTGCGGATCTGCAATTCCACGCGCTGGCGACGCGGCCCGATCACGGTGGTGTGGAGGGATCGATAATCGTTCGGCTTGGGGGTGGAGATATAATCCTTGAAGCGGCCCGGCACGATCGGCCATTTGGTGTGCACCACCCCTAGCGCGCGATACGTGTCTTCCACGGTTTCCACGATCACTCGGAAGCCGTAAAGGTCCGACAATTGCTCGAAGCCGATGGCCTTGCGTTCCATCTTGCCCCAGATGGAATAGGGCCGCTTCTCGCGCCCCTTCACGTCCGCCTTGATTTCGCGCCGCGCCAGCTCGGCCTG
>NCHM01000594.1 GCA_002257205.1 Rhizobiales bacterium 24-66-13 | reverse complement strand
GAAGGCCGCCGCCGGCCGCAGCGGCAAGGCGCTGTTCCGGCCGCTGCGCCTCGCCCTGACCGGCCAGGAGACCGGCCCGGAACTCGCCGCGCTTCTGCCTCTGCTGGGACGGACCCGGGTTCTGGCGCGGCTCGGTGTCATAAACCCGTGAGCCGCGGCAAGTAACTTACAACCATACCGCAGCTTAAGGCCGCGGCGTTCGAGGGGCGGGGCACGATGCGGGCGAAACGACTGGCGCTGCTGATAGTTTTTCCCGTGGCGCTGGCCCTGAACGGCTGCGCCACCTTGTCCAAGGAAGAGTGCCAGAGCGGGAACTGGCAGGAGATCGGCCAAGCCGACGGCTTCAACGGCGAGCCGGAAAGCCGCCTGCAGGAGCATGCCAAGGCCTGCAGCAGCTATAGTGTCGCGCCGAACGTTCAGGCCTATATGGCGGGCCGTGAGGTGGGCCTTGCCTCCTATTGCACGCCGGCTTCGGGCTTTGCCCATGGGCGCAACGGCGATGATTATGCCGGCGTCTGCCCGCCGGCCACGGCGGCCGCCTTCTCGTCCGGCTATATGGTCGGCCGCAAATTGTGGGACGCGCAGCAGACCGTGCGGCGCTATGAGTCGCGGGTGCTGGACCTGGAAAACCAGTTGCGCCGCGCCGAGGACGATCTCTCCAAGCCGTGCGTGAACGATCCCAATTGCTACTTCACGAAGCAGAACCAGCAGCGCAACCGCAACACCATCCGCAACGACCTCGACCGCGAGCGGTGGAACCTCTCGGACGCGCGCAACCGCTATAATATCCTGGAAGCGAGCGTGATGAGCCAGTTCCGCGCCACCGTTCCGGGCGGCCTGCCGCCGGGCTGAATCGGAGCCGGGCGTGGGGTCCGCGTGCCGGAAGGGGACGTTGATTTTGCGCGTCGCATGGGCATCGTGGGTAAACCCTGGCGCGCGACTCGCGCAGCTGGGATAGGGTCGCGGCGCAGGGCGTGAGATCGGGAGGCGCGGATGGGTGAAGCTCGCGGAGCGGTGTGTGGGTCCCTTCGAGCCGGCGCTCGGCGTCGCGCGGCGCTGCTCGGTTGCCTGATGCTGGTGGCGGCGGCGCTGCCGGCGCGCGCGGCGGAGCCGAATGCCTGGTATTCCGGCGAATACAAAAGCTGCGACCAGGACACGACGCCGGAAATCGTGCGCTGCATCACCAAGCTCACCGAAGGATGGGAGAGCCGGGTTGAAACCGCCCTAAAGGCACTGCTCGCCCAGCAGACCACCACGCAGCAGGAGCGGCTGAAGGCGGCGCAGAAGGCCTGGACCGCCTTCCGCGACGCGGACTGCGCCTTCTACGTCAATGGCGAGGGCACCATCGCCCGTGTGGAGGGCGCCGAATGCCGGCGCGTGCTGACCCAGCAAAGGGCCCAGGAGCTGGAGCAGGCGGGGCGGCCCTGATCCGCCGCGCCCGGTCGCGATCCCGCGCCGGGACCACCTTTTCTCCAGCGCCGATGCACCCCATATTGGCGCCATGGCCAAAGCATCCCGACCCGGCAAACTTGGTGAGCGCTCGCAGCGTCATTTCGAGCCTGCGCCCTCCCAACCCCTTGATCCTGAAGTTGCGAAGTCGCTCGGCCTCGCACCGGGAGACATGAGCGGCGATTTCGAATCCGCCGGCGCCTCGGCGACGGTCGCGGCGCTCTCGCGGCTGATCGTGGAGGGGCGGCCCGAGGTCACCGGCCAGACCTGGACGCCCCATCGCCCGCCCCGCCCGGACAAGAGCGAGGGCGGCGTTCCCCTGGTGATCAAGAGCGAGTTCGAGCCGGCGGGCGACCAGCCGGCGGCCATCGCCGAACTGGTGGCCCAGGCGCGCGCCCATGAGCGCGACCAGGTTCTGCTCGGGGTGACGGGCTCCGGCAAGACCTTCACCATGGCCAAGGTGATCGAAGAGCTTCAGCGCCCCGCCATCATATTGGCGCCGAACAAGACGCTCGCGGCCCAGCTCTACGGCGAGTTCAAGAGTTTCTTCCCCGACAATTCGGTGGAATATTTCGTTTCCTATTACGATTATTACCAGCCCGA
>NCHM01000593.1 GCA_002257205.1 Rhizobiales bacterium 24-66-13 | reverse complement strand
TACATTGCGGCAGTGTGTCTCTTCCCCGAACTGCTCATTTCCTACGCGGCCGTTCCGTTCTATTTCGGAGGGACGTCGTTGTTGATCGTGGTTAGCGTCACGATGGACACCGTATCTCAGATACAGGGACACCTCTTGGCCCACCAGTACGAAGGACTGGTTAAGAAGGCCAAGCTGCGTGGGGGGAGACGGAAATGAGATTGATTCTGCTGGGACCTCCCGGGGCGGGGAAGGGGACTCAAGCCCAGCGACTGGTGGCCCGTCACGGGATCGTCCAGCTCTCCACCGGCGACATGTTGCGTGCCGCCGTGGCTGCTGAAACGCCGGTGGGGCTGAAGGCCAAGGCGGTGATGGAAGCGGGCGGCCTGGTGTCGGACGACGTGGTCATCGGTATCATCGCCGAGCGGCTGGAGCATGCGGACGCGCAGAAGGGGTTCATCCTCGACGGCTTCCCGCGCACGGTCGCCCAGGCCGAGGCGCTCGATCACATGCTTGCCGACAAGGGCCTGAAGCTCGATGCGGTGATCGAACTGGTGGTGGATCAGGCTCTGCTCACGGATCGAATCATGCGCCGGGCCGAAGAGACCAAGGCGCGCGGCGAGCCGGTGCGCAAGGATGACGATCCGGACGTGTTCCGCCATCGGCTGGAGGCGTATAACCGCGACACTGCGATCGTCGCGCCTTATTACGCTGCGCGCGGCCAGTTGCAGCAGATCGACGGCATGCGGCCCATCGACGAGGTGACGAAGGCCATCTCCGAGGTGCTCGAAACGGTCTGACGGGAACCGGCTGGGAGGCGTGACTTGACGTCTCCCACATAAGCGTGTATCAGCGCTCCCTTCATCCGGCATCCGTGCTGCCCGCGCCGCGTTTGGCGACGTGGGACGTGCGGGTTTTGTTTTATCTCCGCATGGGCCGGCCTCCACCGGACGCGGAGACACCGCCTGCATCCGTGGGCGGTCCACATGGAGAGACACGTGGCTCGTATCGCTGGCGTCAACATTCCGACCAACAAGCGCGTGATCATTGCGCTTCAGTATATTCACGGCATCGGCGCGAAGAAGGCCGAGGAGATCGTGACCAAGGTGAACATCCCGGCCGAACGCCGCGTGAACCAGCTCACCGATCAGGAAGTGCTTCAGATCCGCGAGACCATCGACCGCGATTATATCGTGGAAGGCGACCTGCGCCGCGAAGTGTCGATGAACATCAAGCGTCTGATGGACCTCGGCTGCTACCGCGGCCTGCGCCATCGTCGCGGCCTGCCGGTGCGCGGCCAGCGCACCCACACCAACGCCCGCACCCGCAAGGGCCCGGCGAAGGCGATCGCCGGCAAGAAGAAGTGATCTGCGCCTAGGTGCAGCGGGGAGGCCGGTGCGCTGGCCTTCCTTTTTGTGTTTCGCTCGACAAGCTCCCATGAGGGAGCACCCGTCCCGAGCGCCTGGTGTTACGGGCGCGCCTGAAGGATCAAAGTACAGATGGCCAAGGAAGCTACCCGCGTTAAACGTCGTGAGCGCAAGAACATCGCCTCCGGCGTCGCGCATGTGAACGCCTCGTTCAACAACACCATGATCACCATCACCGACGCGCAGGGAAACACCATTTCTTGGTCGTCCGCCGGTGCCATGGGCTTCAAGGGCTCGCGCAAGTCCACCCCGTACGCCGCGCAGGTTGCCGCCGAAGACGCGGCCCGCAAGGCTGCTGAGCACGGCATGCGCACCCTGGAAGTGGAAGTCTCCGGTCCCGGTTCGGGACGTGAGTCCGCCCTGCGCGCCCTTCAGGCCGCTGGCTTCATGGTGACCTCGATCCGGGACGTGACCCCGATCCCGCATAACGGTTGCCGTCCGCGCAAGCGCCGGCGCGTCTGAGCGTTCCATTGGCTCGCCGGCCCGGTCGGCGAGCCTTCTGCCCGGTTCCTCCCCCCGCATACGGGACGGGTCGGCGCCTCGCGGTCAGAGATCGCACCTGAGTGCAGCGGCCCGGTGAGAAGGCAAGGTGACGCAAGTGATTCAGAAGAACTGGCAAGAACTGATCAAGCCCGAGAAGTTGCAGGT
>NCHM01000032.1 GCA_002257205.1 Rhizobiales bacterium 24-66-13 | reverse complement strand
TTCTTCTTGGCGGCGATGATGGCCTTCAGTTCGGCCTGAACGGGATCCTTCACCAGCTCCGCGCTCCAGGGCTGCGCGCGCTCGGCGATGAGGGATTGCACCAGCTTCATCAGCGGGGCCTCGGGCTTGGTGGCGTCGAGCGCGGCGAACACCTCGTCCGGCGGGCGTACCTCGTTGCCATAGCGCAAGGTCCACACCACCATGCCCTTGCCGTCCGGCTTCACCAGCACCGCGCGTTCGCGCCGATAGAGCACCAGGCGGGCGATGCCGGCGGTCCGGGTCGCGCGCATGGCGTCGCGGATGACGGCGAAGGCTTCCTCCCCCACGGGATCGTTGGGGAACAGATAATGCGGCGTGTCGTACCAGAGCCAGCCGATGGAGCCGTCTTCAACGAAGGTCTCGATGTCGATGGTGCGCGTGCTCTCCAGCGCCACCGCGTCCAGTTCCTCGTCCTCGAAGGTGACGTAGCTTTCCCCGTCGCGGGCATAGCCCATCACCTGGTCGTCGTCGGCGACGGGCTCCTGGCTTTCGCTGTCCACATATTGCGCGCGGACCCGATGGCCGGTTTCGCGGTTGAGAGTGTGGAAGCGGATTTTCTCCGCCTGGGTGGTCGCCGGCATCATGGCCACCGGGCAGGTGACGAGGGAGAGCTTGAGAAAGCCCTTCCAGAAGGACGGATTGGCCATCGTCATTGCTCCGGCGGATTTGTGCGCTCGGGCAATGAACCCTTAGGCTCAAGCCGAGTTCCCGTTGCATCGGACGGAGGTGAGCGTGGCACAGACGAACAAGCTCTCCAGCTATCGCGCCAAGCGGGATTTCCAGCAGACCGCCGAGCCCAGCGGCGCGCACGACGTGATGCCGGCGAACGCATTGCGCTTCGTGGTGCAGAAGCACGACGCGACGCGGCTGCATTATGATTTCCGCCTGGAGCTGGACGGCGTGTTCAAATCCTGGGCGGTCACGCGCGGCCCCTCCCTCGACCCGGCCGACAAGCGCCTCGCCGTGGAGGTGGAGGACCATCCGCTCGATTATGGCGATTTCGAAGGCACCATTCCCAAGGGCCAATATGGCGGCGGCACGGTGATGCTGTGGGATCGCGGCACCTGGGAGGTGGAGGGCGGTCTTTCCCCCGAGGAGGCGCTGGCCAAGGGCGATCTGAAATTCACCCTCCGTGGGGAAAAGCTGCACGGCAGCTATGTCCTGGTGCGCATGAAGAGCGACCGCACGGGCGGCAAGCGCACCAATTGGCTGCTGATCAAGCATCGCGACGCAGACGCCCATCCCGGCGACACGGATGCCTTGCTGAAGCAGGATCGCTCGGTCGCTTCGGGCCGCGCCATGGAGGAGATTGCCGCCGGCGAAGGCCCGGCGCCCACCCCCTTCATGACCGCGCGCGACGGAACGATCGCCGCCGATGCGGTGTGGGACTCCCGCGCCGGGCTCGCCGCCGAGAAACGCGCGAAGGCGAAAGGCGCCAGCGCCGCCGGGTCCGCCGTGGTGCGATCGGAGCGCGCGGCGGCGCCGGCACGGACCCGCGCCGGCAAGGTCGCGTCCGGCAAAAGCGCGCCCGCTGGGGCCGCCGCGATGCCGGATTTCGTCCCGCCCCAGCTCTGCACGTCGCTGGAGCGCCCGCCGGTCGGCAAGGAGTGGGTGCATGAAATCAAACTCGACGGCTATCGCATCCAGATGCGGGTGGAGGGCGGAAAAGCTGCCCTGCGCACGCGCACCGGGCTCGATTGGACCGCGCGCTTTTCCGCCATCGCGCAGGCGGCGGGCGCCCTTCCCGATGCGCTGATCGACGGCGAGGTGGTGGCGCTGAATGCCCATGGCGCGCCGGATTTTCCCGCGCTCCAGGTGGCGCTGTCGGAAGGTCGCACCAAGGACCTGGTCTATTTCGCCTTCGACCTGCTGTTCGAAGCGGGCGAGGATCTGCGCGCCCTTCCCCTGGACGCCCGCAAGCAGCGCCTCCAGGCCCTGTTGGCGGCGCATGGCGATGGGCTGCGCATCCGCTATGTGGAGCATCTGGAGAACAGCGGCGATGCGGTGTTGCGTTCGGCGTGCCAGCTGGATCTGGAGGGCATCGTCTCCAAGCGGCGCAGCGCGCCTTATGCCTCGGGCCGCGGCGGCGACTGGACCAAGGCCAAGTGCCGCGCCGGCCATGAGGTGGTGATCGGCGGCTGGTCGACCACAAACGGCGCCTTCAGATCGCTGCTGGTGGGCGTGCATCGCGCGGATCATTTCGTCTATCTCGGCCGCGTCGGCACGGGATATGGCGCCGCCAAGGTGCGCACGCTCTTGCCGCGCCTGCAGGCGGTGGAGGCGAAGGCTTCGCCCTTCACCGGCGCCAACGCGCCGCGCAAGGAAGCGGGCGTGCACTGGACCCGGCCCGAGCTGGTGGCGGAGGTGGAATTCGCCGGCTGGACCACATCCGGCATGGTGCGACAGGCCGCCTTCAAGGCGCTGCGCGAGGACAAGCCGGCCGCCGAGGTGGAAGCCGAGCTGCCCGCGCCGCTAGAGGGGACACGCATGCCCCTTCCCGCGCCGGGGGCCAAGCGCCGGGCCGGCGGGGCGAAAGCCGGGACGGCACCCGCGCCCACCGCCGGGGCCTCCGCCAAGGCATCTTCGAAGGACCCGGCTCAGCCCGCCGCCAAAGCCTCTGCGGCGCCCGAGCCGTCCGGCAAGCCGCTGGTGATGGGGGTTCTGCTCTCCAATCCCGCAAAGCCGCTCTGGCCCGATGCGGGCGACGGCGCCCCGGTGACCAAGCTGGACCTTGCTCGTTATTTCGAGGCCGTGGGCGCCTGGATGCTGCCCCATATCCAGGGGCGGCCCTGCTCCATCGTGCGCGCGCCGGATGGCATCGACGCGGAGACCTTCTTCCAGCGCCACGCCATGAAAGGCACGTCGAACCTGCTCACCCTCGTCACCGTCTCCGGCGATCGCAAGCCCTATCTCCAGATCGACCGCGTGGAAGGCCTCGCGGCGGTGGCGCAGGTGGCGGGGCTGGAGCTGCACCCGTGGAATTGCGCGCCCGGCCGTCCCGAGGTGCCGGGGCGGCTGGTGTTCGATCTCGATCCGGGGCCGGAGGTGGATTTCTCCGCCGTGGTCACGGCGGCCCTGGACCTGCGCGCGGAGCTGGAGGCGCTCGGCCTTCGGACTTTCTGCAAGACCACGGGCGGCAAGGGCCTGCACGTGGTGGTGCCGCTCGCGGCGCCGAAATCCGGCGGGCCGGACTGGACGCAGGCGAAGGCGTTCGCCCGCGAGGTGTGCGCGCGCATGGCCCGCGACGCGCCCGACCTCTATCTCGTGAACATGGCGAAGAAGCTGCGCACCTCGCGCATCTTCCTCGATTATCTGCGCAACGACCGCATGGCGACGGCGGTGGCACCACTCTCGCCGCGCGCGCGGCCCGGCGCCACCGTCTCCATGCCCTTGCTGTGGGAGGAGGTGAAGGCGGGTCTCGATCCGAAGCGCTTCACCGTGCGCACCGCGCCCGCCTTGCTGGAGGCGCGGCAGCCCTGGGCGGACTATCAGACTGCCGCAAAGCCGCTCGCCCCCGCGATCAAGCGACTGGAGGCGGGAAAAACCGCCGGGCGGAAAGGGAAATGACCTTCCGCCCGAGTGTAACCTCCCGCCCGGCGGGCCTCAGAAGGTGATCTTCGCATCGGCGATGAAGGTGCGCTGCGGGAAAGGATGGAACAGCGTGTAGGATTCATTGCCGATATTGTCGATGCCGAGGCTGATGGAGGCCTGCTCGTTGAATTTGTAGCGGGCCTTCACGTCCACGACGAAGAATTTATTGAAGGCGCCATAGACGTTCGGGATGATGTCGGTATTGTCCAGCGTCGAATATTGCTTGCCGCTATAGCGCGCGGCGACGGTATAGGCCCAATATTGGTCCGGCGTATAGGTGGCGCCGATGGTGGCGCGCCAGTCCGGCACATAGGGCACGTGCTTGCCGACAACGCTGGTGCCGGTGGCGCTGGCCCAAGTGGGATCGGCGAGAATGCGCGAATCCACATAGGTCACGCTGCCGAACATCTCCAGCCCGGCGATGAACACGTCCTTCTTCGAGGCGGCGATTTCGATGCCGGTGTTGCGGATCGCCTGCACGTTGGTGACATAATTCACCGGCACCGGATAAGTGGCCAAAAACGCGGTCTGCTGGATCAGCGCGTCGTCCACATGCTCGTTGAACAGGGACAGGCGGATCTTCCCGCCGTCGAAGCTGCGCTCGATGGCCAGCTCCTCGCTCAGCGCGTTTTCCGGGGCGAGATTGGGGTTCGGCACCGCATAGACCGAGCCGGTCTGCACGATCTGGTAGAGTTCGGTCACGGTCGGGAAGCGATAGGCCTGCCCGAACGAGGCGGTGACCTGCCATTCGTTCGGCTTCCAGTTCAGCGAGGCCTTGGGCGAGAAGCGGGTCGCGTCCTGCTCCGGCTGGTTCTGGATAGTGGTGCGGGTGATGGTTCCCGCGGAATTGGCGGTGGTGGCGAGATTGAAGCCCTGGGTCGCCTGCCAATTCTCCAGCCGCCCGCCGAGCGTCAGCTTGAAATCGGGGGCGAAGCGCCAGGCATCCTGGCCCCACAGCGCCGCGGTGGTCGTGGCGCCGATGCTGTCGGTATACATTTTCGACGTGGCATCCGGGCCGGAATTCCAGATCGTCGAGGCATAGGTGGGGTTGTTGAGATAATAGCGGTCGGCGTGGAGGCCGAAGCTCACCTCATGGGCCTCGTTGGGCCGCCAGATGAATTTCGCGTCGCCGTTCATCCAATTGGTGCCGTCGAGCCGGGCGATCTTGCCATTGGTGGTGAAGAACGGCCCGGTGGAGGTCACGCCATAGGGGCTGCGTTGGATGTCCTCGAGATAATCATAGCGCGAGAGCGCGATGTCGAAATCGAACAGGCCGCCGGTGTCGCTCTTCAGCGTGAAGGCATTGGCGAGATGCTGCTGGTTGATGGTGTAGTTGGAATTGGCGAAGCCCGCGATGCCGCCGAAGGTGGGCACGCCGCCGAGCGTGCGCAGATAGGTCTGGACGGAGGAGTCCCCGTCGTTCGCCCACAGGCCGATCATGTATTTCGCTTGCAGCCAGGGCGTGATGTCCCAGGCGAATTTGCCGTTGAGATTGGTCATTTCCGTGTGCAGCAACCCGCCCGCGCCGGCGACATTGGCCACTTGCCCGGTCTTGTTGAGCTGCGGGATGAGGCCGGTGGTCTTGGCGGGCACGCCCGGCGTGGTGATCCAGGACAGCGGCTGGCTGTAGCTGTTCTGGTAATTGCCGGTGATGAGGAAGGAGAAATTCTCGTTCTTGTTGCCGGTGGAGAGATTGGTCTGGTCGGTGCGATAATTGCCGTTGGTGTCGTAGCGGGAGAAGGTCTGGAGGGCCTCGGTCTGCTTGATGCTGGCCTCGAATTTCTCGGGCATCTTGGTGGTGATCAGCAGCACGCCGCCGATGGAATTGCCGGGATAGGCGGCGGCGAACGGGCCGTAGAGGAAATCCACCCGCTCGATCTCGTCGGGCGTCACGAGCCCCCAGCGCGGCGCGCCGATGGAATTATTGTTGGCGATCAGCGCCGAGAGCAGCAGATCGTCGGCATAGACGAGGCTGCGGGCGGAGGAATTCACCCCCCAGGTGCGCGTGGCCAGCACCGGCTGGGTATCGCCATAGTTGCGCTTGCGCACGAACAGGCTGGGCAGATATTTCACCGCATCCTCGGTGTCGACGATGTTGATCGTCTGCTCCACCTGCTGCGCGGTGACGCTGGCGCTGGTCTGCGGCAGCTGGAACTTCTCCTTGATGGGCGGAACGTCGGAGGCGGCTTTCTGGTCGGGGTTTACGGTGACTTCGGGCAGGTCGATGGTTTGGCCGAAGGCGGCCGTGCACGATGCGGCAAGCATCGCTGCGGCGCTGGCCGCGCGGAACAGGCGGGACATGGGACAACTCCAGGAATGAACGTGCGGATCGGCGCGGGGCCGGTGCGGATCACGCGGTCCTGGGGGGTCCCTGGGAGAGGCGGGGGGTGGGCGCCGGGCTGCGCAGCGCGAACGTCCACTCCGTTGCATTCGTCACGCGCAGGAAGGCGCGGTCCAGCGGCACGAAATCGGCCAGCGTGGGCGGGATGAAGCCGGTGCCGGCAAAGGCGCACAGGGCGCAGGATTCCGGCGGCACGGTCTTGCCGGGCGGTATCTTGCCCGAAGCTTGGCGTTCGCCCGCCGAATTGTCCCCGCCGTCGTGGCCGGCGGCCAGGCACAGGATCTGGGTCGGATCCGGGGCGAGCGCGGTCCTGCTGGCGTGGGCGGTGGAAAGGCTCAGCGCCAGCACGGTCTGGAGCACGAACACATAGGCCATCGCCAGGGCGAACCCCGGACGCAGCCATGCCTGTGTTGTGCGCAACCGTGACACGATCGGGCCGCCCGCTCCCCGCGCCCCTCATTGAGCGGGGGCGATCCCCCTCGCTAGCATCATGGGGCTCGTGCGGAAATACCGCTATCCGGCTTTCCCACCGGCGACGCGACGTCTTTTCGCTGTATTTGCGCCGCAATTCCCAGTCGAGGGTCGGCTTTGACTGGTAGCGCCGGCTGTCACCTTTGCGTGATGCACGGCCGATCAGCGAATCTCCGCGCGCTCCATCATTTCCCGCAGCCGTAGGGCGAGCGCGTCGAGGGGGAAGGGCTTGGTGATCATCTCCATGCCCGGTTCCAGAAATCCGTTGGCCATGGCGGCGTTCTCGGCATAGCCGGTCATGAACAGCACCCGCAGATCCGGCCGCGCCGCCCGCGCGGCATCTGCGATCTGGCGGCCGTTGAGGCCCGGCAGGCCGATATCGGTCACCAGCAGGTCGATGCGCGCGTCCGATTGCAGGATTTTCAGGCCCTCCGGCCCGTCGCCCGCCTCCAGGGCGTGATAGCCCAATTCGTGCAGCACCTCGATGATGAGGCCGCGCACCACCGGTTCGTCCTCCACCACCAGCACGGTCTCGTCCTGCTCCGGGCGTGGCAGGACGGCGGGCGTGCCGACCTCTTCCTCCGCCGCCGCCACGCCGCGATAGCGCGGGAGATAGAGCTTCACCGTCGTGCCCTTGCCGGCCTCGCTATAGATCTTGGCATAGCCCTCCGACTGGCGGGCGAAGCCATAGATCATGGACAGGCCGAGCCCGGTGCCCTGGCCGATGGGCTTGGTGGTGAAGAACGGATCGAAGGCGCGGCTCATCACCTCCGGTGACATGCCGGCGCCGGTATCGGTGACGCAGATGCAGATATATTGCCCCGGCCGCACGTCGCGCACGCTCGCGGCATAGGCGCCGTCCAGATGGGCGTTACAGGTCTCGATGGTGAGCTGCCCGCCGTCGGCCATGGCGTCGCGGGCGTTGATGCACAGGTTGAGAATGGCGTTCTCAAGCTGGTTGGGATCGCACAGGGTCTGCCACAGCCCGCCCGCCAGCACGAGTTCGAGCGCGATCCGCTCGCCGAGGGTGCGGCGCAGCAGGTCTTCCATGGAGGCGACCAGCGGATTGGCCTTCACCGGCTTCGGGTCCAGCGGCTGGCGGCGCGAGAAGGCGAGCAGGCGGTGGGTGAGGGCGGCGGCGCGATTGGCCGAGGTCATGGCGCCGGAGATGAAGCGCTCCAGCTCGCTCATGCGGCCCTGGGCAATGCGCCGCTGCACGATGTCCAGCGAGCCGGTGATGCCTTGCAGCAGATTGTTGAAATCATGCGCGATGCCGCCGGTGAGCTGGCCCACGGCCTCCATCTTCTGGGATTGGCGCAGCTGCTCTTCCATGTCGCGCTGCTCGGTGATGTCGCGGCCGATGGCATAGAACAGGCCGGCTTCCGGGGACGCGGTCCAGGAGATGCGGCGATATCCCCCGTCGCGGGTGCGATAGCGGTTTTCATAGCGCAGCGTGGCGGTGCCGCCGTCCAGGAGCGCGATCTTCTCGCGCGCTGCGTCGGCATCGTCGGGATGGACGAGGTCCGGCACCCGGGCGGAGAGCAGTTCCGCTTCGCTCCAGCCGAGCACGCTGGTCCAGGCGCGGTTGACGGCGATCAGCCGCCCTTCGGCGTCGAACACGTTGAGCAGGTCGCCGGACAGGCGCCACATGCGGTCGCGCTCGCGGGTGCGCTCCTCCACCCGCTGCTCCAGGGTTTCGCGCGCGGCCTGGACGCTCTTGAACAGATTGGCATTGTCGATGGCGATGGCGGCCTGGGCGGCGAGGCCGGACATCACCCGCTCGGAGCGTGCGCTGAACATGTCCGGCTCGGGATGGCCGAACAGCAGCGCGCCGACCCCGTCGCCGGAACGCGAGACCACAGGCACCGCCAGATAGGAGCGCACCGGCAGATGGCCGGGCGGCAGGCCGAGATGCGGAGCATTGCCGCCATAGCGCGGGTCGGTGGCGATATCGGCGGAGCGCACGACACTCAGCCCCCGGAAGGTCGGTTCGAACATGGGCGTGATGCGCGGCGCCCCGAGAACCGTGAAGGCGGCGGCATCCGCGCCCGCCAGCGACACCAGGGTGAAGCTGTCGTCCGTCGCCCCCCGCGCCTTGTAGAAAAACGCGCCATAGGCCGCCTGCGTGAGCGCGACGCCGGCCTCCACCACCTGCTTTACCAGCTTGTCCGGATCGAGCTCGGCGGCGAGCGCGCTGGTGGTGCGATTGAGCAGTTCCAGGACTTCGCTTTCATTGGCGAGCTGGTCGCGGCTTTCGCGCAGGTCGGCTTCCGCGCGCTTCTGCGCGGTGATGTCATAGGTGACGCCGAAATAGCGGTGCGCGCCGGTGGCGGTGTCGGACACCGGCTCGCCCTGCCGCGCGATCCAGCGCACCTCGCCGGTATCGGGGCGGCGGATGCGATATTCGGTATAGGCGAGGGCATCGCCCGGCAGGGCATTGGCGAGGGTCTTGATGCGCGGGCGGTCCTGCGGCACCACCAGTTCGTAGAGTTCGCTCAGGGCGAAGGTGCTGCGCACGTCCAGGCCCCAGAGGCGGCAGAAGGCCTCCGAGACGTTGACCATGCCGGTTTCCGCCATCAGCTCGAACGTGCCGATGCGGCCCGCTTCCTGGGCGAAGCGCAGGCGCTCCTGGCCGGTGCGCAATTCCTCCATCCGCGCCCGCGCCTCATATTGCCGCCGCCGCCCGCGCACGGCGGTGCGCGCGAGGCTGAGCAGCGAGGTCGGCTGGAACGGCCGCTCCACGAACGAGACGTTGCCGAGGATGTCCGACAGATGGACGGTGAGCGGGTTACGGTCGGTTTCCGCCCGGTCGGTGAGGATGATGAAGGGAAAATCCGACCAGGACGACTGGCCGGCGATCCAGTCGCGCAGCGTGGAGAGATCGGTGTCCACCAGCGCCTGATCGGCGATCAAAGCGAGCCCGGCCCCGGCCGTCAACTCACCCGCGAGCGCGGGCAGGTCGTCGCACACGGCGTGCGGCATCTGGGCATCGGCCAGCAGCCGGGCGAGCAGCGTGCCTTCGCGCGCATCCGGGCACAGAATGAGCGCGCGCTCGGAATTGGGGCCGGGCTTCATGACCCGACATCCCGGCCGGCATTCCCGCCCCTGCCGCGCCCCATGCGCCGAGTCCCGCCCGGCAGGCGACGCCATGGACTTTCGACGGCGGCAGGCGGTCCCGGCAGGAACGAAGGAAAACGGAACATCGAACCTCGCATCACGCACTGTGCCTCACCATAGCGCGGCCCCGCCGAGATCGCACCGGGTCGAAAAAGATTCACTGTCCGGCAAGAGCTTAAGCGAGACCGGCTGAATCCGGCGGATCGCGTTCGAATGATGTTCGGAGGTATCTTTTAACGGCACCGCGCTCGACAGGGCGGGCGAAGCTTGAAATAAAGCAGATTGAGTATTTCCGGCCGTGCGTGATCGGAGCCCGGGTCCTTGATTCAACTCCTTCTTCTCCTTCTGGGCGCGCGGCTGCTGCGGCGCCGCTGGTGGGTCCTGGCGCTCGCGGGCGCGCTCTGGCTGGTGCTGGGGCTGCTGTTCTTCGCCGATGCCTTCATCGACGAGATCCGTATTCCCCCGACCGTGTTCGCCATTCCCCTGCTGCTGGACGGCATGCTCTCGGTCGTCACCTTCTTCGGCCGGGTCGGCGGCACGCGGCCGCTGCGGCTGGCGAAGGGGCTGGTGTTCCTGGCGATTGGCCTGCTGATCATCGATTCGCCCTGGCACAGCGACATGATCATCGGCTTCATCGTCGGCGGCTTCCTCGTCACCGACGCGACGCTGCGCGCGGTAAGCGGCTATATCGTGCGGTTTGCCGGCTGGCGCATGTCGCTGCTCGCGGCCGGCGTGGAATTCCTGCTGGGCGTGTGGTCGCTCGTGCCCTGGCCCACCCAGTGGCAGGCGGAAGTGGGGGCGGACGTCGGGCAATTGCTCATGGTCTCCGGCTTCGGCATCTGCGCGCTCGCGTTCCGCATCCGCCACCTGCCGGAGGACACCCCGATCTCGTCCATCCTCAGCCGCGGCTGGCCGCGCATGGATTGGAGCAAGGCGCTGCGCTCCGGCGCCGCCACCGAGGAGGAGCCGGCGGAGGAAGCGGAGCGGGACGTGGTGATCGTCCATGTGTGGACGCCCACCGGGCACATGGTCTCACTCAACCACGGCGTCAGCCGCTACATCGCGGCGCGTGACGCGAAGGGCGTCATCTCCACCGGCCATGCGGCGTTGGAGCTGCCGCCGGATGTCTATATCAGCCATTATCCGGGCCAGGAGATCGACCGCTCGCCGAGCGATTTCTCGCGGGTGCTGCGCGCGACGGCGGAAAACGACGCGCCGGGCGTGTTCCAGCCGAGCTATGTCGAGGAAAGCGCGGACTGGTGCCCGTCCACGTCCGAGGTGCGCCTCGTGGGGCTCAACACCACGGCGGTGCGGGCGTTCTGGGCGCAGTATCGCCTGGACCTCACCTATAATCTCACCAATCGCAATTGCTCCAGCGTCGTGGCCAAAGCGCTGGATGCGGGGCTCGACGGGGTGTTCGAGGACCGCGCGCGCTCGTTCCTGTTCGTCCTGCGGCTGGTGTTCAGCGTGGAGCTGTGGGTCGCCGGCATGCTGCGCCATCGCGCGGCGGCCATGGCCTGGACGCCCGGGCTGGTGCTCGATTATGCCCGCGCCGTCAGCGCCCTTGTGGAGGTGCCGCAGCGCGCCGAAGTGGGCGCCCTGTTCCGGCTGGCGCGGCGCGGATAGAGCGCGATCCGCCCCTATGGAACCACTTGGTGGTTCCATAGGGGCGGTGAATCGCCCTCTAACTTATTGAATAGAGGCGGATGCACTATGGTCAGATCCGGCTCTGGCCGCTCAGGCCGGCAGGGCGAGGTGCGCGAACGCGGCCTTCAGGCGCGGTACGGCGAAATCCACGAACGCCCGCACCTTGGGCACCGAGAGGCGGCCTTCGGGCATGATGAGGTGGACCGGGAGCGGCGGCGGCTCGTGCGGCGCCAGCACGATCGACAGCCGCCCGGCGCGCACATGCTCCGCCACCTGATAGGACAGGACGCGCGTGACCCCATGTCCCTCCAGCGCCGAGCCGGTGGCGGCCTCGACGCTGTTGACGATCAGGCGCGGGGCGATCTGCACCGCCTGGCCGCCCGTGCCGGTGCCGCCGGCGAAGGCCCAGGCCTCGTGCCCGAAGCTGGTCATGGCGATGCACCGATGGTCCGCAAGATCCGACGGGAGGAGGATCGCGGGCCGCGCCGCCAGATAGGCGGGGGCCGCGCACAGCACCCGCCGCACCTCGCCGATCTTGACCGCGATCAGGCTGGAATCCGGCAGGTGGGCGATGCGCAAGGCCACGTCCACGCCCTCGTCCATCAGGTTCACCGACCGGTCGAGCAGCAGCAGGCGCGCGCGTACCGCCGGCTGGGCGTCGAGATAGGCATCGAGAATGGGGCGCAGCACCTTGGCGCCGCTCACCAGTGGCGCGGTGAGGGTGAGCGTGCCGCGCGGTGCCGCCCGCTCGCCCGCGGCCAGCATGTCGGCTTCCTCAAGATCGGTCAGCATGCGCCGGCAGGCGGCGGCATAGCGCTCGCCCGCCTCGCTCAGGCGCAGCGCGCGGGTGGTCCGGTGCAGCAGCTGGACCCCCACATGGGCCTCCAGGAAGGCGATGGCGCGGGTGACGGCCGCCGGCGAATGGCCGAGCCGGCGCCCGGCTCCGGCAAGACTGCCTTCGTCGAGCGCGGTCACGAACACCCGCATGGCATCGATCCGGTCCATCATCGCTCCCCGGCCGCGCGGGCCGATCTCATAGAGGCATAGGGCGTTGTCCCGGTTCCGGGAATCGGGACAACGCCCTCGGTGCATGGGCGCGCTTTCGTCTGGTGCGCCGCGCGCCGCCGCGCCAGAAAGCGCGGATCAGCGGACCTTCGCCTGCGTGCCCGCCGCCTGCACGCCCGTGGCCTGCGCACCGGCGAAGGCGGCGAGGAGCGCGAGCAAAGGCGGCACCGCGAAGCACCACATGCCGACGAACACATACAGCAGCGCCGCGAGCCCGCAGCCGAGCGCGAAGGCCGCGACCGCGCCTGACATGCGCCCGAGCCGCCCGCGCGCGGTCGCCGCCTGGTCCGGCGGCAGGCCGCGCGCCAGATCCACGAGGTCGATCATCACCTGGGTGGTGGTGCCGGTCATCAACGTGGTGGGCGGCGCGCTGGCGAGGTGGATGCGGTGGATGGCGTTCTGGATCGCCATGGCGGACACCAGGGTCATGCCCGTGAGCATCGCGCGCCAGGCATCGGAATCGGCGAACGGGCCAAACGTCACGGCCATGATTGTGGCGGCCGTGAGCAGGGCGAACTTCAGGCCAAGCAGGGTGCGCATCTGCGGCAGGCCGCGCGCTTCGAGCCCGTAGCCCAGCAGGCGCACCAGCATCACCACGACGCAGAACACCGGCAGCGCCAGCAGCTTGGCCCAGGCGCCGGAGGTTCCATGCACCATGGCGGCGCCGAAGGTGACGAAGTTGCCCGTGACATGGGCGGTGAACAGGCCCTGGAGCGCGAGGAAGCCGGCCGTATCCACATAGCCGCCGTTCAGGCTGAGAATCGCGGGCAGGCCGGGCTTCATAAGGTGTCCCCAGACGTGATGCGGGCAAGGGAAGGGTGAAGGGCGAGGGAAGGGACACATCGAGCGCGGCGCGCATCGGCTCGAGGGCGGGCGGGCCGGCCCTCGAACCTGTTTGGCAATGCGCGATCAGGCTTCGCGGCGGGTGGTCTCGAACAGGAACCAGGCGCGGCGCTCGGTTTCGTCGATCCAGTTTTCCAGCAGGCTGGCGGTGGCGACGTCCTGGTTCTCGTCGCACAAATCGTGCACCTCGCGCATGGAAACGACGAGCTGCACATTGTCGTCGCGCAGCTCGCTCAGCATGTCCTGCGGAGTGACATATTCGGCGTCATTGTCCAGCAGCCGCTGCTGGCGGGCGATCTGGCCGATGGACTTGATCGTGGTGCCGCCGATCTTGCGCACGCGCTCGGCGATCGGATCGGTCATGGCGAAGATCTGGTCGCTCTGCTCGTCCAGCAGCAGGTGATAATCGCGGAAATGCGGGCCGGACATGTGCCAGTGGAAGTTCTTGGTCTTCAGATAGAGCACGAACACGTCGGCGAGCAGGCCGTTCAGCGCGCCGGCGATGTCCTGCACCGCGTTGGAGGAATAATTGGCGCGGGTCTGCAAGGCGGCGGTGGCGCGCGATTTTGCGGCGTCGAGCTTTCCCTCGGTCTTGGCTTCGGCCTTGGGTTCGGTTTTGGCCTTCTTGGATTTCGGCGCCTGGGACTTGGTGTCACTCATGGGACAGCTCCTGGGAACTGAGGCGCGGCCGAGCCGGGCCTCGCGTGGGGAAGGCGGTGCGCCGGCTGTGTCTCCCGGGCGGGGGGCGCGCGTTTCCGGCGGAGGACGGGCGGAGCGAATGTGGGGCGCCCGGGTTCAAAGTCTGTATCGCCGCATTCTTGCACATCCATGTGTCATGCCGCCAAGAGGTATCAAGCCGGAAACTACGGCCAAGTTCCCCGCGCCGGTCTCTTCTCCCGCAGCGGCAGCGGGATTTTTTGGCGCGATGGTGCCCGCCGTGGGGCAGCGCTGGCGGCGTTCGCCCATTTGTGAGCTGTCCTCAAGTCACCGTCGCGCGGGGCGGCGGCCCTGTATCGGCAAATACTTAGCCGGCATGTCAAGCCTGCTTACGTAGTTTCCGAGGCTGTTGCGGTGCACGCGCCGCGGCTAGGTTGCGGCGGCTGCGAAGGATCGGCCGGCCGGGGATCCGCTGCCGCGTTTCGGCCGTTTCGGCAGGGCGCGGACCGTGTGACGCGGACGTCGTTCGGCGCGGTCCTGCGGGTCGATGCCCTGGCGGTGCGGGTCCGATGCTATCGTTCAGCTGAGAGATCAAAGGCGACACGAAAATGGCAGAGACGGTCCTGAAGCTTGTCAGCGACACGAACGCGCCCGCCCCGGCTCCGCTGCCGGCACCTGCGTCCGCCGTGCCCGCTCCGGCGCATGAAATTCCGCTCCAGCTGCCAGCCGCGTGCGGGGATGTCGATCACGAGGGCCTGCGCCTGTTCGACCGGCGCGTCGGTGCCGCCATCGCGGAGATGACCGGCGGCCTCTCGCCGGCGGCGCTCGCGCTCGCTTATACCGATTGGGCCCTGCATCTGGCCTCCGCCCCCGGCAAGCGCACGGAACTGGCATTGAAGGCCATGTTCGGCGCGCGCGAATTCGCCGCCCACATGCTCAATCCCGCCGCGCCGACCGCGTTCGAGGCCGAAGGCCCGGTCACCGGCGACGAGCGGTTCCGCAACCCGGGCTGGAGCCGCTGGCCCTATTCCATCTGGCGCGAAGGCTTTCTGCGGACCCAGCAATGGTGGCACGAAGCCACGTGCAACGTGCCCGGCATGGCGCCGCATCATGCCGACGTGGTGTCCTTCACGGCGCGTCAATTGCTCGACATGGCCTCGCCCGCGAACCTGCCGTTCGCCAATCCCGAGGTGGTGCAGAAATCGGTGGCCAGCGGCGGGGCGAATTATGTGGCGGGCGCCAAGAACCTGATGGAAGACCTCGCCCGCAAGCGCGCCCACAAGCCGCCGCTCGGCGCGGAGGCGTTCAAGGTGGGCCGCGATGTCGCCGCGACGCCTGGCAAAGTGGTCTATCGCAACCGGCTGGTGGAACTGATCCAATACAGTCCCGCGACGCCGGGCGTGTATCGCGAGCCGGTGCTGATCGTGCCCGCCTGGATCATGAAATATTACATCCTCGATTTGTCCCCCCACAATTCGCTGATCCGCTATCTGGTGGGGCAGGGGCACACCGTGTTCGCCATCTCCTGGCGCAATGTGACCGCCGAGGACCGCGACCTCTGCTTCGAGGATTACCGCCACCTCGGCGTCGCGGCCGCGCTCGATGTCGTCAGCGCGGTGGTGCCGGGCGAGAAGATCCACGCGGTGGGCTATTGCCTCGGCGGCACGCTGCTGACGGTGGCGGCGGCGGCCATGGCGGATGCCGGGGACGCGCGCCTCGCCTCCATGACCCTGTTCGCGGCGCAGACCGATTTCACCGAGCCGGGCGAGCTGGAATTGTTCATCGACCACAGCCAGGTGAGCCTGCTGGAGGACATGATGTGGGATCGCGGCTATCTGGATTCCAGCCAGATGGCCGGCGCCTTCCAGCTGCTGAAGTCCAACGATTTGGTCTGGTCGCGCATGGTGCATGATTATCTCATGGGCGAGCGCTACCCCATGAACGATCTGATGGCCTGGAACGCCGACGCCACCCGCATGCCCTACAAGATGCATTCGGATTATCTGCGCAAGCTGTTCCTGGACAATGATCTCGCCTCGGGCCGCTATGTGGTGAACGGGCATCCGATCGCGATCCAAGACATCCGCGTCCCGATCTTCACCGTGGGCACGGAGCGCGACCACATCGCACCCTGGCGCTCGGTCTATAAGATCCACTATCTCACCGACACCGACGTGACGTTTGTGCTAACCAGCGGCGGGCACAATGCCGGCATCGTCAGCGAGCCGGGCCATCCGCACCGCCAGTTCCGCCTGCGCGAGAAGGGCGCCATGGACTCTTGCCTCGGGCCCAACGAATGGTTCGCGGCCACGCCCGCGCAACCGGGCTCCTGGTGGCCGGCCTGGCAGGGCTGGCTGGCGCAGCGCTCCTCCCAGGGCCTCGTCTCTCCCCCGCCCATGGGCGCGCCGGGCGCGGGCTATCCCCCGCTCGAAGACGCTCCGGGTACCTATGTCCTGCAAGCGTGAGATCCATCATGAACGCGCCTTTGCTGCTGAACCGCACGTTCGACGAGCTGAACGTGGGCGATTCCGCCTCGCTGACGCGGGTGGTCAGGAATGAAGACATCGAATTGTTCGCCGCCGTCTCCGGCGACGTCAATCCGGCCCATCTCGACAAGGCCTATGCCGCCACCGACATCTTCGGCCATGTGGTGATCCACGGCATGTGGACCGGCGGGCTGATCTCCACCCTGCTCGGCACCGAATTGCCGGGGCCGGGCACCATCTATCTGTCGCAGGACCTGCATTTCAGGAAGCCCGTGGCGCCCGGCGACACCATCACCGCCACCGTCACGGTGCTGGAGAAGAAGCCCGAGAAGCGCATCGTGCTGCTCGACACGCGCTGCGTGAACCAGACCGGCGTCGATGTGCTGACCGGTACCGCGACCGTGATCGCGCCGTCTGAAAAGCTCGCCCTGCCGCGCATCGCCGTGCCCGAGGTGCTGTTGCGCGGCGGCGAGCGTTATTCCGAATTCGTCCAGCGCGCCCGTTCCCTGCCGCCCATGCGCGTGGGCGTGGTGCATCCCTGCAGCGTCGAGGCGCTCCAGGCCGCCATCGAGGCGCGCGACGAGGGGCTGATCGATCCCATCCTGATCGGCCCCGAGCATAAGATTCGCGCGGTCGCGGAGAAGGCCGGCATCTCGCTCGCGGGGCTGCGCATCGAGGCGGTGGAGCACAGCCACGCCGCCGCCGTGCGCGGCGCGGCGCTGGCTGCCTCGGGGGAATGCGCGGCGCTCATGAAGGGCAGCCTGCACACCGACGAATTGCTGGGCGCGGTGGTCGCCGCCGCCTCCGGCCTGCGCACCGAGCGGCGCATCAGCCATGTCTATGCGCTCGACGTGCCGTCCTATCCCAAGCCGCTGATCGTCACCGACGCGGCCATCAACATCGCCCCGACCCTGGAGCAGAAGCGCGACATCTGCCAGAACGCCATCGATTTGCTGCACCGCCTCGGCATTCCCGAGCCGCTGGTCGCGGTGCTCGCGGCGGTGGAGACGGTGAACCCGGACATGCCGGCCACCATTGATGCGGCGGCGCTCACCGTCATGGCGGCGCGGGGCCAGATCACCGGCGCCAAGGTGGACGGGCCGCTCGCCTTCGACAATGCCATCAGCCTCGATGCCGCGCACATCAAGCAGATCGTCTCGCCCGTCGCCGGGCAGCCGGACATCCTGCTGGTGCCGAACCTGGAGGCCGGCAACATGCTGGCCAAGCAATTGATCTATCTCGCTGGCGCCGATGCCGCCGGGCTGGTGCTCGGGGCGCGCGTGCCGATCATCCTCACCAGCCGGTCGGATGCGCTGAAGGTGCGCCTCGCCTCGGTGGCGCTGGCCAAGCTCTCGGTCGCCGGCCAGCCCAAGCTCGACGGGGTGACGCTGTGAGCGACCATATCCTGCTGACCTTCAACCCCGGTTCCTCGACCCTGAAGATGGGCCTGTTCGCGGTGGAGGGCGACCAGGCCCGCCGGCTCGGGCGGGGCATCATCGATTTGCGCCGCAGCCCGCTGGTGCTCAGCGTCAGTGAAGGCGGGGAGGCGCGGGACATCCGCCTGACCTCAGCCGTCACCGAGGATTTGCGCGAGGTGATCGACGAGACGCTGCGCTGGCTGGTGGCGCATTTCGGCGTCGCCGGGCTCACGGCGGTGGGGCACCGGGTGGTGCACGGCGGCGACCGCTTCGGCGGCCCGGCGCTGGTGGATCACGAGACCTTCAAGGGCATCGAGAGCCTGACGCCGCTCGCCCCCCTGCATCAGCCGCAGAGCGTGCGAATCATCAAGGCGCTGTACCATCTGCGGCCGGACCTGCCGCAGGTGGCCTCCTTCGACACCGCCTTCCATCGCACCCAGGCGGATGTGGTGCGCCGCTTCGCCTTGCCGCGCGAGATGTTCGATGCCGGGGTGAAGCGCTACGGCTTCCACGGCCTGTCCTATAAATACATCGCCCGCGAGCTGGGCCGGCACGATCCGACCTTCGGCGGGCGGGTGGTGGTTGCCCATCTCGGCAGCGGCGCCAGCCTGTGCGCGCTCTCCGGCGGCATCAGCCGCGACACCTCCATGGGCTTTTCCACCCTCGACGGCATCCCCATGGCGACGCGCTGCGGCACGCTCGATCCGGGTGTCGTGATCCATATGCTGAAGCAGGAAAAGCGCCCGCTGGAGGAGGTGGAGGACATTCTCTACCACCGCTCCGGCCTGCTGGGCGTCTCCGGCATCAGCGCCGACAGTCGTGCGCTGCTGGCCTCCCACGCGGAGGAGGCGCGCGAGGCGCTGGAACTCTTCACCTTCCGCATCGCGCGCGAGACGGCGGCGCTCGCCACCACGCTCGGCGGACTCGACGGGTTCGTCTTCACCGCCGGCATCGGCGAGCACCAAAGCGAGATTCGCAGCGCGGTGGCGGCGCGCCTCGGCTGGCTCGGCATGAAGCTGGACGAAGATGCCAATGCCGCAAACGCGGCGCTGATCTCCGCCATCGACAGCAAGGTTCAAGTCTTCGTCATCCCCACCGACGAGGAACAGGTGATCGCCGACGAAGCGGTCGG
>NCHM01000592.1 GCA_002257205.1 Rhizobiales bacterium 24-66-13 | reverse complement strand
GCCGATTCTTCCCTTCACCTGCGAGGAAGCGTTCCTCGCCCGCACCGGCAGCGCGGACGGCTCGGTGCATCTGCGCACCTTCCCGGAAACCCCGGCGGCGTGGAAGAATGAGGAGCTCGCGGAAACCTGGCGGAAAATCCGCCTCGTGCGCCGCGTCGTGCTCGGCGCGCTGGAGGTGGAACGCACCGCCAAGCGCATCGGCTCCTCGCTCGAAGCCGCGCCGCAGATCCATGTGACCAGTGCGGACCTCGCCGCAGCGCTGGAGGGCGTGGACCTAGCGGAAGTGTGCATCACCTCCGGCGCGACCCTGATTCTCGCCGAACCGCCTGAGGGCGCGTTCATGCTGGACGATGTGCCCGGCGTCGCGGTGGTGCCCGCCTTGGCGCAGGGCCGCAAATGCGCGCGCTCCTGGAAGGTGCTGGAGGAGGTCGGCAGCGATCCCGATTATCCCAACGTCACCTTGCGCGATGCCCGCGCCCTGCGCGAACTGGCCGCGCGAGCCGCCGCCGAATGAACCGCCCCGTGCGCCACATCCGCCTCGGCGTCCTGGTGGCGCTGATCGTCCTGGTGCTCGACCAGGGCAGCAAGACGGCGGTGCTCGCCTGGTCACAGAGCTGGCCGGAGGGCGTGCGGGAATTGACGCCGTTCCTCAATCTGGTTGTGCTTTGGAACAGCGGCATCAGCTACGGCCTGTTCCCCCAGGGCGAGACCGGGCGCTGGGTACTGGTGGCGTTCAAGGTGATCGCCTCATTGCTGTTCGCGGTGTGGCTCGCCCGCACCCCGCGCAAGCTGGAGGCCTTCTCCCTCGGTCTTTTGATCGGCGGCGCCATCGGCAATGCCGCCGACCGGGTGGTCTATGGCGCGGTGTTCGATTTCGTGTCGCTGCACGCGTTCGGCTTCAATTGGTACGTGTTCAACGTGGCGGATGTGGCGGTCGTTGTGGGCGTGGCCGTGCTGCTTTATGATGCTTTCTTCGGACGCGCCTCAAAAATGCCGCCCTCTGACCCCAGCCGTATGGGCTGAATGTCCGAGAAGGGGCAGGCGCACGAGGGAAAGGCCCATGCGAATGACGGAAAATCGGCGGAATCGAGCCTTGATGCTGCGTGGTCTCATGCTGGCCGCGCTTCCATTCGCCGCCCTCTCCGCCACGCCGAACCTCGCCTTTGCCCAGGAAAGCGACACCGGCGACTTCTTCAAGACCACGCTCGGCGGCTTCCTCGGCCTCAACGACGACGAGAAGCCGCAGATCCAATATCGCGAGCGTGCCCCGCTGGTGGTTCCCCCGCCGAGCGCCGCTAATACCTTGCCGCCCCCGCGCGACGGTGGTGCGGCCGCCAACCCCAATTGGCCGAAGGATCCGGACGTGATCCGTGCCGCCAAGGCCAAGGCCGGGGACCAGACGCCGGTGGGCCTCACCGATTCAAGCCGCGTGCTGCTGCCCTCGCAATTGAACAATCCGCGCCTCAAACCGACGCAGAGCGTTGCGAACGGCGCGCCCGTCGGGGCGGAATCCAAGCGCGACGTGCTGCTGCCGAGCGAACTCGGGTTCAAGACCTGGTTCGCGCCCCAGGGCGGCGACAAGGACAAGCTCACCTTCAACGGCGAGCCCGAGCGGACAGAGCTGACCGAGCCGCCTCCGGGCTACCAGACCCCGGCGCCCAACGCGCCCTATGGGGTGGTGGAGCAGAAGACGGAACCGTTCAAATTCCCCACCCTGTTCGATCGCCAGTGAGCGTTCCGGGCCGCGGGCGCGCCGCTCCCCGGCACCGCTCTTCGCGGCGTGCCGAACCGCGTAAGGAAACAGGACCGCACGCGCGAGGGTCTCACGCGCGCAGGAATGTGCGCGAAACACGCCCCGCCGCAGTGGCAGAGCGCCGCCGGCTTCCTATTTTAAGGCGATGCGCCGTCCCCCCTTCGCGCGGCCCATGCCTCAAAAAGGCAGAAACGAACAGATGAGACGCCTGGCAATGATCGCAATGGTCGCCGCGGGAACCGCCGCAGCAACGTTGAACGCCGCTTCCGCCGCAGGGCCGGACGTCACCCAATACCAGCTGGCCAA
>NCHM01000591.1 GCA_002257205.1 Rhizobiales bacterium 24-66-13 | reverse complement strand
GCCTTCATCATCATCGGCGCGGCGGCGACCGGGCCCATGTCGGGCTGCGGGCTGATGCGGCGAATGCGCACGAGGCGCAGCCCGGCCGCATCCGCCAGGCTCTGCGCCTGGGCCTTGGCATCCGCCATGGCCGCAAGGCGGGCCTGCTGCTCGATCGCACGCGGGTCCTGGAGCGCGAAGCTCATGCCGCTGACCTGATTGGCACCCGCCTGGACCAATTTGTCCAAAAGCCCGCCGAGCGTCGACAGATCGCGCACCTTCACATTGACCGTGTTGCGCACTTCATAGCCGGTGAGACGCGGCGCTTCGCGCTGGCCCTGCTGGGGATAGACATATTGCGGCTGGATGGAGAAGCCCGAAGTGACCAGGTCCTTCGGCTCGATACCCGTTGCCTGGAGTGCGGCGATCACATCCGCCACGCTCTTGGAATTGCCGGCGAGGGCGTCCTCGGCGGTCTTTGCCACGGTCACGACGCCGGTGGACAGGCTCGCCATGTCCGGCGCGGCGCTGGCTTCGCCCTGCCCGACCACGGTGAGGGTCGCGCGCGACAGATCTTCCGCCCGCGCCGCCGGGACATCGAGGACAGCGCAAATCGCCAGGGCAGCGAGGAGGCCGCCGGAAAAGACGCGGCGCCGGGACAGGGGAAAGGACATGGAACGCTCCGCTGGGTATGTGCCGCCACACAGCACTGTGGGAAGGCGGCGCCAATGGGGCGAAGCCGCGCTTGTCCCGGTTGTTCACACGGCTAGGGATTGATAGGAACGTGCGGGGGGCCTGTAGCTCAACGGTTAGAGCTGACCGCTCATAACGGTCTGGTTGCAGGTTCGAGTCCTGCCGGGCCCACCAATTTTTCGCTTCACCGATCGCCCCGCGCCGGTAGGCCCTACCGCGCTCCGGCGGCATCGCAGCGCACCATCTTTTGTTTGAAATTGCGTTTGAATTTTCTTCCTCGCGGGTGGAACCTAAGGATCACACGCGCGTTTAAGCCGTGTTGTCCCATAGGCGCGATACCTGTGGGCACGCACTCCTTTGCTGGCCAGATTCCGCTTCGCGCTTGCGCGCGAGCGGCGGGCATTGGGCGGCAGGGGAACGGCAAAGCGCGACCTTGGAGGGAATAAGATGCAAACACAATCCCCAAGTAACGTGTTGCGTCCGCTGCGTATTTTCATTGGCGGGGAAGACCACCATGTCCGCGGCCTGGAGGATGCCATCGGCTTCCTGCACGCCCATGAGGCGGACGAAGTGGGAGAATATGCTGAAATGCTCCTGGCCCAGATGGAGCACGCCCGCACGCCGGAAATGCGGGCCCGCGCCTGGGTCGCGTTCGAAACCTGGTCGCAGGCGTTCGGGCTTTCGGAGCATCGGTTCGGGGCCTATTCGCACGCCGCCTGAGCGCGCGGCCCCTCCTGCGACAGCGCCCGTCACGGCGACGCGACGGGCAACCGCCCGGCCTTAAGGCGGAACAGTCGCCCCCTCACCCTTCAGCCCCGTCACCCCATGGCGCCGGCGCGATAGCCGATGCCCGGCTCGGTGAGAATGAGCGCGGGCGCGCTCGGGTCCAGTTCCAGCTTCTGGCGCAGTTGCCCCACATAGACCCGCAGATATTGGGTATCCTGCCCATGGGCCGGCCCCCATACGGTGGTAAGCAATTGGTGGTGCGTCACCACCTTGCCCTCATGGCGCGCGAGAAACACCAGAAGATCGAATTCCTTCGGCGTCAACTTTACCTCCTCCCCGTCGCGGGTGACGCGATGGCGTGGACGGTCGATCTCGATCGGACCCACGCGCAGAATCGGATCTTCCGAGACATCGCCGGCGCGATGGCGCAGGGCGGCGCGGATGCGCGCCATCAATTCGCCAATGCCGAACGGCTTGTTGACGAAATCATCGGCGCCGAGGTCCAAAGCCTCGATCTTCTCCGCCTCCCGGTCGCGCGCCGACAGAACGATCACCGGCACCTGCGACCAGCCGCGCAGGCGGCGGATCACATCCTTGCCGTCCATGTCGGGCAAGCCGAGGTCGAGCACCACGGCATCGGGCGGATGGGTGGCGATCTCGCGCAAAGCGCG
>NCHM01000590.1 GCA_002257205.1 Rhizobiales bacterium 24-66-13 | reverse complement strand
CGGCTATTACGACGCCTATTATCTGCGCGCGCAGAAGGTGCGCAGCCTCATCAAGCGCGACTTCGACGACGTGTTCGCGCAGGGCGTCGATGCCGTGCTGACGCCGACCACGCCCTCGCCCGCTTTCGGCATCGGCGAGAAGAGCAAGGCCGATCCGGTCGAGATGTATCTCAACGACGTGTTCACCGTGACGGTGAATCTCGCCGGCCTGCCGGGCATTTCGGTGCCCGCCGGCTTCTCGGCGGATGGCCTGCCCCTGGGCCTGCAGATGATCGGCCGCCCGTTCGAGGAGGAGACGCTGTTTTCCCTCGCCCAGGTGATCGAGGATGCTGCCGGCCGCTTCCCGGTGGAAGACCTGTGGTGGGCCAAGTGAGCCCCGGCGCGCGGCCGCAGCGGGAGGGTATTCCCGAAGCGCTTGCGGACGCGCGCGACGCCATCGATGCCATCGACGATCAGATCGTGGATCTGCTGGTGCAGCGGCTCGCCGTGGTCAAAAACGTGGTGATTGTGAAGGAGCGGGAAGGCATTCCCGCCCTGCTCCCGGATCGGGTGGAAGAGGTGGTGGAGCGCGTCGGCCTGCGCGCCGCCGCAGCCGGCTTGCCCCCGGACCTGACCGAGCGCGTTTGGCGCGACCTCATCGAATGGACCATCGCCTACGAAGACAAGCATCTCGGCGCACCAAACTCGGGTGAATAATATTTTCTCTTTACGAAACTTTTTATCCCTTTAAGACATGAATGGCGGCTCCGCGCGGGGGCTGGACCGATTTGTCTTGAACGTCGCGCGACATCTACCGACAAGGCGCGCAGCGTGTCAGTCTGCGTTCGCGGGGGACGAGTGTGATCGAAACCAAGCTTATCGATGGAAAGGCCTTCGCGGCCGATCTGCGGGCCCGCATCGCGATCGAGGTCGCGGATCTCGCCGCACGCGCCGGCGTGAAGCCCGGCCTCGCGGTGGTGCTGGTGGGGGAGGACCCCGCAAGCCAGGTCTATGTGCGCAACAAGGCCGCCCAGACCGCCGAAGCCGGCATGGCCTCGTTCGAATTCAAGCTCCCGGTGGAGACCGCCGAAGCCGATCTGCTGGCGCTGGTGGCCAGGCTCAATGGCGATCCGGCGGTGCATGGCATTCTCGTGCAATTGCCGCTGCCGGCACATATCGACACCAACAAGGTGCTCTCGACCATCGATCCGGCGAAGGATGTGGACGGCTTCCACGTGGTCAATGCCGGCCGTCTCGCCGTGGGGCTCGATGCGCTGGTGCCGTGCACGCCGCTCGGCTGCGTGATGCTGCTCAAGCACCATCTGGGCAATCTTTCGGGCCTCAAGGCGGTTGTGGTGGGGCGCTCCAACATCGTCGGCAAGCCGGCGGCGCAGTTGCTGCTGCGCGAGGATTGCACGGTCACCATCGCCCATTCGCGCACCCGCGACCTGCCCGGCGAGTGCCGCACCGCTGACATTCTGGTGGCCGCCGTCGGCCGGCCGGAAATGGTGCGCGGCGACTGGATCAAGCCCGGCGCCACCGTGATCGACGTGGGCATCAACCGCGTGCCCAAGGGCGATGGGAAGACCCGCCTCGTGGGCGATGTCGCTTTTCAGGAGGCGCAGGGCATCGCCGGGCTGATCACGCCGGTTCCCGGCGGCGTCGGCCCGATGACCATCGCCTGCCTTCTCCAGAACACCCTGACGGCGGCCAAGCGGCAACACGGTCTGTGAAAGTGAACCGGGACGGGTTTGCGCCGGTCCCGGATGATGTTAGCTCTATTCCCAAGAACGGACGCATGGCCCGGACATCCGGAGCACTGCAACGACAAGCGGATAACCGCCGCAGCGTCTTGATCGGGACCCCCCGCTGAAGGAGGCGCGCGACATGCCTGTCGACCGCAAGAAGACCTATTCGTCCGAAGACATCATCACCCGTCTCGCGACCGATCTGCCCCATTGGCGGCTGGAAGACGGCTGGATCCGGCGCACCTACCGCACCAACAGCTGGAAGGGCACGCTGATGGTGATCAACACCGTCGGCCATCTCGCGGAAGCCGCCTGGCACCATCCCGATATCACCGCCTCCTA
>NCHM01000589.1 GCA_002257205.1 Rhizobiales bacterium 24-66-13 | reverse complement strand
TTCAGCACGCCGCGCTGGGAGACCATGGCATTGTAATTGAGGTCCTGCTCCAGGCCCTCCCACAGCTTCATCGACCATTCGTAGAAGGGTTCGTTGCCCGGCAGCAGGTAATTGGACCGGATGATGGTGGTATTGCGCCCGGCATTGCCTGAGCCGACATGCCCCTTCTCCAGCACCGCCACATTGTGGATGCCGTGCTCCTTGGCGAGATAATAGGCGGTCGCGAGCCCATGGCCGCCGCCGCCCACCACGATCACGTCATAAGTCGGCTTAGGGGCCGCGTCGCGCCAGGCCGGGGTCCAGCCCTTCTGGCCGTTGAAGGCATTGGCGAGGATGGAGAGGACGGAATAATGCGACATGCCGTGCGGCTCACTCACGCGGGCGGATCGCCCTTCTGAGAATCCATACCGCACCTTAAAATCAGGTATGATATAATTATTACTTATACTGTCGGAGCCGAAGCCATGGCCTTGCGGAGCACGCCCCAGCGGGCGGAGTCCCTGCCGTTCGATCTGCGCACGCTGGAGGTCTTCCTGGCGGTGTGCGAGCAGGGCGCGATGGCGGGGGCGGCGCGCCAGCTCGGCCTCACCCAGCCGGCGGTGTCGCAGGCGGTGGCGGACCTTGAAGCGCGCACCGGCGCGGTGCTGTTCGACCGTTCGGTGCGGCCGCTGGGCCTCACCCCGGCCGGCGGCGTGCTACGCCAGCGGGCGAGCGCGCTGCTGTCCGAGGCGCGGCAGATCGCTCCCATGTTGCACGAAACCATGCACAGCCGGCTGCCGCTGCTGCGGGTGGGGCTGGTGGATTCCCTCTCGCGCGCCCTGGCCGCACCGCTCGGCGCTCATCTGATGGCGCTGGCGGACCAGGTCTCGATCCTCTCCGGCCTCACGGCCTCCCACGCCTCGGCCTTGCTCACCCGGCAGCTGGACCTGCTGCTGGCGCCCGACGAACTGGAGGAGATCGAGGGGCTGGAGCGGTTCGCTCTGCTGATGGAGCCCTATATCCTGATCGCGCCCGCCGTCACGCCAAAGCCGGCACGCGTGGACGATCTTGCGGATTTGGCGGCACGCCTGCCCCTGGTGCGCTTTTCCGCCCGCTCCAAGACCGGCATCGAGGTGGAACGCCATCTGCGCCGGCTGAAGCTGGATTTGCCGCGCCGGCTGGAATTCGACACGCCCCAATGCGTGACCGCCATGGTGGCCCAGGGCGCTGGCTTCGCCGTGACCACGCCCTTGTGCCTGCTGGAAGCGGCGGTGCCCATGGCACAGCTCGCCTGCTGGCCGCTGCCCGGCCCGGCGTTCCAGCGCAGCCTCACCCTGATCGCCCGCCGCCAGGAACTCGGCCGCCTGCCGCGCGATGTGGCCGCCTTCTGCCGGGCGCATCTGGAGGAGAGGTGCTGGCCGCAGCTGCGTGCGGCGATGCCGTGGCTGGCAGAGACACCGCTGATGCCGAGATAAGGTGCGCCGCGCAAAAACATCGGCGTCGGTTGGGGGATTGGGGCTGGCGCGGTGGTCCGCCCTCGCGCAAAGCATAAGGCCCGGCGTGATGGCGCCGGGCCTTGCGATATGATTTCAGCAAATCCGCCGCGTCTCAGATATCCAGCGTCGTCTCGCGTTCCCATTGGGTGAGATGGCGGGAATAGGCGTTCCATTCCTCCATCTTCAGCTTCACGAAGCCGGTGACGAAGCTCGGCCCCATGCTCTCGGCGAGAACAGACGAGGTTTCCAGCGCCCGCAGCGCGTCCAGGAGGTTAAGCGGCAGCTTTTTCGCGCCCTCCACCTTGTGGCCGTCGGTATACATATTGATGTCGAGCCGCTCGCCAGGATCGCGCGCATTGGTGATGCCGTCGAGCCCTGCCGCGAGTACGCCGGCCTGGAGCAAATAGGGGTTGGCAGCGCCGTCCGCCAGACGGAACTCGAACCGGCCCGCATCCGGAATGCGGATCATGTGGGTGCGGTTGTTGCCGGTGTAAGTCACCGTATTCGGTGCCCAGGTGGCGCCGGAAATGGTGCGCGGCGCATTGATGCGCTTGTAGGAATTCACCGTCGGATTGGTGAGCGCGCAGAGCGCGTCGGCATTG
>NCHM01000588.1 GCA_002257205.1 Rhizobiales bacterium 24-66-13 | reverse complement strand
TGGTGCTCTCACGCCGTCGCGTCGAGGCGATGCGCTCAGGCTCCATCAGCAACCCGCGTGCCAGTTTTTATTTTTAAGAATATCAAAGTGTTGGGCGAATGCGTGGGCATCCGGGGCGGAAAGTGACACCTCACTTTCCAGCTGAGGCGGAAAGCGCGTGACCGGTTTCCACGTGCGCCGATTCTATGTCTGCCAGAATCCGGGCCGCCGCCACCGCCGCCTGCCCGAAGGCCAGTCCGCCATCATTGGCTGGCACGTCGGCGGGCGCCATCACCGTGTAGCCGGCAGAGGCCAAGCGTGCGGTGACCGCTTCCAGCAGCACGCCATTCTGGAACACCCCGCCCGACAGGGCCACATGGTGCAGGCCTTCGGCACGGGCAACGTGCGCCGCCGCGTCCGCGAAGGCGATCGCGACGCCGGCGTGGAAATTTGCGGCGCAGGTCTCGATGCCGACCTTGGCCGCGCGATCTGCCAGCGCGGCGCGCCAGAGCGGGGCGGGATCGAGGTCCAGCAGGTCGCCGTTGTCCGTCATGGCGAAGGGATAGGGCGCTGGCGCCTCCCGCCCTTCGGCATGGGCTTCCAGCGCCATGGCAGCTTCGCCCTCGAAGCTCAGGCGATCCGGCGCCAGACCCAGCAGCGCGGCCATGGCGTCGAACAGCCGGCCGGCGGAACTGGCAAGCGGCGCATTCACCTGCCGCGCGATCATCGCCCGCAGGGTGGCGATGGGCTTGCCCGCAAACAGCTCTTGCGGAACGGCATTTGCGCCCACGGCCGCATCGAGATGGGCCAGCAAGACGCGCCAGGGTTCCCGGCTCGCGCTGTCGCCGCCGGCGAGCGGGATCGGACGCAGCCGGCCCCGCCGTCGGAACGTGAGATAGTCGCACAGCAGGATTTCGGCGCCCCACGCGGTGCCGTCGGCCCCAAGCCCGAGCCCATCCAAAGCGATGCCGACCACCGGCCCGGCATCGCGGCGCCAGCCGTTTTCGGCCATGGCGGCGGCGATATGGGCATGGTGATGCTGCACGCCGACCACCGGCAGGCCACGGGCTTCGGCATATCGGGTCCCGAACCGGGTGGCGCGATAATCGGGATGAAGGTCCAGCGCGACGGCCACCGGGACGTGGGAGAAGACGCTTTCATAATCGGCGATCGCGTCGGCGAACTCATCCTCGACCGCCGGCGCGTCCAGTTCGCCGAGATGATGGGTGAGCAGCGCCTTGCGGCCATGGGTGAGGCAGGCCGCGCTTTTCAGATCGCCGCCGATTGCGAGCACCGGCGGCGCCCCGGCGAAATCCTCCGGCAGATCGAACGGGCGCGGCGCCTGCCCGCGTCCGCGCCGCATCACCCGCGCGCGTCCTCCAACGACGCGGACGACGCCATCCTCCAGGCGGCGGGCGATCGGCCGGTCGTGGCCGAGAATGCCGTCGACGATGCCGGCGAGTATCGGCGCGGCCTCGTCGTCACGAAACACCTGAGGTGCATTCGCGCGATTGGCGCTGGTCATCACCAGCGGCCGGCCCACGCGGTTCAGCAGCAGATGATGCAGGGGCGTGTAGGCGAGCATGAGGCCGATGCGGCCCGGTACCGGGGCAAGTCCCGCCGCCAGTGGACCGTCCTGCCGTCGCTCCAGCAGCACGATGGGCGCCGCCGGATCGCCGAGGGCCGCCGCGTCACCGGGCGCGAGAGGGCAGAGCGCAGCGGCGGCGTCGAGATCCGCCACCATGATTGCCAAGGGCTTGGACGGCCGGTGCTTGCGCCGCCGCAGTTCGCTCACAAGGGCTTGGACGGCCGGTGCTTGCGCCGCCGCAGTTCGCTCACCACCGTGCCGTCCGTGGCGTCGCATGCGATATGGAAGCCGCCGATCCCCTTCACCGCGATGATGCCGCCGGCGCTCAAGGCGGCCACGGCCTGGCTTAAGGCGTCGGCATCGTCCCGTTTCGCGTCCGGCAGCGGCGCCAGGGACGTCCAGCGCAGGAGAGGCCCGCAGGTGGGGCACGCGATGGGCTGGGCGTGGAAGCGCCGGTCTTGCGGGTCCTCATATTCGGCCCGGCAGGCATCGCACAGGGGAAAGTCCTGCATGGTGGTGCGGGCGCGATCATAGGGCAGGCCCCGGACGATGGAAAAGCGCGGACCGCAGTCGGTGCAATTGGTGAAGGCATAGCCGAACCGCCGCGCGGCGGGATCGGCGATTTCGGCCCGGCAGGCCGGACAAGTGGCGATATCCGGCACGATGCCGATCGAAACCGCCCCTGCCCCGCTCTCGACGATGCGGAACCCGTCCCCCTCCGGCGGCGCGACGGGATGGGCGGTAATCGTTTCCACGCGGGAGAGCACGGGCGCCTCCTCGCGCAACGCCGACACGAAGCCTGCCAGCGCCTCCCGCGTGCCACCCGCATGGATGAAAACCGCATCGCCGGCGTTGCGGACTTCCCCGAAAAGTCCGAGCCGCTGGGCGAGCCGCCACACGAAGGGCCTAAATCCCACCCCCTGCACGATGCCGCGCACAATGATTTCAGCGCCCCGGATGTCGGACACGGGCACCTCAGTGCACCGTGCACACCATGCAGGGATCGAACGAGCGCACGATATGCTGCACGCTCAGCGGGGTCGTCTCGTCGCGATTTACGATCGCGCCCACCAGGGCGGCTTCCAGCGGGCCGGGCATGCCGGCCGCATCGCGCGGCGAGAAGTTCCAGGTGGTCGGGGCGATGATCTGGTAGCGCGAGATGCGGCCGCCCTCCACTTCCACCCAATGGCCGAGCGCGCCGCGCGCGGCCTCGGTCAGTCCGGCGAACCGGCCGCGGGCGGGCATTTGCCCCTGGGCGCACCAATTGCCCTCCGGCTCCAGCGCCCGCACCCAGGTTTCCATGGCGATGAGGGTGCGGGCGCTTTCCACCAACCGCGCGATGACGCGGGACAACACATTGCCTCCGCCTAATGCCACGAGATCGCGGATGAGGGGCTGGCCGTCGATGACCTGACGCGCCAGAGCGCCGGTTTCGAACGGCAGGCCGCCCAAGCGCGGCGCCTTGCACCATGTGTATCCCGTCTCGTCCGCCCCGTCGGGCACGGTCGAACCTTGGAATGGATGATGCGGATGCGCGCGCTCCTCCATGCGGGAGAAGGTGTGGTCCTCCGCGATGTGCGCCGGATCGAAAATGCCCGTTTCTCCCGCGACGTGAACGCCGGGGGGATAAAGCGCGCCCTCCTGCGCGGGATAGGCGCCATAGGAGAGAAACCGATCATAGGCGCGCCCCTGATGCGCCAGATCGAGATCGGCCGCGATTTCCAGGAACAGGCGGAAATCGCCGTCCGGGCCACGGGCGCGCCAGGCGTCCAGCTCGGCGCGGCCGGCAAGCGCGGCCACCTGTTCCAGCTTCGCGCCGAAGAGTTGATCTTCCAGCACCGCGCGCACCGCGCCCAGCGTCGCCAGGAGGCGGACCTTGTCGCGGGATTCCGCGCGCTTGGTCACGCCTCCCGGCTGGATCGCCAAAGTGTGCGGCCAACGGCCGGCGAGCAGGCCGAGGACATGGAGCAAGGTCGCCCGTGCCTGCAGCAAGCGCCGCGCGCTGGTGCCGCGCCCGGCCTTGAAGCGGGCTTCCGCCTTCGCGAACCACGGGCGCCCCGCATAGGCCGCGCGGGCGAAATCCGGCATGAAGAAGAGATGGAAATGGGTGAGATGGTCGGCCACATTCTCGGTGGCGACGATGAGATTGGTGGCGATCCGCCCGTTGCGCGTCGGCTCCAGCCCCTGCAACCCGGCGAGCGCCAGCGCTGCGGCTTGCGACTGGGAAACCGAGCAGATGCCGCAGATGCGCGGCGCGATCACCAGCGCATCCATCGGGTCCCG
>NCHM01000587.1 GCA_002257205.1 Rhizobiales bacterium 24-66-13 | reverse complement strand
GTGCCGCACACGGCACGGCCGCGGGAAATCAACACGGTCCTGTCCAATTCCTTTGGATTCGGCGGTACAAACGCCTCGGTGGTGTTCCGCCGCGCCGAGGCTTGAGCACGCGAATTTTGCGGCCCGTTCACCTTGCGGGCCGCGAATGCCGCCGGTTGCCGGCGGCGATACGCCTTATCGCCATATTTGACGTTAGCCTGCGCGCCATTGGCCTTCGCCGCGTGATAGGTATCATGCACCTCTTCGCATGACCTCGCGCGGGCTGGCTTTCCGGCCCGGGCCGTGCGGTGCGCGGAGTTCCTTGGGCGCAGCGAACGCGATGGGAGACCCCTGAATGGCGACGTCCGAGCCTCCGGCGCACGAAGGCCACCCCAGCCACGGCACCCGCCAGGAGCCTGTGCTGGGCACGCCGAAAGTTGCGGCCGGAGAGAACCGCGCCGCGCCGGTGGTCAGCCCTGCCTCGCCGAGCGGTGCAGCACCGGCACCGGAGCCGAGGATCGACTTCGATTCTGCGGCGAGCTCAGGGCCTGCCGCCCCAGATGTGAAGGCGCCAGACGGACGCATGATCGAAGATACCCCGATTTCCGCGACGGCAACTCCCGTGGCGAGCGATCCCACGCAATCCGCACCCGAGACCACGGAATCACCGAAAACAAAGCCCGCGAAGCCGCCGCGCGAGAGCCGTGGCCAAGCGAAAGCGCGCAAGCGCGCCGAACGCCTCGCCCGTGACCCGCGCGCCGCAGCTAAGGCGGCCGAGAAGAAGCGCCCATCCCATGGAGCCCGCCACCCGGCGGTGGTGATCGGCAGCGCGATTTTCACAATTCTTCTGTTTCTGACCGTCGGCGGCGGACTGGTGGCCTGGTACGGGCAATTGAAATATGCTGCGCCCGGTCCGCTCCCGGCGGAGAAGAACGTCTTCATTCCCCGTGGCCAGGGCTCGCGCGACATCGCCGATCTGCTGGAGCGCCAGGGCGTGATCGACAATTGGCTGCTGTTCATGGTGGCGCAGCAACTGGCCCATCGCGGCCAGCCGCTTCAGGCCGGCGAATATATCTTCAAGCCCCGCGTGTCCCTGGAAAAGGTGCTCGACGCGCTCGCCGATGGGCGCGTGATCCAGCATCAGATCACCATTCCCGAGGGCCTGACCACCCAGCAGATCGTCGCCCGCCTGATGGACAGCGACCTGCTCACCGGGACGCCGCGCATGCCGCTGGAAGGCACTTTGCTGCCGGAGACCTACAATATCGTGCGCGGGACCAGCCGCGACGAGGTGCTCAAGCGCATGGCGAGCGACCAGCAGAAGCTGGTGCGTGACCTCTGGGCCAAGCGCGCCTCCGATCTGCCGCTGAAGACACCGCAGGAAATGGTGGTGCTCGCCTCGATCGTGGAGAAGGAAACCGGCAAGCCCGACGAGCGGCCGAAGGTTGCGGCGGTTTTCATCAACCGCCTCGCCCGCAAGATGCGGCTGCAGTCCGATCCCACCATCATCTACGGCATCGCCGGCGGCAAGGGCGTGCTGGGCCGGCCGATCTCGCGCGCCGACATCACCAATCCGACTCCCTACAACACCTATGCCATCGACGGCCTGCCCCCCGGCCCGATCGGCAATCCGGGGCGCGATTCGCTGGCTGCGGTGGCCAATCCGGCCAAGACCAAGGATCTTTATTTCGTCGCCGACGGCACCGGCGGCCATGTCTTCTCCGAGACATTGGAGCAGCACAATCGCAACGTCGCCCGCTGGCGCGAGATCGAGGCGGAAGCCCGCACCAAGGCGCAAAGCGGCGTTCCCACCTCCAACACAGGTGTCGGCACCGGCGATTCGGCGCCCGCCGCGCCCGCCGCGCCGCGCGCTCCTTCCAACTGAACGGGCCGGCAGATGCCGGCCTTGCGAGGGTTTTGATGTCACCTGCGGGTTCCGCCCCTTCCGCGCGCTCGGCCCTGGCCAGCATGACCGGCTTTGCCCGCACACAGGGCGTTACGGCGGGCTGGCGCTGGGCCTGGGAAATGCGCTCGGTGAATGCCAAGGGGCTCGACCTGCGCCTGCGCGTTCCCGCCGGATTCGAAGCCCTTGATGCGGCCGCC
>NCHM01000586.1 GCA_002257205.1 Rhizobiales bacterium 24-66-13 | reverse complement strand
CTTGGCGAGCTTGTCTTCCAGCGCCAGCAGCACCGCCGCGCCGACGGTGGGATGGCCGGCGAACGGCATCTCATGGGCGGTGGTGAAGATGCGCACCCGCGCCCGGTGCGACGGGTCCTTCGGCGGCAGGACGAACGCCGTTTCGGAGACGTTGAACTCGCGAGTGATCTGCTGCATCGCCGCATCGTCGAGCCCGGCGGCGTCCAGCACTACCGCCAGAGGATTGCCGCCGAACGGGCGCGAGGTAAAGACATCGAGCGTCACATAACGGCGCGGCATGGCGGGGCATCCGGTGAGGCAGAAACGCGAGAGGACGGGCTCGCGCGGCAAGAGCCACAGTTTTGCCTCAAACCGCCTCCGGCGTGAAGACGCGGCTTGGTCGCACGAACTCTTCCTGCGCCTCAACCAACAACAATTCCCGCGCCCCGGCCTGATCGGTGCGCCGTAGCAAGCCGTAGATCGAGGAGGCGGCCGCCCCAAGCGCCACCGCAACGCTGCCGCTGCGCTTCCAATGGAAATAGAACAGAGCCGCGATCGCATCCCCGGCCCCGTTCAGCGAAACGTCGAGCTTGGGTGTGCGCACCAGGAACCGCCCCTCCGGACCGCAGGCGAGCAGGTCGATGGACTGTGCCGGCGTCTCCCGCGTGTGCAGGCTGGTGACGAGCACGACGCCCGGGCCGGCCTTCTGCAGCTGCGCGCAGGCGGCGAGCGCATCGGCGCGGGTCGCAAGTGATTGCCCGGTCAACCATTCCAGCTCGAACTGGTTGGGCGTGATCACATCCGCCGCCGGCACGGCGACGTCGCGCATGAATTCGGGAATGCCCGGCCGCACGAAGATGCCGCGCCCCACATCGCCGATCACCGGGTCGCAGCAATAGGTCGCGCGCGGATTGGCGTCGCGCACCCGCGCCACGGTGGCGAGGATCGCCGCGCCGAGATCGGCCGACCCCATGTAGCCGGACAGCACGCCGTCGCACCGGGCCAGCTGGCCGCGCTCGGCGATGCCTTCCACCAGTTCGAGCACCAGCTCGGCCTCGAACACCTGCCCGCGCCAGGCCCCGTATCCGGTGTGGTTGGAGAATTGCACCGTGTGGATGGGCCACACCTCGACGCCCAGGCGCTGCAAGGGAAAGACGGCGGATGCGTTCCCCACATGGCCGAAGGCGACATGGGACTGAATGGAGAGGAGGTTCATGGCCGCGCCCGCTCGGAAGGATGCGGCGGCGTTAGCGCGCATCGGCCGGCAGCACAAATGGATTTTGCTGATCCGCGCCAGAAGCCGCGCTGATGGTGGCCCGCCACGACCCACGGGCACGACCCAAGGGCACGACCCAAGGGCATAAGGCGCGGCTCAGTCCTCCGGCGGCTGGGCGTAGGCGCGGCGGCTGACACGCGCCAGGAACCGCCGGGGCGCGAGCCGAACCGCGAACGTCATCAAGCGGTTGGCAAGCCCGACCACTTCCACCCTCTTGCCCGCCAGCATCGCGAGATAGCCCGCTTCCGCCACCGTGCGGGCATCGGCCACCGGCCCGCGGAACACCCGCGTCGCCCCCATGCCGGCCCGGGCGGCAAAGCCGGTATGCGTGGGCCCGGGACACAGAGCCGTGACAGCGATCTGGGTCTCGCTCAATTCCTCGCTCAATGCCTCGGAAAACGAGAGCACATAAGCCTTGCTCGCGGCGTAGACGGCGGCGAACGGGCCCGGCGCGAAGGCGGCGGTGGACGCAACCTGCACGATCCGCCCCTGTCCGCGCGCCAGCATGCCTGGCAGGACCGCGCGGGTCAGAAGGGTGAGGGCGGCGATATTGGTGGCGATCATGCCCTCGGTCGCGGCAAGATCGGCGTCGACGAACGGCCCATAAGCGCCGAATCCGGCATTGTTCACCAGCACGTCCAGCTCCGTTCGGGCGATTTCGGCAGCGAGCCTGTCCACCGCCGCGGGATCGGCAAGATCTGCGACGCGCACCTGCACGTCCGACGCCCCGGCGGTCTGCAAATCGCGCGCGGCCTCCTCCAGGCGGGCGGCATCGCGCGCCACCAGGATCAAAGCGAACCCGTCGCGCGCCAGGAGGCGGGCGAACTCCAGCCCGA
>NCHM01000585.1 GCA_002257205.1 Rhizobiales bacterium 24-66-13 | reverse complement strand
GCATCTGCAGCGCCAGGCCGAACAGCATCATGAAGGCGAGCGAGATCAGGAAGCCCCAGACGAACGGGATCTGCCAATAGGTCAGCAGCCACCAGCAGGTCCAGGCGCCGATCAGCAGGAACTCGCCCTGGGCGAAATTCACCACTTGCGAGGCCTTGTAGATGAGCACGAAGCACATGCCGACAACGCCATAGAGCGTGCCGATGATGAGGCCGTTGATGCACAATTGTATGAAGAGCTGGAAGCTCATTGGGCTGCTCCTCGGGCGGCGCTGCGCCCGCTCCACGGGCCTTTGATTTCACCTCTCCCCGAGGGGGGGAGGTCGGCTGCGGAGCAGTCGGGTGAGGGGGCACCGCTGGTCCGGGACTCGAAAGGTTGGCGTCCCCTCACCCCGTCCCTCTCCCCGTGGGGGAGAGGGGGATGCCCGGTCGCCATATCGCGCGCCATCATGCGGCCCTCTTCTTGCTCGAGCCGGACGCGGTCGGCGCCAGCTTCAGGTCGATGACCTTGAGCGTGGTGCGGATGCGCTGCTTGCTGCCGTCCTGGAACGCGATGGTGGTGTCCACGTCGATGGTGGGATCGCCGCGATACATGGCGTCGATGATGTCGCCATAGCGCTCATTGATGACGCCGCGCCGCACCTTGCGGGTGCGCGTCAGCTCCCCGTCGTCGGCGTCCAATTCCTTGTAGAGCAGAAGGAATTTCGAAATGCGCTGCTTTTCGGGCAAGGTCTTGTTCACATGCTCCACCTCGCGGCGCAGCATGTCCGTCACCTCCTGCCGGCCCGAGAGGTCGGTATAAGTGGTGAAAGAGATGCGGTTCTTCTCCGCCCATTTGGAGACGATGGGGAAGCGGATGCAGATCATGGCGGCGAGATGCTCGCGCCCGTCGCCCAGGATCACCGCCTCCGCCACATAGGGCGAGAATTTCAGCTTGTTCTCGATATATTGCGGCGAGAAGCGGTCGCCATGGGCAGTCTGCGCCATGTCGCGCACGCGGTCGATCACCACCAGATGGCCGCGCGGATTGACGAAGCCGGCATCCCCCGTGCGCATCCAACCGCCGTCCACGAACGACTTCGCGCTTTCTTCCGGGTTGTTGTAATAGCCGGTGAATGTATTCGCGTGCCGCGTGACGATTTCACCCAAGCCATTGGGGTCGGGATCGTCGATGCGGATTTCAACGCCTTCCATCGGCACGCCGACCGTGTCGAAATCAACATCATTTGCGGTGTGGATGGTATAGGCGCCGAGCAATTCCGTCTGGCCATAGAGCTGGCGCATGGGCACGCCGAGCACGAGGAAGAAGCGGAACGTATCCGGCCCCAGCGCCGCCCCGCCGGTGGCCGCCGATTTCAGGTGCGAGAAGCCGAGGCGGTCGCGCAGCGCCCGGAACAGGATGAAATCCGCGAGGCCGGAGCGCTGCCCGCGATCGAGCGCCGCGAGGCCAAGCTTCATGCCGAAATCGAACATGGCGCGCTTGAGAAAGGATGCATCCATCATGCGCGCCCGCACGTCGGCGGCGATCTGCTCCCACACGCGCGGGGCGAACAGCACGAAGGTGGGGCCGATCTCCCGCATGTCGGCCATGGTGGTTTCCGGCTCTTCGACGAAGTTCACCTTCATGCGGGACAGCAGAGCCTGACCGAAGGCGTAGATCTGTTCCATGATCCAGGGCATCTGGAGCACGGAGACATATTCATCGTCCGGCCCGCGCATGTCGGCGGCCAGATAGGCCGCGCAATGGCGCAGCACGGCGCCGCCCGTGAGCATGGCAAGCTTGGGGTGGGACGTGGTGCCCGACGTGGTGCACAGGATCGCCACGTCGGCGCCGGAGCCCCGGTCCACGAGCGCCTGATAGACGTCCGGCTCCGCCGCCGCGCGCGCCGCGCCGCGGGCTTCAAGGTCCGCCAGGGACACGAGGCGGGCATCATCATATTTGCGCAGCCCGCGCGGGTCGGCATAGATGATGTGCCGCACGGTGGGAATGCGGTCCTCCAATTGGAGAAGTTTATCCACCTGCTCTTCGTCCTCGGCGAAGATGACCGCCACGTTCGCATAGGTGACGAGATAAGCGACCTCGTCGGCCAGCGCATCGCGATAGATGCCG
>NCHM01000584.1 GCA_002257205.1 Rhizobiales bacterium 24-66-13 | reverse complement strand
TCGGGGCTGACGATCTTCACATCGGCGCCGGCGGCCTTCAGAGCCTTCACGGGCTCCGTCAGCTCCACATTCTCGAAGCCGTTGGCGACCAGGACCGCGATCCTGCGTCCGTCGAGACGGTGTGCCATGGAAATTCTCCTTTTTGCTCATTGGTGCTATCGGTGCGCTCAAGCCCTGTGGCGTGAGGACGAGCCCCGTCCGGCCCCGGGGAACAACCCGAGGAAGCAGCAAGGGGTTCCTGGCGCCGCCGGGAGCCCGAGGGAGAGACCCCCATGTTGAAAACCGTCGCCGCCTTCGACCGGATCGGCGAGGAAAATGCGTTCGCCGTCCTGGCGCGCGCCACCACGCTCGCGAGCCAGGGCCGCGACATCCTCAATCTCGGCATCGGCCAGCCCGATTTCCGCACCCCCGAGCACATCGTCGAGGCCGCCATCCAGGCGCTGCGCGACGGGCAGCACGGCTATACGCCCTCGGTGGGCATCGCGCCTTTGCGCGAGGCGGTGGCGGCGGATCTCCACAAGCGCCACGGCGTCGAGGTGGACCCCGGCCTGGTAATGATCGTGCCTGGCGGCAAGGTCACCATGTATGCGGCGATCCGCCTGTTCGGCGAGCCCGGCGCGGAAATCCTCTATCCCGACCCCGGCTTCCCCATCTATCGCTCGATGATCGAGCACACCGGCGCCACCCCGATCCCGGTGCCGATCGCCGAACACCCGCCTGCTGATCATCAATTCCCCCGCCAATCCCACCGGCGGCGTCACGCCCAAGGCCGAGATCGACAAATTGGTGAAGGGCCTTGCCGCTTATCCCCATGTGGCGATCCTATCGGACGAGATCTACGATCATTTCGTCTTCGACGGCGAAGCCCACCAGACCCTGCTCGCCTATCCGGAGATCCGCGACCGGCTGATCCTGCTCAACGGCTGGTCCAAGACCTATGCCATGACCGGCTGGCGGCTCGGCTATTCCATCTGGCCGAAGGGCCTGTACGAGCAGGTGCGCAAGCTTTCGGTGAACGCCTGGAGCTGCGTCAACGCCGCGACCCAATATGCCGGCATCGCCGCGCTTCAGGGGCCGCAGGACGCGGTGCATGCCATGGTCGCGGAGTTCGACCGCCGCCGCCACATCGTGGTGGAGGGGCTGAACGCGCTGCCGGGCGTCTCCTGCGCGACGCCGGGCGGCGCCTTCTACGCCTTCCCGAACGTCGCCGGCACGGGGTGGACCTCGGCCAAGGCGCTCGCCTCCGCCTTGCTGGAGGATGCGGGCGTGGCGGTGATCGGCGGGCCGGATTTCGGCGTTCATGGGGAAGGCTATCTGCGGCTGTCCTATGCCAATTCGGCCGAGAACATCCGCGCCGCGCTGGGCCGTATCGCGGCCTTCCTGGCGCAGCGGCAGGCCGCCTGAGTTCCGCGCCGGGCGGAGGGGGAATGATACGCCACGCCTTCGCCCGCAGGATGTTCGCCCGCAGGGAATGCGCCGGTCCTATCCGCGCGGGCTTTGCGTCTGGACCTGTTCCGGCGGTTCCTCTTCTGCTCGCGTTCGCGCTTCTGCTCGGGGCGCCGGGCGGAGGCGCGCACGCTCAGCCGCCGGCTCCGAACCCGCCTCCGAAGGCGGTGGCGGAGCCCTGGCCCTCCACCGCCCGCTGCCGCAGCGGCGAAGTGCTGGCGCGCGACTATAACCGCTGCCTCTACGAGGCGATCTCGGTCTCCGAGAAGGTGATGGGGGCGGCGCTCGCCAATGCCGTCGCGGTGATCGAGGCGCGCGCCGACCTTCTGCCGTCGCAGCGCAATCGCTGGCGCGTGCTGCTGGACGAGGCGCAGATCCGCTTCGGCATGTATCGCAATTTCGATTGCCAGAGCGTGGCGCCGTTCGAGGGGCCGCGCGGCATCGGCAATTTCGAGCAGCGCGCCTTGTGCCTGATCGCCAATAACGAGCGCCGGGCGGAGGACCTGCGCCGCCGCTATGGCGAGGTGCCGCCGCCCGCAGCGCCGGCGCCCCTCGTCGCGGTGGAGAATATCGGCACCCGCCCCGCCACCTGGCTCACCGCCGTGGCGCCGCCGCTGGATTAGCCGGGCAAGCTTCCCGGAGAGAAACCCCCTCTCCCCGCCGGGGAGAGGGCTGGGGTGAGGGGTGCGCCGCTCGCGCAAAAGGTGGCGCGTCCATGCCGAGGGTCCCCCTCACCCGCCCGCTGCGCGGTCGACCTCTCCCCCTCGGGGAGAGGTGAGGTCCCGTCCGGCTCAGCCTCTGGCTTCCGGAGAGAAAACCCCCTCTCCCCGCCGGGGAGAGGTGATGTTCTGGCTGGCGCGGCGTCTGGCTTCCGGAGTGAAAACCCCCTCTCCCCGCGGGGGAGAGGGTTGGGGTGAGGGGCGCACCGCTCGCGCGAAGGCCGGGCGCGTCCATGCAGAGGGTCCCTCACCCGCCCGCTGCGCGGTCGACCTCTCCCCCACGGGGAGAGGTGAGGTCCCGTCCGGCTCAGCCTCTGGCTTCCGGAGAGAAAACCCCCTCTCCCCGCCGGGGAGAGGTGGGGCTTGGGCTGGTGCAGTTTTCCGGTTTTCCAACAGAAAGCCCGCCCCCAACCTAAATCCATTGGACTTGCGCCGGCCGGTCCCTTTCGCCAAAGGTGCGGAAGGATGCGTTCGAGGAAGTGCAATGGCCAAAGTGGTGTGCGTGGGCGAAGTGATGGTGGAACTGGCGCGCGGCAACGATGGCCGGTTCGGCCTTGCGTTCGGCGGCGACACCTTCAACACCGCCGTCTATCTCGCCCGCGCCGGCATCGAGACCGCTTATGCCACCGCGCTCGGCGACGATGCCTAT
>NCHM01000583.1 GCA_002257205.1 Rhizobiales bacterium 24-66-13 | reverse complement strand
TCTTCATGAAGCTGGTGGTGGATGCGCAGACCGACAAGGTGCTCGGTTGCCACATCCTGGGCGAGGCGGCATCCGAGATGATCCAGCTCGCGGCGGTGGCCCTCGGCCTCGGCGCCACCAAGGCGGATTTCGACCGCACGGTCGCGGTGCATCCCACCTCCGCCGAGGAATTGGTGACGTTGCGGACAAAGGCGTCATAAACCGGCGCGCCGGGCGAACCGGACGGCGCATCGGCGCGTTGTCTTCCCGATCCCTGCGGAAATTTGCGCCGGAGGGATCGCCGCAAGGCACCCCGCAGTGCACCCCCGGAGGACGCGTGATGACTGAGATTCCCCAGATTGATGTGGACAGCACGGGCCGCGCCCCGCTTTCCGCCAGTGTGGACCAGCGCCGCGCCGATGCGCCCCGTGTGGCGCCAGGCATCCGCGCACTGCCGAATAATTACCGCACCGTGTTCCATCACCAGATGGAAGCCGACCCGCAGGTGATGCTTGCGCTGTTCGACCTGGAGGACGCGGCCACTCTCGCCGAAGTGATCCGCGACCAGTCGCAAAGCGTGCTGCGCGCGGCCCGGCAGCTCAAGCGCGAGGCCGAGGTGATGACGGATGTGCCCATGCCACCGCTGCTGCGGAACATCGGCCTCGAAAACCTGCCGGCCTTCCCCAGAGACATGCTGGACGATTATTTCCGAGCGGTGCAAATAGAGGCCTAACGCAGCCCCAGCCTGGAGCTCCAACGTGCAGCGCCCCGTCGCCGTCCTCTTCTTTTGCGCGCTCGTCCTCGCGCCAGCCTCGGCTTTCGCCGACCCCATCACCCCCGCCCAGGACAAGCCCGGATCGGTGCTGAAATATCAGCGCCTCGGTCCGGACGACCGCCAGGCGACGCTTGAAGCCTTCACCGGCGCCAAGCTTGCCAACCTCACCGCCTTCGACAGCCTCGACGCCTGCACCCTGCGCGAGACCACCGAGTCCGATGCGAGCCGGGCCAAGCTCGGCAAGACCATCGCCGATTGCCAGAAGGAACTCGGCAAGTAGGCTTTCTCCGCCTTGGCGGGGAAGAGGGCGGGCGCACTCTGCCAATGCGCCCTGCAAATGCACTGCGCTAATGGCCGGGCGTGCTGCCGAACAGGCGCCACCGCTCGGCCCACAGCACCGCCACCATGGCGAGCGCGCCGAGCACGAAATAGCCGAGGCCCAGCGGCAGGACGGTGCCATCGAACGCGCGGCCCACGCCCATGCCCAGCAAGGCTCCCATCAGCGTCGTGTAGAAGCCGAGGAAGGACGAGGCGGTGCCCGCCACCGCGCCGAGCGGCTCCATGGCGATGGAATTGAAATTCGGCACCGTCAGCGCGAACAGCGCCTGATTGAGGCCCACCAGCACGCAGAACAGCAGCACCGGCGGGCGCCCCTCGAACCCCAGCGCCGCCCCCACCTGCAACGCGCCCACCAAGGTGAAGCCGCAGAGCCCGAAATGCGACAGCCGCCGCATGCCGATCCGGTTCACCAGGCGGGCATTGATGAAGGACGCCACCGACATCACGCCGGCGATGGCGGCGAACGCCAGCGGGAACAGCCGGCCGAGCTGGTAGACCTCGGTCTCGAAGATCTGCTGCGAGGAGCCCACATAGCCCATCAGGCAGCCGAGCATCAGGCCCATGGCATTGGCATAGCCGAACGCCCGGCGGTTCGTGACCGTCATCCGCAGGCCGGCGAGGATCGCCCGCACGGAGAAGGGCACGCGATATTCCGGGTGCAGGGTTTCCGGCATGCGCAGCGCGAACCAGGTGGCGAGCACGAGGCTCAGCAGGAGCATGGCGCCGAAGATCACGTGCCAATTGCCCAGCAGCAGGATCACCCCGCCGGCGGCCGGCGCGAGGATGGGCACCACCAGGAACACCATCATGGCGAACGACATGACGCGCGCCATGTCGCGGCCCTGGAAGCGATCGCGCACGATCGCCACCGACAGGACGCGCGCGGCCGCGCAGCCCATGCCCTGGACCGCGCGGGCGAACAGCAGCGTGTTGAAGCTGTCCGCCGTCATGGCGATCACGCAGCCGGCGCAATAGATCGCCAGCCCGATCATCAGCATGCTCTTGCGGCCGAACACGTCCGACAGCGTGCCGAAC
>NCHM01000582.1 GCA_002257205.1 Rhizobiales bacterium 24-66-13 | reverse complement strand
TGTTCCGCAAGGCCGCCCTCGCCGGCAATGCGATCGCCCAGAACCGCTATGCCCGCGTGCTCTCGGTGGGCCGCGGCGCGCCGCAGAACAAGGTGGCGGCCGCCGCCTGGCACATGCTGGCCAAGGCGCAGGGGCTCGGCGATCCCTATCTCGACGGGGTGGTGGACAGCCTCTCGCCCGAGGATCGCAAGAAGGCGGAAGACGTCGCCCACAAGTGGATCGCCCTGACGCCCAACGCGGTCCAGCCTTGACGCAGCCGTGCGGGACGGGCAGAGGATCGCGCTCAATTCAATTGACGGCCGCACGCGCGGCCTCCTTTTGCAGACCCGGCCAGGAGCGGAGCGCCTTCGCGCCGCCGGGTCTGCGCCCTCACAGCGGCACGGCCGGCGCATCGTCCCTGGCGGACGGCGCCGGTGCCGCATGGCAGGAATGGTTTTTCGCACAATGATCCGCTCTCCGCTCATCACCGTCATGGTCCAGGCCGTCCGCAAGGCCGCGCGCGGGCTCACCCGCGATTTCGGCGAGGTCGAGAATCTCCAGGTGTCGGTGAAGGGCCCGGCGGATTTCGTCTCGGCGGCGGACCGCAAGGCCGAGGACATCCTGTTCACGGAACTCTCCCGGTCCCGCCCCGGCTTCAGCTTCCTGATGGAGGAGCGCGGCCGGGTGGAAGGCACCGATCCGGCCAATGAATGGGTCATCGACCCCTTGGACGGCACCACCAATTTCCTGCACGGCATTCCCCTGTTCGCCATTTCGGTGGCGCTGGTGCGCAACGGCGCGCCGTTCGCCGGCGTCATCTTCAATCCCGTGACGGATGAATTGTTCGTCGCCGAAAAGGGCCAGGGCGCCTATCTCAACGACCGCCGCCTGCGCGTCGCCGGCCGCCGCAAGCTGGCCGAATCGGTGGTGTGCTGCGGCCTGCCGCACATGGGCCGGGGCGATCACACGCGCTTCAACCGCGAGCTCGCCAAGGTGCAGACCCAGGTCGCCGGCCTGCGCCGCACCGGTGCTGCCGCGCTCGATCTCGCCTGGGTGGCGGCGGGGCGGTTCGATGCCTTCTGGGAGCGCAATCTCTCCGCGTGGGATATGGCGGCCGGCATCCTGATGGTGCGCGAGGCGGGCGGCTATGTGTCCGATCTCGACGGCGGCGACCAGATCCTGGAAAAGGGCGATGTGATCGCCGGCAACGAGGACATGCGGCGCGACCTTCTGGCGCTTCTGAAGGCGGCCTGAGGCCAGCTGGGCGCGACGCCGCGCCGGTCCGCCGCGGCCGCGCCTTTACCTTCGCACCGTTTCAATTTTCCCGGCCCGCGCCGGGCGCGGTTCCATTTGCGGCCATCTGTGCCATAGTCGCCCGTCAGGGGAACGGCCTGCGGGAGCGAAAATGGCGCGTGTCGTTGATCCGTACGTGAAGGTGTCTTCGCCCCGCATCTTCCTGGTGCGGATGGTCATCTTTCTCCTGCTCTGCGCCGCCCTCGCGGCGGTGCTCTACCAGCAGATCCAGGCCGCCTTCCTGAACAATCCCGGCCTCAATGCCGTGATCTTCGGCGTTCTGGCCTGCGGCATCATCCTCGCCATCCGGCAGGTGTCGCGGCTGTTCGCGGAAGTGGAATGGGTGAATTCCTTCCGCCTCGCCGATCCCGGCCTTGCCGTTTCCCGCGCGCCGACCCTGCTCGCGCCCATGGCGGCGCTGCTGCGCGATCGCATGGGGCGCATGGCGATTTCCCAGGCGACCATGCGCTCGATCCTGGATTCCATCGGCACACGGCTCGACGAGGCGCGCGACACGGCGCGCTATCTCACCGGCCTGCTGGTGTTCCTCGGCCTGCTCGGCACCTTCTGGGGCCTGCTGGAAACCGTCTCCTCCATCGGCGGGGTCATCAGCTCGCTGGAGGTGCGGCCCGACAGCGGCTCCATGTTCGACGAGATCAAGCGCGGCCTTGCCGCCCCGCTCGCCGGCATGGGCATTTCCTTCTCGTCCTCTTTGTTCGGCCTCGCCGGCTCGCTGATCCTCGGCTTCCTCGATCTCCAGGCCGGCCAGGCGCAGAACCGCTTCTATACCGATCTTGAGGACTGGCTCTCCACCACGGTGGAGGATCTCGGCGATCCGGTCGGGCCGATGCCGCGCGAGCGC
>NCHM01000581.1 GCA_002257205.1 Rhizobiales bacterium 24-66-13 | reverse complement strand
CGGGGGTGGGCGCGAGCAGCGCGTCGCAGAAGGAGCCGGTGGCGCTCGCATTGCGCTCCCGGACACCGGACTTGAACGAGCGCGCATGGTCGTCGAACAAGGCCGGCTCGGCGACAATGATGCGGGCATCAGGCACCCGCGCCTTCACCGCGAGTGCGATGCCCGCCATCAGCCCGCCACCGGAGGCATTGGCGCTGACGATATCCGGCGCCAGGCCCTGGGCCGCAAGGTCCGCAACGATTTCGAGGCCGGTCGTGCCCTGGCCGGCGATGATGTCGGGATCGTCATAGGGCGGCACGAAGATCGCGCCCCGCTCGGCGGCGATCGCATTGGCGATGGCGTCCCGATCGTCGGTGGTGCGATCGTAATCCACCACCTGCGCCCCGAGCGCGATCGTGCGTTCGCGCTTGAGAGACGGCGCGTCCGTCGGCATGACGATCACAGCCGGCATGCCGAGCAGCTTCGCCGCGGCAGCGACACCCTGGGCATGATTGCCGGAGGAGCAGGCCACCACCCCGGCCGCCCGCAGCTCCACCGGTATCTGCGACATGCGGTTATAGGCGCCGCGGAACTTGAAGGAGCCAGTGCGCTGGAGCGTCTCGGGCTTCACGAAGATGCGCCCGCCGGTCAGCTCGCTGAGCACCGGGGAAAACACCAGCGGCGTGCGCACGGCAACGCCGGCAAGGCGAACCGCCGCGGCATCGACATCCGCAGCGGTGGGGAGATGGGGAATCATATTCATGCGGAGGAGACGATACGCGTCCTGCGCAGCAAGCGGAAGCGCCGGGCCACCGGCCCAAAATCGTGCGCGATCAGCACATTGTCGAGAAACTGGCGGGCGCATTCGCGCCAGGTATGGCGCAGCGCGAATTCCCGTGCGGCGACCGGCGATAGCTCCAGCGCCTTCAGGCACGCGTTGCGCAGATCCTCGTCCAGCACGCCGACAGGCTCGGTCGCGTCTTCCAGCACGTCCTTCGGCCCGGTGACCGGATAGGCGGCGACCGGAAGACCGCTCGCCAGGGCCTCCAGCAACACGATGCCGAACGTGTCGGTGCGGCTCGGGAAGACGAAGACATCACTGCCGGAATAGACCCGCGCGAGATCCTCGCCTTCCAGGGGGCCGAGGAAATGGCTCTCGGGATAGCGCTCGCGCAGGCTGTTCAGCGCCGGCCCGCCGCCCACCACCACCTTGGAGCCGGGCAGGTCCAGGGCGAGAAAGGCCTCGATATTCTTTTCCACCGCCACCCGGCCGACGAACAGGAAGATCGGCTTCGGCAGATTGAGATCCACTTCCGGGCGCGGCCGGAACATGTCCGCGTCCACGCCCCGCGACCAGCGCATCAGGCGCTTGAAGCCGCGCGCATCCAGTTCGCGTTCCAGGGTCGCCGTGGAGACCATGACGCCGCCGCCGGCATTGTGGAAGCTGCGCAGCCAAGCATAGGTCAGGCGTTCCGGCACCGGCGCGCGGGCGGAGAGATATTCGGGAAACTTGGTGTGATAGCTGGTGGTGAAGGTGCGCTTGCTGGCGATGCAGGCGCGCCGCACCAGCATGCCGATGGGCCCCTCGGTCGCCACATGGACGAAGTCCGGCCGCATCGCCTCGATCCGCCGCATGATCATGCGCGGCGTTGCGAGCGCCAGGCGAATTTCCTGATAAGTGGGGAGAGGAACGGTTTTAAACCCCTGGGGGCTCAGGAACATCATCTCCGCGCCGAGCGCCTCGGCCTCGCGCGCGGTGTGTTCAAGCGAACGGACAACCCCGTTGATCTGGGGGTGCCAGGCATCCGTGGCGACAAGTACCCGCATCAGGCCGCCGCGCGCGCCCCCTCGACTTCGGATTCAGGTTCCGCCTCAAGGCGACGTGTCCAGGAAATGATTTCCATGCGCCCGTCTTCATGCTCCGCGATCGCAGTGCAGCTTTCGACCCAGTCCCCGCAATTCACGTACCGCACGCCGAACTGGTCATGAATGACCGCATGGTGGATATGGCCGCAGATCACGCCGTCCACCTTATGCCGCTTGGCCTCGTCGGCAACCGCTTCTTCGAACTTGCCGATGTAATTCACCGCATTCTTCACCTTCAGCTTCGCCCATTGGCTGAGCGACCAATAGGTGAGGCCGAGCTTGCGGCGGGCGAG
>NCHM01000580.1 GCA_002257205.1 Rhizobiales bacterium 24-66-13 | reverse complement strand
GAGGAACGAGAAGACCTGATACATGCCCTACCCTCCGAGCGCCTTGTTCATCCGCTGGAGGCGGGCTTTGCCGTCGGCTTCGGTTGCATTCTTGCAGTTCGGCGTCTCGGCGAGCTGCCCCGGATTTTCCCGGCACTTCGCCAGCTGCGCGGCGCGCAGGGCGTCGTCGCCGAGGTAATCACTGACGGTGCGGGTCCCCTCCCCCGGCTCAAAGCACCCGGCGAGAGGAAGCATCAGGAACAGGGCCACGATCCTCCTCATGGCAGCGCCGCCCTCATGGCGTCGACGCGCCGGCGCCAGTCCTCGGCCTTGCGCTGGTCGTCCACCTGCGCCTGGGCCTGCTGCACCATGCGAAGGCCCTGCATGCGCACCACATCGATCTGAAGGAACGCCGCCTCCGCCTGGAGCCGCGCCTGCAGATCGGCCACGTCCTTCGAGGTGCCGGCCGACGAGATCTGCTGCCGGAGCTGATCGATTCCGTCGATCCGCTTCGTGGCGGCATCGTAAATCTGCTGGCCAAGGCTCATCTGGCCGGCGTTCTTGTTCTGGATCCGCGACAGCTCCTGCGCGTAAAAATCATTCGCGCTGGTCTGATAGGTGGAATTGGACTGCAGGAACTTCGAGGCGGAATCCCCCAAGGCGCCCGAGCCCGCACCGCTCAGCAGGCTTTCGATCGCATTGAAGTCCTGGGGCAGCGCCTTGCGGATCGTGGGGTCGTTGAGCACGCTCGCGACGTCCGCCATGTTCGTCAGCTTGTTCAACGAGCCATAGAGCTGCTGCGCCTGCTGGAGCTGCTGATTCAAAGTGTCGAGCTGGGATTTGAGCTGCGCGATGCTCTCCAGCTGCTTGGCAAGGGCTGCCTGATCGATCACGGGGATGCCCTGCGCCTGGGCCGCGCCGGCGGAGATGAGAAGTGCGGCCGCGGCCGCCAGCAGCATGGTGCGTGTGGACATCAGCCGGCACTTCTTCTTTGCTGGAACAGGGCAAGCCAGTCCTCGTGGCCGGTGCTGACTTCGGCGCGGATCGCATCCGCAAGCTCGACATTGGCAGTGCGGCCGGAGAGGACGGCGAGTTCGTCATCGAAGCCGGTGAGGTTCAGCTCGGCGACGACGCTGTTGTGCCCCTGCTTGACGATGAAGCGACGGCTCTCAGGAGACAGCTCGCGCGCGATGAGCTGATATTCCCGCTCGGTGAGCTTGAACCCCTCCACATAGTCGGCGTGGTTGCCGCGTGGGTTCGGCATGAAGATCTGCGTTGGGCACTGCTCGATGATCGTATGGGCGATCGGCGAGGCGATGGCGTCGCGCGGGCTCTGAGTCGCGAACAACATGAGGCCGCCTTGCTTTCGGATCGTCTTGAGCTTGTTCTGGGCGAGGTCGCGAAAGCCCTCGTCGAGCAGGGCCTTCCAGAACTCATCGATGACGATGATGATGCGGCGGCCGTCGATCAGCTGCTCCACTCGGTGGAACAGGTAGGACATGAGCGGGGTGCGGATCTCTTCGTTGTCGAGGAAGTCCGTCATGTCGTAGCCGAGGAACTTGGCACCGATGCCGATGTCGTCGGTCTCATTGTCGAAGACCCAGCCCAACGGCCCTCCCTTCTCCCACCGGCGAAGCCGCGCGGCGATGCCTTCCGGGTCGGTGTTGTTGAGAAAGGTGCGGAGCGCGCCGATGGTGCGGCGCTGGGCCGGAAGATCCGCCAGACCGTCGACGGCGCCGGCAATGTCGCGCAGGTCGCTCACGGAAAGCTCACGCGACTTCGAGCCGACAAGCTTGGCGATCCATTGCGCCAGGAACACCTTGTTCTCGGGGGTGAGTTCGAGCCCCTTCAAAGGCGCACAGCCGGTCGGCACACCATTCTTCAGCGGCAGATATGTGCCGCCAGTGGCGCGCACGAAGAGGTCGGCGCCACGGTCCTTGTCGAAGAACACCATATGCGGATCATGCTTCTCGAGTTGCGAGAGCATGAAGTTCAGGATGACGGTCTTGCCCGATCCCGAGGGGCCGCACACGAACGTGTTACCGAGATCCCCGTGGTGGAAGTTGAAATAGAAGGGCGAGCCCGAGGCCGTCTTGAGCATGGCGACGGCCGGGCCCCATTCGTTGTCGTCCTTCCTGCCTACGGGATAGGAATGAAAGGGTGAAAGCGCTGCGAAGTTGCGCGACGTG
>NCHM01000579.1 GCA_002257205.1 Rhizobiales bacterium 24-66-13 | reverse complement strand
CCCGAGACCGTCTCCACCGACTACGACACCTCGGACCGGCTCTATTTCGAGCCGCTGACCGCCGAGGACGTGCTGGAGCTGATCGAGCGCGAGCGCACCGCTGGGACGCTGGTGGGGGTGATCGTGCAGTTCGGCGGCCAGACGCCGCTGAAGCTCGCCCATGCGCTGGAGCAGGCGAACGTGCCGATCCTCGGCACCTCGCCCGACGCCATCGACCTTGCCGAGGACCGCGACCGCTTCAAGCGCCTGCTGAACCAGCTGAAGCTGCGCCAGCCGGACAACGGCATCGCCTATTCGGTGGAACAGGCCCGCATCGTCGCCGCGCAGCTCGGCTTCCCGCTGGTGGTGCGGCCGTCCTACGTGCTCGGCGGGCGGGCGATGCAGATCATCCGCGAGGAAGACCAGCTCGGCGATTACCTCTTGGAGACCCTTCCCGGCCTCGTGCCGCAGGATGTGAAGGCGCGCTATCCCAACGACAAGACGGGCCAGATCAACACGGTGCTGGGCAAGAACCCGCTGCTGTTCGACCGCTATCTCTCGGACGCCATCGAGGTGGACGTGGATGCGCTGTGCGACGGCAAGGAGGTGTTCGTGGCCGGCATCATGGAGCATATTGAGGAAGCCGGCATCCATTCCGGCGACAGCGCCTGCTCGCTCCCGCCCCATTCCCTCTCGCAAGAGATGATCAAGCGGCTGGAGGAGGAAACCTCCGCCCTGGCCCTGGCGCTCGGCGTGGTCGGGCTGATGAATGTGCAATACGCCCTGAAGGGCGACGACATCTATGTGCTCGAAGTCAATCCGCGCGCCTCGCGCACGGTGCCGTTCGTGGCCAAGGTGGTGGGCGTGCCCATCGCCAAGATCGCCGCGCGGGTGATGGCGGGCGAGAAGCTTTCGAGCTTCGATCTCGTGAAGCAGAACATGAACCACATCGCGGTGAAGGAAGCCGTGTTCCCGTTCGCGCGCTTCCCTGGCGTCGATACGGTGCTGGGCCCGGAGATGCGCTCCACCGGCGAGGTGATGGGGCTCGACACCGATTATGGCGTCGCGTTCGCCAAGAGCCAGATCGGCGGCGGCACCAAGGTGCCCAAGGCCGGCACGGTGTTTGTCTCGGTGAAGGAGAGCGACAAGGAACGCATTCTCCCCACGGTGAAACTGTTGCAGGATCTGGGCTTCCGGGTGATCGCGACCTCCGGCACCCAGCGCTATCTGGAAGAGCACGGAATCACCGCCGGCAAGATCAACAAGGTGCTCGAAGGCCGCCCCCACATCGTGGACGCGATCAAGAACGGCGAGGTGCAATTGGTGTTCAACACCACGGAGGGTGCACAGGCGCTTGCGGACAGCCGCTCGTTGCGCCGGTCGGCCCTCTTGCACAAAGTGCCATATTACACCACGCTATCAGGAGCCGTAGCAGCGGCGCAGGGGGTCAAGGCCTATGTGGGCGGCGATCTTCAGGTGCGCGCGTTGCAAAGCTATTTCGGCGTCGGTGCATCGAAGGCCGCGGACAAGGTGTCCGTATCCTGAGGGCTCAGCCCTTTCGAACGTGCGGGACAAAAGGCCCGCGCGCGCGATTGGCATGACTGCTTGAAGGCGCGCCGTAAACCGAGACGGTGATCGTCGCGCGCTTGCGGTATCATATTCAGCGCCGGATGGGCCATCCCACCGGCGGGCGACCAGTGAGTCGCTCCGTTTCTAGGAGGTTCTACGAAGGACCCATGGACAAGATTCCCATGACCCAGGCCGGCTTTGCCGCCATGGAAGTTGAATTGCGCAACCGTCAGCAGGTGGAGCGTCCGAGGATCATCGCAGCGATTTCCGAAGCGCGCGCCCACGGCGACCTTTCGGAAAACGCCGAATATCATGCGGCGAAGGAGCAGCAATCCCTGAACGAGGGACGGATCGCGGAGCTGGAAGACAAGATTTCCCGCGCCGACATCATTGACGTCTCCAAACTCTCCGGCGAGACGGTGAAATTCGGTGCCACCGTGACCCTGGTGGACGAGGACACGGAAGAAGAGAAGGTCTGGCAGATCGTCGGCGACAATGAAGCCGACGCGAAGGCCGGGCGCATCTCCATATCCTCGCCCGTGGCGCGCGCGCTGATCGGCAAGCAGAAGGGCGCGTCCGTCGAGGTGGTGACGCCGAAGGGCGCCCGTTCGTTCGAAATCGTCTCGGTG
>NCHM01000578.1 GCA_002257205.1 Rhizobiales bacterium 24-66-13 | reverse complement strand
GTCCAGGGCATCGACGTAATTGTCGATATAATGGAAATAATCGCGCACCTCCTCATAGGGGATGAGCTTGGCCTCGTCGCCGATGCCGGCGGTGAGCATGTCGTCCATGGAGGCGCGCCATTCCGCCGTGCGGCGCAGGGCGGCGTTGGTGCGCAGGAAGGCATGGGCGAAGGCGGGCGAGAGATTGGCCACCGCCTTCATGTCCTGAAGCCCAAGGTCGAGATCGCGGAACAGCGGGTCGGCGGCGGCCTCGCGCAGGTCCGCCACCAGACGGTCGAGATCCTCCGCGCCGAACGCGGTGATATCGACGGAGAAGGTGCGGGAAATGGCGATCAGCACCGAGGCGGTGAGCGGGCGCTGATTGCTCTCGATCTGGTTCACATAGGAGGGTGAGACCCCCAGCCGGTGCGCAAGTTCGCTCTGCTTCAGCCCGAGCTTCTCGCGCAGGCGGCGCACCGCATGGCCGGCGAAAACCTTTTGGCGCATGGCCGCCTCGAATTGTAAATTCTTTACACATTACAACATGATTTTTTTACATATTCAACTTTCTCACTGCATTTGCTAGCGCAACAGCCTTCGTGCCGCATTTCGCCCGGCGCAGGGGGATGTGAACCCTTTCCCTCGGGCGTTCGGCACCATTAGACTGGTTGCAAGAAACCGGGACGAGACTGGGCAATCCGGCAGGGGACTTGGGCGCATGAAGGAAATTCTGGAAGAGCTTGAGAGCCGGCGCGGCGTTGCACGCTTGGGGGGTGGGCAAAAGCGCATCGAGGCGCAGCACGCCCGCGGCAAGCTGACCGCCCGCGAGCGCATCGAGCTGCTGCTGGATCGTGGCTCGTTCGAGGAGTTCGACACCTTCGTGCAGCATCGCTGCATCGATTTCGGCATGGAAAACCAGAAGATCCCCGGCGACGGCGTGGTCACCGGCTGGGGCACGGTGAACGGCCGCAAGGTGTTCGTGTTCGCCAAGGACTTCACCGTGTTCGGCGGCTCTTTGTCGGAAGAGCATGCCCGCAAGATCACCAAGATCCAGGACATGGCGCTGAAGACCCGCGCGCCCATCATCGGCCTGTTCGATGCCGGTGGCGCGCGCATCCAGGAAGGCGTCGCGGCGCTCGGCGGCTATGGCGAGGTGTTCAAGCGCAATGTCACCGCCTCCGGCGTGATCCCGCAGATTTCGCTGATCATGGGCCCGTGCGCCGGCGGCGACGTCTATTCCCCGGCCATGACCGACTTCATCTTCATGGTGCGCGACACGAGCTATATGTTCGTCACCGGCCCGGACGTGGTGAAGACCGTCACCAACGAGACCGTGACCGCCGAGGAACTGGGCGGCGCCAAGGTGCACACCTCCAAGTCCTCGGTGGCCGACGGCGCCTATGAGAACGACGTGGAGATGCTGCTCCAGACCCGTCGCCTCATCGATTTCCTGCCCGCCAATAACGCCGCCGGGGTGCCGGAATGGCCCTCCTTCGACGATCCGCTGCGGATCGACGAGAGCCTCGACACGCTGATCCCGGACAATCCCAACAAGCCCTACGACATCAAGGAACTGATCCTGAAGACCGTCGACGAGGCGGACTTCTTCGAGATCCAGGCGGCCTACGCGAAAAACATCGTCACCGGCTTCGGCCGCATCGAGGGGCGCACGGTGGGCTTCGTCGCCAACCAGCCCATGGTGCTGGCCGGCGTGCTCGATGCCGACGCCTCCCGCAAAGCGGCGCGCTTCGTGCGCTTCTGCGATGCGTTCGAGATCCCCATCGTCACCTTCGTGGACGTGCCGGGATTTTTGCCGGGCACCGCGCAGGAATATGGCGGCCTCATCAAGCATGGCGCGAAACTGCTGTTCGCCTATTCGCAGGCGACCGTGCCGCTGGTCACGCTGATCACCCGCAAGGCGTTCGGCGGCGCCTATGACGTGATGGCCTCCAAGCATGTGGGCGGCGACGTGAACTATGCCTGGCCGACCGCGCAGATCGCGGTGATGGGCGCCAAGGGCGCGGTAGAAATCATCTTCCGCGCCGATATCGGCGATCCGGACAAGATCGCGGCCCAGACCAAGAATTACGAGCAGCGCTTCCTCTCGCCCTTCGTGGCGGCCGAGCGCGGCTATATCGACGAAGTCATCATGCCGCATTCGACCCGCCGGCGCATCGCCCGCGCGCTCGCCATGCTGCGCTCCAAGACCGT
>NCHM01000577.1 GCA_002257205.1 Rhizobiales bacterium 24-66-13 | reverse complement strand
GTCGCGGAAATAATCCTGCCGTCGGCCGATGCAGGCGAGCGTCGCGGTGGAGCGCAGCACCGAGCGCGAGCCCATGCCGTTCGGATTGCCGTAGTCGCTCTCGATGCCCCAAATGGCGGCCACCGTATAACGGTCCACCTTGTAGGCCTTCTCCATGGCGTCGAAGATCGGCTTATACTTGGCCAGGATCTCCTTGCCCTTGGCGATGCGCTTCTCGCTCACCAGCATGTTCACATAATCGCCCAGCGCGCGGGAGAATTCCGGCTGGCTGTCGAGATAATCCATGATCTTCATGTCGGGCTCGAGGCCCGTGGTGAAGCGCTGGAAGCCGCGCTGGGAGACGCCCTTGGCTTGGGCAAGCGGCCACATGCCGGCAATGCAATTGGGAAAATTGGCCTGCGCCTGGGCAATCGCCTCGGGCGTCATCAGGGGATGGCTCGCGGGGCGGGTCGCCTCCGGCGTCGGATTGGCGGGAAATCCGAAGATCGAGCCCGTCACCTGGGCTTGAGCCCCGGCGGGGGCGAGCCCCGCAAGGGAAAGGCCGAAAGCGATGGCGAGCGCTCCGCCGGTTGTCTTCAGCGCCATGACTGCCCTCTTCGCTGCGGCGGCGCGCAGATGTCGCCCCACGGATTCCATGACCGCTAGTGGGCGGTGCATAGGGTTGCTCTGTGGTTAACGTAGGGCAAGTTTATCCCCGCCGCAGGGTGGAGAAGGGCTAAATATTTCTCCGCTGGGCGAGGCTGCGCTCCCAGTCGAGCGCATGGGCGACGATGGTGGGCAGATCGTCGAGCTTTGGAGACCAGCCGAGTTGCGCCTGGATGCGGTCCGACGCGGCGACGATGGCGGCGGGATCGCCGGCACGGCGCGGCGAATAGGTGACGGGGAAATCCACCCCGGAAACCGCCTTCACCGTCTCCACCACCTCCAGGACCGAATAGCCCCGGCCATAGCCGCAATTGAAGATGCCACTCTCGCCTCCGGACCGGAGATGGGCGAGCGCATCGAGATGGGCGGCGGCGAGGTCGCTCACGTGGATATAGTCGCGCAGGCAGGTGCCGTCGGGGGTCTCGTAATCCGTGCCGAACACATGCAGGCCCGGCCGCTTGCCGAGCGCTGCTTCGCAGGCGACCTTGATGAGATGGGTCGCGCCGGCGGTCGATTGGCCCGAGCGGCCCTGCGGATCGGCGCCCGCCACGTTGAAATATCGCAGCGCGACATAATGCAGCGGAAAGGCGGCGCCGGCATCGCGCATCATCCATTCGCTCATCAGTTTCGAGCGGCCATAGGGCGAAATCGGATTGAGCGCGGCATGCTCGTCCACCGGATCGGTGCCCACCATTCCGTAGACGGCAGCGGTGGAGGAGAAGATGAAGTGCGGCACGCCCGCCGCCACCACCGCTTCCAGCAGGGCGCGGGTCTTCACGGTATTGGCGAGATAATAACCGAGCGGGTCGGCCACGGACTCCGGCACGACGATGCGTGCGGCGAAGTGAATGACGGCATCAATGCCGTGCTGCCGCACGGTTTGAGTCACCAGGGGGCCGTCGCTGACATCGCCTTGGACGAAAACCGCAGCATCGGGCACCGCCCAGCGAAATCCGGTGGAAAGATCGTCCAGCACCACGACCGCCTCGCCCGCGTCGAGAAGCGCCAGCACCATGTGGCTGCCGATATAGCCCGCGCCACCCGTGACCAGAATCGCCATGTCCCCATCCTTCTGTCCGCGATTGCCCCAAGGCCGCCGTTGAAGTTCATCCGGTTATTGTGCGGTGCATTGATTGCTTAGGTCCACATCGCGCGAACCATTTCCATGGGGATGCGTTACCCTCTGTGGCCCGAGTCAGGTCAGAGGCAATCGTGCGATGCGGCAAGACCAAGGCGGCAAAACCAAGGCGGCAAAACCAAGGCGGTAAGATCGGGCGACAAGATCGGGCGGCCATGGCGAGAACGACGATTGAGTGCTTTGCCGGGCCCGGGACCTGCGTGCTAAAAGCTCTTATCCCCGAAACTGAATGGTGCCCATTCCATGCCGAAGCCTCTGCGGAAAGCCATCCTGCCGGTTGCCGGCCTTGGTACGCGCTTCCTGCCCGCCACGAAGGCGGTGCCGAAGGAAATGCTGACCGTCGTCGACCGGCCGGTCGTGCAGCATGTCGTGGACGAGGCGCGTGCCGCCGGCATCGAGCACATCGTGTT
>NCHM01000031.1 GCA_002257205.1 Rhizobiales bacterium 24-66-13 | reverse complement strand
GCAAGATCCATGCGCGGAGCCTAGCCGCGGTGTGCGCTTTTAGCTACCGTTATCTGCCTGAACCGCACACCTTGTCTCAGAATAAAAATGTCCGATAATCTTGCATTATCGGACGTTCTACACCTTTATAGAGAGAGTCCGGCGAATCCGGGCAAAATCGCCCCTGGATCGCTGGAATTTGCGTCGTTGACCCGTCAGAAATCGCGCCTATATAGCTAGACAGTCTAGCCAGGAGCACGCAAACATGGAATGGCCGCTGCAGGACGCCAAGAACCAGTTCTCCCGGGTCGTCCAGAAGGCGCGGAGCGAGGGCCCGCAGATTGTCACCCTGCGCGGCGAGCGCGCCGCCGTCGTGCTCTCGGCCGCCGACTACGACGCGCTGCGCGCCGGCCGGCCGAGCCTGGTCGACGACCTGCTCGCCGGCCCCGCCTGGGACGACGAGCTCGCCGAGGCCGTCAGCACTCGGGCGACCACGCCGAGCCGCGACGTCGCGCTCTGATGTACCTCGTCGACACTAATGTCATCTCCGAGGCCCGCCGCGGCTCGGCACAGGCGCTCGCCTGGCTCCGCGCGGTCGATCCCGACAGCGTGCATCTCAGCACCCTGACGCTCGGCGAGATCATGCGCGGCTTCGCCCTGAAGCAGAAATCCGATCCGAAGGCCGCCGGACACCTCGCCGAGTGGCTGCGCAGGATCCGCCACGATCATGCCGAGCGCATCCTGCCGGTGACCGATCAGATCTCGGTCGAATGGGGCCGCATCGCCGCGATCCGCCCGCGCGGCGACATCGACGGGCTGATCGCCGCCACGGCGATCGTCCACGACCTGATCCTCGTCACCCGCAACGTCGCGGATTTCGAGGATACCGGCGCTTCGATCGTCAACCCCTGGGAGACCGCGAGCTGATGCGGGAGGCAGCCGGGCATCGCCACGTCGCGCGAGCGACGCTACGCCCTCGGGATGAGGCCGCTTTCCATAAAGTGCCCATACATCTGCGGGTACGGCATCGATGCCGCGATCGCCGGGTCCATCTGTTTCAGGACCACGGGTTCGCCTTGCGGTCCGGGCCAGAGCTGGATCCGATAGTGGTCATCGTCCAGCTCGCTGTCCCCTTCCTCAATTTCCCGCAAGCCGCCGTAGGAAACGCGGACACGATAGGTGCCGGGCTCGAGGTCGAAGCGCTTCGCCTCCTTGAACGCGGAGACCACGTCGCTTCCGAGACGCAAGCCGTCTGCGCCGACGCGGACCGCAGCTTCGACAACGTGCTGCCAACCGTCGAAATCATCGGCGGGTGCGTTCTCGCAGATCTCGACGTCGACGGGGACGTCCCATTCCCGCGCCGTGAAGATCGTTACGGCGCCGTCGCGAGAACCGAGCATGCGCAGGCTTTCGGCATGGGTCAGCTCGGCCGGCGACGTGCCTGCGTCGGGCGCTTCGCCCACGAGGTAGATGAGACCGAACTCGGCGTCGAGCTCGAGATCATAGCGGCGCGGATTCATGCTGCGTCACTCCCGCAATCGGCTGGCATTGTCATGGGCCACCACCACTAACAGTTGCGCGGCACGGAGGTAAATTGATGACTGAAGAGCCAAGCGGCGAAGACAGCCGGGCTGCCGGGGACGCCCCCTCCCCTCTCCCGGCTGTTTCGGACCAATCGCCGGCGTCCTCGCTGCCGGCTCATCTCGGGAAGCTCGCCGACCGCGCCCGCGAGTATGTCGACGCGGCGAGCTCGGCCAACACCCGCAAGGCCTATGGCTCCGATTGGCGGCACTTCTCGGGGTGGTGCCGGCGCCAAGGGCTCGAGGTCTTCCCGCCCTCCCCTCAGGTGGTTGGGCTCTACATCACCGCCTGCGCCTCCGGCGCCGCGACGGCCGACCGCAAGCCGAATGCGGTCTCGACGATCGAACGGCGCTTGTCGGCCCTGACCTGGAACTACACGCAGCACGGCACGCCGCTGGACCGCAGCGATCGGCATATCGCGACCGTCCTCGCCGGGATCCGCAACACCCATGCCGCCCCGCCCCGCCAGAAGGAGGCGGTCCTGCCCGAGAACGTCATCGCCATGCTCGAGACGCTCGATCGCGCCACGCTGCGGGGCCTGCGTGACCGCGCCATGCTGCTGTTGGGCTTCGCCGGCGGCCTGCGCCGATCTGAAATCGTCGGCCTCGACCTTCATCGCGACGACACCGAAGACGGTCGCGGCTGGATCGAGATCCTCGACAAGGGCGTGGTCGTCACGCTGCGCGGCAAGAACGGTTGGGGCGAAATCGAGATCGGCCGGGGCTCGTCGGACGCCACCTGCCCGGTCGTAGCGCTCCAAACCTGGCTGAGGCTCGCGAAGATCGGCCACGGCCCGCTCTTTCGGCGGGTCACCGGGCAAGGCAAGGACGTCGGATCCGACCGCCTGACCGACAAACAGGTGGCTCGCCTGGTCAAGCGGACCGCACTCGCCGCCGGGGTCAGGGCCGACCTCACGGAAGGCGAACGAGAGCAGAAATTCGCCGGCCATTCCTTGCGCGCCGGCCTGGCCTCCTCGGCCGAAGTCGACGAGCGCTACGTCCAGAAGCAGCTCCGTCACGCGAGCGCGGAGATGACGCGACGCTACCAGCGCCGGCGTGACCGCTTCCGGGTGAACCTCACAAAGGCCGCCGGCCTCTGAGGCGCCCTTTCCCGCTCAGGAATTCAGCGGCGGTCGCCCGGAGAGCTCCGGAGAAGCACTCGCCTTGCTCATCACGTCGCCGATCGCAAGACGCAGCTCGTCCTGGGCGTCGTTCGCGCCAATATTCGCGGTGAAGGCCGCCAGTGCTGCGAGCTTGAGCGCGGCAACCATGGTGGCTTCGCTTCCCACGTCGCTTGGCACTTTCGGGATCTGACTGTCCCTCAGAACGGCCATAACCGAGTGCGTAAGAGTACGGCCGAGGTGATCGATCAGGCTGCCGAATTTGTCCATCTCGACGTCGCTTTTCGACCGGCTTGGCCGGTGGGTCTGCGGCGCGTTCTTCACCGCAAGCGTCACTTCTCCGACGACCGCATCGACCAGGCCAACGATCTCGCCGGCGCGCGCATCCAGCTCGTCCCAGGGAATGCACCTCACTCCGAGCCCCTGCTGCGCGCGGAGCTCCGCCGGTGTGTTCGACCGGATGCTGGCGTGAATGGTCAGACCCGACCGATCATCTCCAAAGATCGTCATGATCCGAACGCGAGCCGGGCGATCGCCGTGGCTGCGCAATTGCTCGGCGCGATCAAGGGCTGCCGCGATCGCGGCGCCAACCGATGTTGAACTTCCGATCAAATCGCCCTCCCCTTTCGCATTCCCCCGAAAAGCCTAGCTGAGTCGTATCCGCTGACAGAGTCATTCCCACCCACGGCTTGGATCTTTCGGCCGCTTTTCCAGAAGCTTCCGGAGCTCGGCGCTCGCCAGGACGCCGCCAGAACCACCCTGTTGCCGCGGCCCGCTCGGCTCGTCGGCGGCTTCCGGCCGTGCTGCAGGCGGTTTCGAGGCATCGAGCTTCGCGCGCAGCAAAGCCATGACCATCGGCCAGGTGGAGAATTTGCCGGCCCGGGCCCGCTCTGTCAGGCTGCGCAGGTAGCCGCCGGCACTGTTGATTTGGTCGGCGCGCTGATACATCGCCGCCAGTGTGATCCCGGCCTGTTGCTCGCCAAGGACCTCGCGCGCCTCCCTCCAGGCGCTCGGACTGATCCCCAGCATCGGCCGGGCAAGCTCCGCGGCGGCCAGAAAATCGCGCCAGTGGCGGATTTCACCGCCCTGGGCGAGCTCACGCAGGTTCGAGCAGGCGTCCAGCACGATCCCCAATGGCAGGTCACGCCTCGGCAGGCTCCGCAACTTGTCGTTTTCCTCGACGTTGCCGCCCGCTTCTTTCTTATCTCGATAGTCATCTTCAGATTCAGAAAGGGAGTCTGGATTTGAATTCTGTATGTGGCGACCAGAATGGGACTCATTGGCGTCCATATTCTGCGAATCCGCGAATGATTCCAGCACGTCACGGATATCCCGCCAGAGCGCCTCGAGCTCCTCGCAGGTGCTCTCCACGATCTGCCGTGGAGCCGAACGTGGTAAACGGTTCATTACCGCCTGATAGCTCTGCTGCACCCTGCCCCAATTGCCCGGCACGCTTTCCTCGATGCCGGTGTCGATCATCTTAACGATATCCCGGCGCAGGAGCGTCAGCCTCTCCTTGGCCACGCGGAAGGCCCGCTTCTCTGCCTGCACGGCTTCCGCCAGGTCCTTGAACTCGGCTGCGCGCGCGACGATCGGCGAAAGGTCGAAGCCGAACGCCTGCTCGATCTGACCTCCCCGCCCCTTCCGGGCGTAGCGCTTCCCGTTCGGGCTATCCCTTCGAATGATCAGCCCGCACTCGACGAGAACGCCGAGATGCCGGCGAAGGGTCGTCGGTGGCATGCCGTTGGCGCGCGCCATCAGCTGCTCGTTCGACGGCCATACGACGATATCGCTATCGCCGGTGAGTGCCGTCTCCTGATGGAACGACAACAGGGCATTCAAGATCGCAAGCGCGCGATCCGTTGCTCCGACGAGATCACGCGCCTCCCGGATGTGTTGGAAGGTCTGCCACTTGTGGACGACGGCGTCCTTCGGCGCCGTGCGTGCCTTCACCTGGCTTGCAATTTGGCCAAGTGTCATTGTTCGCCGCCCAAAGGGCGTCGTCGCGACATACGTCTCCATTTTCCTTCACCTATCGCTAGGCAAAAGAAGCCAGCTCGCCGAAAACGACGTCTTGACCTGTCGTAGGACTCTTGACTGCGATTCGCGGAAGTGCGATTCTCTAGGTGCTCAATCTAGGAGAAGGGCTTCCGGAACTCGTTTCGGGGGCCTTTTTCTTTTGCGGTTACGGTTCCTCTCTCGGTTGGGTCGAATCCCGCCGGAACGCCTCGTAGAGGCGATCGAGGTTCTCCGACAAATAATCTCCGAACGCTCGCGCTTCCGAACTCTTGGCCTTGATCGCCAGAGTGAAGCGTTTCGCATCCGCGGTGATATCAGCCGACACGGAGCCTCCGGTCGGCGACCAACTGCGCTTCTCAGGACCGGCCTGCACCCGCTTTCGCGTCCGAATTGCCTTGAGCCGCTGGACAAGGCGATCAAAGCGCGTATCGCTCGGGAGAGCAGCGAAGCCCTCCTCTTTGATCACCTCGAACGCAACATCCTGATTGGATGGCTTGTCCATCAACAGCTTCAGTTCGTACCAACGATCGCGGCCGACGCCCTTGGCCTCGCCGATCGCTTCAAGAACGCTCGCTGGCAACGCCGCCACCGACAGCATTTTCGACAAGGTGGTGCGGTCGATCGAGAGTGCCTTGAGGATAATGGCATTGTCCTCGTCGTAGCGGAGACGGGCGAGGTCGGCAGCAAACAGCGCCCGCTCGATGAACGGTGCGTTCGACCGCGCCGAATTCTCCTGGCCGAGTGTCACGACGTGTTCGTGATCCACCATCTCCTTGACGACGGCCCGAACCTTTCGACCCAGCGTCTTCGCGACCAGGAGGCGTCGATGACCGAACACGGCCATATAGCGTCCGCTGGCCTTGGGATGGGGGCGGACGAGGATAGGGGAGTTCTGGCCGTTTTCGCGGATCGCCTCGAGGAGCTCATTGAACTCCTGCTCGTTGTGCGCTCGTCTGTCGCGCACGAATGAGGCATCGATCGTGTCGGGGTCGAGCTCGACGATTGTCTCGCCCGTCGCGAGCTTGTCGGCGCGCGCCGCCATTTCGTCCAGTGTGCCGAGAATTGAGCGCGACGCGCCCCTTGCCGCATATTCCACAACGGAACGTTCGGCGGGCTGCTCCTTGTCAGTCAGGATATTGGCAAAGGGGTTCTTACGAGCCATCGCTCGACCTCATCATCTCGTCTATGCGTCTGAAAACACCGCGCTTTTTGGCTGTTTTGACGGCGGTCAACATCACATCCGCCCCCATGCCCGGTGAATCAGCCCCTGGACCTCGAAGTTCACAGCGTCCAAGGCCTCGATCGCGCGGTCGTAGGTGTCGCGACTGAAGCTCTTGCGCTCGACCTCGTAGAGCGTCTGCTTGGTCAGGCCGGCGTCGGAGATCGCCGTCGATTTCAACATGGGATTCTTGAGCAGCTCCTCGGCCAGCACGGTCTGCATGAAGCCCAGCATTCGGGTCTGAGGCACGTCGGTTGGCTCGAACCGGGTGATCAAATAGCGGAGCCAATCGATCTTCACCGGAGCGCCCTTCTCCCGGATGGATTTGACGAAGTTCCCCAGCATGAGAAGGAATTGACTCATCGACATCAGGTCGAGCATCTGCGGATGGACCGTGACCAGCACGGAGGTCGACGCCGTCAGCGCAGTCAGAGTGAGGAAACCCAATTGAGGAGGGCAGTCGATCACGACGACATCGAAGCGTTCATCGACCTCTGCGAGTGACCGTCCAAGCCGACTATAGAACCTCTTGCCTTCGTTCGACGTCTGCATCGAGAGGGGAGTGTCGAACTCAAATTCCTGCAGCTCGAGATTGGCTGGAATGATCTCCAGCAGCGGAAAATTCGTCGGCAGAATCACATCCGCGATCGGACGGCGCTTATCGTCATATCGGATCGCATCATAGAGCGACGGGTTGCCGTCCAGCTCCGGCTGGAAGCCATGCAATGCGGAGAGCGACGCCTGCGGGTCGAGGTCAACCACCAGAACCCGATGCCCCGTCAGCGCGAGATGCTGCGCCAAATGCGCAGCCGTCGTCGTTTTGCCGGAACCGCCCTTGAAATTGACCACAGCGACGACCTGCAGCTTCTCTCCTGGCTTTCGGAAGGGGACATACTTCTTGGCGTCCGAGCGGCCGTTCTTATCGAGATAGTGCCGCAGCTCCATCATCTGCTCGGCCGTGTAGAATCGGCGGCCCGCCGCAGCAATGAGCGGCTCCGGCCCCTTTCCCTCGAGATGAAGCCGCTTGAGATTGTTAGGGCTGATCCCGAGATAGTGCGCAACCTCGGACATCGGGAAGCGTCGCAACGTCTTCTTCGCGTCCGGCGGAAAGTTCTCCAGACGAAGCTGGTCGAGCCTGCGCGAGATCTCGGCACCTTGGCCAAGGATCTTCTCATCAAATTCGAAAGGTGGAAGCGCACTCATTCCAACCGGCCTCACGAGGAAAATAGCGCCAGAATGAGGTGATCTGGCCAATTTAGCGCCAGTATGTCCGATTCTCCCCCCGTGGCAAGGAGAATAGAGTTAACAGCTCGTTAACGCGAGGCCTCGTAACACGCCGCGCCTTCATCGGTTTATCGCGTTGAATCAGCTATTTAGCTGGACACTCGGCTCGTGCGCGGAGAGTGCCGACTAGTAAATCTATTAGCCTTGAGAGTTCGAATTCGGACGTTTCTCGGCCTCGATTTCCTCGTTCCCGGGGCGACTCAGCGCAGCTTCCGTCGAGTCGCACTCATAATTTCGCTAGTCGCGGCCATCTTGGCAAACGTGCCTCCTGTCTCCGAACGCACTCGAATCGGAGCAATACTGATGCGGGCACTGGCTATTCCTGCCGATACGCATAATGACTTTGCTGATCTCGTCGATTCCATGCATCGACTTCGCGCCCGCGTGTTCAAGGAGCGATTGGGCTGGGCGGTCGATGTGAAGGATGGTCGCGAGAGAGACCAGTTCGACGGATTCTCGCCAACCTACATCGTCGCGCTTTCCTCGAGCTCGCAGGTCATCGGCTGCGCGCGGCTGCTGCCGGCGGACGGGCCGACCATGATGGACGTGCTCTTCCCGGACCTGGCGGCCTCCGGCCTGTACAAGCCGAGCCCCTTCATGGTCGAGAGTTCCCGCTTTTGCGTTGACACGGCGCTCGACGAGGGCAGGGCAGGGGGGTCGCTGCACGACGCGACGCTCACCATGTTCGCCGCGATCATCGAATGGGCGATGGTGAGCGGTTATCGCGAAATCGTCACCGGCACCGACCTTCGCGTCGAACGTATTCTGAACCGGGCCGGCTGGCCGATGAAGCGGCTAGGCGAGCCACGCAGGATCGGCGAGACGACCGCCGTCGCGGGCGTCTTGCCCGCCGACCGACGCAGCTTCGAGCGCGTCCGGCCCGCTTCCTATTACTCGACCTTCTGCCCGCAGCTGCGCGCGGCCTGAGCGAGGAGGACGGCCATGGCCCAGCTTCGTTCCCATCCGCGCCTGGTCCGCAAACTGCAGGAGGCGCTCGGCGATCAGCTCTGCATCGCCCTCGATGACGCCACCGTCGTCGAGATCATGCTCAACCCCGACGGGCGCCTTTTCATCGAGCGCCTCGGCCACGGCGTCGCGCCTGCCGGGCAGATGAACGCCGCCACCGCCGAGATCGTCATCGGCAGCGTGGCGCATGCACTGCATTCCGAGGCCGACGAGGATCGCCCGATCGTATCGGGCGAGCTGCCGATCGGCGGCCACCGCTTCGAGGGTCTGCTGCCGCCGGTGGTCGCGGCGCCGGCCTTCACCATCCGGCGTCGCGCGTCGCGGCTCATTCCGCTCGACGACTATGTCGCGGCGAAGATCATGACGGACCATCAGGCCTGCGTGATTCGCAACGCGATCACCTCGCGGATGAACATCGTCATCTCCGGCGGCACCGGCTCGGGCAAGACCACGCTCGCCAACGCGGTCATCGCCGAGGTCGTCGAATCGGCGCCGGACGATCGGATCCTGATCCTGGAGGACACGGCGGAGATCCAGTGCGCGGCGGAGAATGTGGTCGCGCTGCACACCAGCGACTCGATCGACATGGGCCGGCTGCTGAAAAGCACCATGCGCTTGCGTCCCGATCGCATCGTCGTCGGCGAGGTCCGCGACGGCGCCGCGCTCACATTGCTCAAGGCATGGAACACCGGCCATCCCGGCGGCGTGACGACGATCCATTCTAATACGGCGGAATCCGCGCTGCGGCGCCTTGAGCAGCTCACAGCCGAGGCGAGCCAGCAGCCGATGCACGAAGTCATCGGCGAGGCCGTGGACCTCATCGTCTCGATCGAGCGCACACCGAAAGGCCGCGTCGTCCGCGATGTCCTGCACGTCGAGAGCTTCGTCAATGGCCACTATCGCACGGAATCCTATTCGCCGAAGGAGGAACGCCATGTCGCATGAACGTCTGTGCAGGCTTGCGCTCGCGGCACTGGCGCTTGGGCTGGTGTTTTCCGAGCCGGCGTTCGCCTCGGGCGGCGGCAGCCTGCCATGGGAAGGCCCGCTGCAGCAGATCCAGCAGTCGATCACCGGGCCGGTCGCCGGCTTCATCGCTTTGGCAGCGGTCGCGGTCGCCGGCGGAATGCTGATCTTTGGTGGCGAGCTCAACGATTTCGCGCGGCGCCTCATGTATGTCGTGCTCGTCGCCGGCATCCTTCTCGGAGCCACCCAGATCGTTGCGCTGTTCGGCGCGAGCGGCGCCTCGATCGGCGACGTCGCGTCCTCGCCCTTTATCGAGCGGGCAGGGGAGGGCGGTCGTGGCTGAACCGGGATCGAACCTCGACCGCTCGCGCATCCATCGGGCGTTGTCGCGCCCGAACCTTCTCCTCGGCGCCGACCGCGAGCTCGTGCTGCTGACAGGCCTCGCCGCGGCGATCCTGATCTTCGTCGTGCTGACTCCTTATTCTGCACTGTTCGGGGTCGCGGTCTGGGTCGTGGTGATCGCGGCGCTCCGGATGATGGCCAAGGCCGACCCGATGATGCGGCGCGTCTATGCCCGCCACGTCGGCTACCGTCCCTACTACCGTCCCACGTCGACGCCCTGGCGGCGTTTCTGAGGCCCGGCCATGGTGGCGTTGCGCTCCTTCCGCCATTCGGGCCCGTCCTTCTCCGATCTGGTGCCGTATGCCGCGCTCGTGGCGAACGGCGTCATCCTGCTCAAGGATGGGTCGCTCATGGCAGGCTGGTATTTTGCCGGCCCCGATTCCGAGAGCTCGACGGATGCGGAGCGCAACGAGGTGTCCCGGCAGATCAACGCGATCCTGTCGCGGCTCGGCACGGGCTGGATGATCCAGGTCGAGGCGGTGCGGGTTGCCACGTCGGACTATCCGGCGCGCGAGGAGTGCCATTTTCCCGATGCGGTCACCCGCGCGATCGACGACGAGCGGCGCGCGCGTTTTCAGGAGGGCAGGGGTCACTTCGAGAGCCGCCACGCGCTCATCCTGACCTGGCGGCCGCCCGAGCGCCGGCGTTCCGGACTTGCCCGCTATGTCTATTCCGACAGCGAAAGCCGTGCCGCACGCTATGCCGACACCGTCCTCGACAGCTTCCTGACCTCGATCCGCGAGGTCGAGCAGTATCTCGGCAATGTGCTCTCGATCCGGCGCATGGTGACGCGCTCGGTTGAGGAGCGAGGCGGCTTCCAGACCGCCCGCTATGACGAGCTGTTCCAGTTCATCCGCTTCTGCATCACCGGCGAGAACCACCCCGTCCGCCTTCCCGAGATCCCGATGTATCTCGACTGGCTGGCGACGGCCGAGTTCAGCCACGGCCTCACGCCGATGGTCGACAGCCACTACCTCGCGATTGTCGGCATTGACGGACTTCCGGCCGAGAGCTGGCCGGGCATCCTCAACTCCCTAGACCTGATGCCGCTCACCTATCGCTGGTCGTCGCGTTTCATCTTCCTAGATGACCAGGAGGCCCGCGCGCGGCTCGAGCGAACCCGCAAGAAGTGGCAACAGAAGGTCAGGCCGTTCTTCGACCAGCTCTTCCAGACGCAGTCGCGCTCCGTCGACCAGGACGCCTTGGCGATGGTCGCGGAAACCGAAGATGCGATCGCACAGGCTTCGTCGCAGCTCGTCGCCTATGGCTACTACACGCCGGTGATCGTGCTCTTCGACGACAGCGAGGCCCGGCTGCGCGAGAAGGCGGAAGCCGTCCGCCGGCTCGTCCAGGCCGAGGGGTTCGGTGCCCGGATCGAGACCATCAACGCCACGGAAGCCTTCCTCGGCAGCTTGCCGGGGAACTGGTACGCGAACATCCGCGAGCCGCTGATCAACACCCGCAACCTCGCGGACCTCATCCCGCTCAATTCGGTATGGTCAGGCGCGCCGACGGCGCCTTGCCCGTACTACCCGCCTGGCTCTCCGCCGCTCATGCTCGTGGCGAGCGGCTCGACGCCGTTTCGCCTGAACCTCCATGTCGACGATGTCGGACATACCTTGATCTTCGGACCGACTGGCTCTGGCAAGTCGACGTTGCTGGCCCTGATCGCCGCGCAATTCCGTCGTTACGCGCAGGCGCAGATCTTCGCCTTCGACAAGGGCCGATCCATGCTGCCGGTCACCTTGGCCGCCGCCGGCGATCATTACGAGATCGGTGAGAGCGACGGCGATGGCTCCCCGACGCTCGCCTTCTGCCCGCTCTCGGAGCTCGGCACCGACGGTGACCGGGCCTGGGCGTCGGAATGGATCGAGACGCTGGTGGCGCTGCAGGGCGTGAACATCTCGCCGGATCATCGCAATGCCATATCGCGTCAGATTGGCCTTATGGCGTCGGCCAATGGCCGCTCACTCTCCGATTTCGTGTCGGGCGTGCAGATGAGGGAAATCAAGGAAGCGCTGCATCACTACACGGTCGACGGGCCGATGGGTCAGCTGCTCGATGCGGAAAGCGACGGGCTGTCACTGCGCTCCTTCCAGACCTTCGAGATCGAGCAGCTGATGAATATGGGCGAGCGCAGCCTCGTCCCTGTGCTGCTCTATCTGTTCCGCCGGATCGAGAAGCGGCTGACCGGCGCGCCGAGCCTCATCGTGCTCGACGAGGCTTGGCTGATGCTCGGTCACCCGACCTTCAGGGACAAGATCCGCGAATGGCTGAAGGTGTTGCGCAAGGCCAATTGCGCGGTGATCCTCGCGACACAGTCGATTTCGGACGCCGAGCGGTCCGGCATCATCGACGTGCTGAAGGAATCGTGCCCGACCAAAATCTGCCTGCCGAATGGCGCGGCGCGTGAGCCGGGTACACGCGAGTTCTACGAGCGCATCGGCTTCAACGAGCGCCAGATTGAGATCGTCGCGACCGCGCTTCCGAAGCGCGAATATTACGTCGCCTCGCCGGAAGGCCGGCGCCTGTTCGACATGGCGCTCGGGCCGGTCGCGCTCTCCTTCGCCGGCGCCTCGGGCAAGGAAGACCTCAAGCAGATTGCCGCGCTGAAGGCCGAGCATGGCGATGGCTGGCCGGAACGCTGGCTCCAACAGAGAGGAATCGGCAATGCAGCAGCGCTCCTTCTCAACGACTAGCCTCGTCGCCGGCGCGGCGTTCATGGCGGCGGTCGCCCACGTCTCGCCGGCCGTCTCCGGATCGGCGACCGGCGGGGCAACCGAATGGACGCAGCTCCTGAACAACGGCGAGCTCGTGACGCTGGTGACCAAGTCGGCGGAGCAAATCAACAACCAGGTCACTCAGATCACGCAGCTGGCGCAGCAGATCCAGAATCAGCTGCGCATCTACGAGAACATGCTGCAGAACACCGCCCAGCTGCCGAACCACATCTGGGGGCAGGTGGAGAACGATCTCAACCGGCTGCGCAGCCTTGCCGCGCAAGGCCAGGGCATCGCCTTCTCGATGAGCAATGCCGACGACGTGCTGAAGCAGCGCTTCGCGAGCTATGCCGACTTCAAGACCAACCTGCCGAATGGGGCGAGCTTCGCTTCGACCTATCAGGACTGGTCGACGACCAATCGCGACACGATCGCAGGCACGCTCAAGGCGGCCGGTCTCACCGCCGAGCAGTTCTCGTCGGAAGAGTCGACGATGAGCTCGCTGCGCACGATGTCGCAGTCCGCCGACGGGCAGATGAAGGCACTGCAGGTCGGCCATCAGATCGCCGCCCAGCAGGTGGCGCAGTTCCAGAAGCTTCGCGGTCTGGTCTCCCAGCAGACGACGATGATGGGGACATGGCTCCAGTCCGAGCAAGCGGATAAGGATCTCGCGCAGGCCCGGCGCGAGCAGTTCTTCAACGCGACGACGCCGGGTGTCCGTGGCGGGCAGGCGATGGAGCCGCGCTGGTGAGCCGGCCGGTCGTCATGGCAGCGCTGGCGGCGGTCCTCGCGCTGGTCGGCCTTACGGTGATCTGGTTCGTCGTCACGCCCCGGCCGGAGACCACAGCACCGTCGGTGCAGGAGCAGCGCCAGCGCGCCGAGGATTTCCTCGGTGGCGATCCCAATCGCCCGGTGCGCGGCGGGCAGGAGATGAAACCACGATGGTAGTCACCCGTCCGTCCCGCGCGCTCGAGATCAGCTTCATCGTCATTGCCCTCATCCTGCTCGCCAGCGCACCGGCGCTCGCCCAGCAGGGGAGCGTGTTGACCACGCTCGAGAACCAGGTCTCGACGGCCGCCAAAGGCTGGGAGATGACGGTCATGAATGCGGCGCGCTCCCTGTTCTGGATCCTCGCGGGCATCGAGGTCGGCATCGCCGCGGTGTGGCTCGCCCTGCAGGCAGCCTCACTCGATGCCTGGTTCGCCGAGCTCGTGCGCCGGATCATGTTCATCGGCCTGTTCGCCTTCATCCTCGACAGGGGACCGAGCTTCGCCAAGGCGGTCGTCGACAGCCTGTTTCAGATCGGCGCCAATGGCGGCTCGGCCTCGCCGGCGAACATCTTCGACGCCGGCATCCGTGTCGCCTCGAAGATGTCGGAGCAGGCGAAGTTCGGCCTCTTTGAAGACAATGCACTCGCCATTGCCGCTGTCTTCGCCATGGTCATCGTCGTCATCGCCTTCAGCCTGGTCGCGGCGATCTTCATCGCGGTGATGGTCGAGATGTATGTCGGCCTTCTTGCCGGCATGATCATGCTCGGCCTCGGAGGTTCGTCCTTCACCAAGGACTTCGCGGTCCGCTACCTCGTCTATGCCTTCTCGGTCGGCATGAAGCTGATGGCGCTGGTCATGATCGCGCGCATCGGCTCGGAAGTGCTGCTCGGGCTCGCCGAAGCGCCGACGGCCACATCCGATCAGTTCATCACGACGCTCGCCATCGCCGGCATCTCCGTCGTCGTGTTCATCATCGCCATGTATGTGCCGCCGATCGTCCAGGGCGTCGTGCAAGGCGCCTCGATCTCCGGCGGCATGGAAGCGATCCGCCACGGTGGCCAGGCCGCGACCTTCGCCGCCGGCGGCGCCTTCCTCGGGGCGAGCTCGGCGATGTCCGGCGCGTCGGCGGCGAGCAGCGCGCGAGCTGGTGGCTCCTCGATGGCGGGAGCGGCGCTGCGCGGCATGGCAGCCGGCATCGGCAACGCGGGATGGGCGGCCGGCTCGGCGGCCAAAGAAAAGGCGATCGCGGCGCCGGGCGCCTATGCCGGATCCTTGCTCGGCTTGGCCAACGCCAAGCTCGATCAGTCGCGGCAGAAATCGCCGCCACCGCCGCCGCCACCGCCGATTGAGGACAAGTGAGGGGAGACGCGCATCAGCATGGCCGCCAGTCCGCCCGACAATCCTTATATTGCCGCCCGCCAGGAATGGAACGAGCGCTACGGCTCCTATGTGAAGGCCGCGGCCGCGTGGCGTCTCGTCGGCATCACCGGCATGCTGATGGCCGTGGTCGGCTTCAGCTACGCGCTCTACCAGAGCACGCAGGTCAAGCTCGTGCCCTACATCGTCGAGGTCGACCGCCTCGGCACAGCGGTGACGGCCGGCTTTCCGCAGCAGATCGAATATGCCGATCCCCGTGTCGTGCGCGCGACGCTCGGCACCTTCGTGTCGAACTTCCGCAGCGTGACGCCCGACGCGGTGGTGCAGAAGCAATACATCGACCGCACCTATGCGCTGCTGCGCACCTCCGATCCCGCGACCGAGAAGATCAACGCCTGGTTTCGCGGCAATTCCCCGTTCGAGAAGGCGAAGAACGCGACCGTCGCGATCGAGGTCAACAACGTCGTGCCGCTCTCCAACCAGAGCTACCAGATCGACTGGACCGAATATGAGCGCGACCGGAAGGGCAAGGAGACCGCGGTGCGCCGGTTCCGGGGCATCGCCACCGTGACACTGACCCCGCCGCAGGACGAGGGCGTCATCCGCCTCAATCCGATCGGTCTCTATCTGCGGGACTTCGAATGGACCGCCCAGCTGTGAAAGGCCCGCGCACGCCAATGACAAGAGAAGGAACAATCATTGCCGCCACGCTGCTCGCGCTGTCGGCTGTCGTGGCGATGAGTTTCGTCGCAGCGCCGGCCGCCGCCCAGGGGATGAGCGCGAACGAGGCCCGCGGCACCAACATCTCCGGACAGTGGCGCGGTTCGCGCGGGCTCGTCACCAGAGGGGCGGACGGAAAGGTGATCTTCCTCTATGGCGAGATCCAGCCCTCGGTCGTGTGCTCGCCCCTGCAGGTCTGCGATATCGAGCTGCAGGCCGGCGAGGTGGTGCGTGATGTGCTCGTCGGCGACACGGTGCGCTGGAAGGTCGAGCCGGCGACGTCCGGAGCCGTGGGCGGGCAGGCGATCCATCTGATCGTCAAGCCGGCCGAGCCCGGGCTGGTCACCTCGATGGTGGTGACGACGTCGCGGCGCACGTACCACATCCAGCTCAAATCGCATCAGAGCCAGTACATGGCGCGCATCGGCTTCGAATATCCCGAGGACGTGTCGACCCGCCTTTCCGACATCAACGCGAGGCTCGAGGCAAGCACGATTCCCGGCGCCGGCGTGCCGGCCGAGCAGCTGAACTTCCAATACAGCGTCAGCGGCAATGCCGGCTGGCGGCCGACCCGCGTCTATTCGGACGGCCAGAAGACCTACATCCAGTTTCCGCGCTCGATGTCCGGACAGGACGCCCCGGTGCTCTTCGTCGTCTCCGGTGGCCAGAACCGCATCGTCAACTACCGCATGAAGGGCAACATGATGGTGGTCGACTACAACGTCGATCGCGCCGTGCTCGTCTCCGGCGTCGGCTGGCACCAGGACAAGATCACCATCAGCAGGGGAGGGTAGGTGATGACCCCGCGACACCTCGTCCCCCGCCTCATTGTCGTCGCCCTGGCCGCCGCGCTGCTCGCCGGCTGCCAGACCTTCGGAACTGACGGCCTCGTGGCCAGCTCCGCGCCGCAGGAGATCTCCGGCCCCGCCGCAAGCGCCATCGCCGGCGACATGGTCAGCCGCCTGGCCGAACATGTCGGACCGGGTACCGGCACCATCGTGCTGAAGCCCGATGGGTCGCCCTTCGGCGGGGCGCTCGAGGCCTCGCTGAAGACCTGGGGCTATGCCGTGGTCAGCGATCAGAAGGCCGAAGGCGAGAAGCTTATTCCGCTCGCCTATGTGATCGGCAGCTATGATGGCCAGGTGCTCGCGCGCCTCTCGACCGGCTCGCTGGATCTTGGCCGCGCCTACACCGCGACCGCGGCCGGCGCGACGCCGACAAGTCCGTTGTCAGTCATGCAGCGCGGGTGAGGGGAGGGGAACATGGTTCAATCCCTCAAGCTCGGCGGCGAAGCGGCCGAACCGAAGATCCGGCGGATCAATCGCCTGCCGATCGTGATCGCAATCGTTCTCATCGTCGCCTTCCTCGCCGTGATCATTTACGGGCTGAGCTCGCGCGGACTGTATTTTTCGCGCAACCCGTCGATCGAGCAGGCCGGTGGTGCCCCGGCGTCCACCTATGCCGACCAATTGAAGCGTGGCGTTTCGGACGGGATCATCGGCGATCCTGCGGAGGCGCCGGTGTTTCAGCCGACGCCTCCGGAACGAACCGAGCCGGCGGCCGCGCCAAAGCCCGCCGTCGTCCAGCCTGAGCGCGCGACGGCGGAAGGCGAGCCGGACGCTGTTTGGCGCGCTCGGCTCAAGCGAGAGGCCGATGAGCAATATTATCGCGAGTTGCAACGCCAACGCATGGCGCGGATGCAGGCCAACGACACGGCCTATGACTCGCCGATCGCCGTCAATGTCGACAAGCTGCGGAGCAACGCGCGGAGCGATCTCGCCGGCGCGCAACTCGCCGGCACCAGCGCCACGGGCACCGGCGCGGCCTCAGACCTCTACGCTGCGGCGCTGCGGGCTGGCCTCACGGGGCAGAACCTCGACCCGAACGCCCAGCGCACGAAGGAGGACTTCTTCAACGCCGACATCAAGGAGCTCGGCTATCTTCCCAACCAGGTCGTGCCGCAGCGCTCGCTCTATGAGCTCAAGCGCGGCTCGGTGATCCCGGCGACGCTCATCACCGGCATCAACTCCGACCTTCCCGGCCGCATCACCGCGCAGGTCAGCCAGAACGTCTACGACAGCGCCACCGGGCACCGCCTGCTCATCCCGCAGGGGACGAAGCTGTTCGGTCGCTATGACAGCAAGGTGTCGTTCGGCCAGTCGCGTGTGCTCGTGGTCTGGACCGATATCATCTTTCCCAACGGATCGACGCTGCAGATCGGCGGCATGGCCGGGACTGACGCCGAAGGCTATGGCGGCTTCAACGACAAGGTCAACAACCACTATCTGAAGACGTTCGGTTCCGCGATTCTGCTCGCCGTCATCGGCGCCGGCATGGACATGGCGATCCCGCAAAGCAACAATCCGTTCGACAATGGGAACAGCGCCGAGGACGCGGCGCGGCGGAATTTCGCGGAGACCTTCGGTCGGGTTGCCGAGCGCACGATCAATCGCAACCTCGACGTTCAGCCAACGCTGGAGATTCGACCGGGATACAAATTCAATGTCCTCGTCGACCAGGACATCATATTCCCGGGGGTCTATCGCGGATAATACCGGAGCCGGCCATCGGTTGGTGGTGTGATTGATCAGGACCTAGCAACAACACGATAGCTTCTAATGGCGGCTCTTGATGCCGTCACCGTCATGCTCTGGATTGCCGCTCATTGCATCCTGAGCCTCTGGCGCAGGCGATGACCCTCGCCACGAAGAAGGTGAAGCTGATCCGAGCGGTTGGCTCCCTATCACTCCACCGGCACCGGCGGGACATGGCCGAGGACGTCGAGGAGCGTCGAAAGGAGGGTCTGTTGGGCATGCATGTCGATCATCGCGCTGACATAGGCGATGCGGGCGGGACCCACGCTTTCACAGTTGGCAACAGGCGGCGACCTGCGCCATTCCTCATATTTCGCCTCAGCCGCGTCGCGGAGGCGCCGATGTGTCCTGATCGCCTGAATCGTGATTTGTTCGAGATCTCGCTTGGGGAGATGCTCGGTCAGGCCGACGACCGGCCTCAGCGTGACTTTGTGCTCCGGCTGCACAGCGCAGTTCTGGTCGTTTCCCATCCGCCTTCTTCTTCAAAGAAAGTCCGCGGTGCGCCCCCGCAAACGTTAATCCCTGATCCCAAGCCGGGGGTTAGAAAACCGCGACTAGACGGTCCCTATGACCTTTAGCACCGAGGCGCCTGGACATGCGTCACAGGCCCCCGGCCACGATGGTCAGAGGATCCTGGCGCCGCAACGGCCGACGCCAACCGCTAGTCGAGGGCTTTCTAAGGCCCCGGGCAGCGCGTACTGCCCTGGCGGCCCTTATAGAGACGAGACGGTGCAATCGCTAGAGCGAAGCGGTGAATCGCGCAGAAGCGAATGACTCGAAACCAGTTAGAGCGACGTCTGCTTCACTGCGATGCAAGCGAGAAAAACATGTGTGCAATTGTCAGTAGTGAGCCGGCTGCAGGAAATGGATAGAAATGCCAATGGTAAGAAGCGGCTTCCGCAGACCATCGTCGCCGCACTGCTTTGCGGCCGTCATGCGCGGGTCGGCGGAAGAACGCCGCGCGAGCGCGGACGCAATCTCACGCTCATCGCCGCGTCCTATTCACGCGAAGAGATTCTCGGCGAACGCGGGATCGGACCCGCAAGCGCGGATCGCATTGAGCAGTGGTTGTCGGCACAAGGGCTCGCATTCCGCCGATCCGGCAATTACCATCCAATTTGATCTAAGCTATTGATAATGTTCTATCATTCATGTTGCGCGACTCGCATCTTGAGCCGCGCCCTTGCAATGGACGTCGCGTGACATACGTGATATGGGTACGCTCATACTCTATGTCACGAGACGCCATGGCCGACGCTCTTTTCTCATCCTACCTCATGGTCGATCGGCCGATCACGCCGGTTGCCGGCCGGAGCATGCCTGGCGCCGCCAGAGTGCCAGATCCCCATGGCACAGCTAACGATCGCGAGCTCCTTGTTGGGGCAATCCGTCGCGCGCTTCAGGAGACAGCGCCGGCGACCACTGCGCCAACCGGCACCGTCGATCTCGCAGCCGCGGCCGCCGATATCGCGCTTGGGCAGTCCGTTGTCCTTCAGCTCAAGCCGGACCTCGACGAAGGGCATCGAAACGCGGTGCGCTCCTTCCTCGATATGGTCGTTCGCGTCAGCGGCTCGCTCGACGAGACCCGCCTCGAGGCGGCAATCGCCAAGCTCGCCGAAGTCCTTCTGCCCGACGAGCTCGCCGATGCGCGCGGTGCGCTGGCTTCTGACAATCTCGAGCTTCGCGATCGGTTCGTCGCGGAAGTGCCGCAGCTTACGAGCGCGGAGATCGGCGCGCAGGCTGGATTGAAGACAAAAAACCCCTACGCGACCGCAGCGCGGTGGAAAAAGACCGGCGACATTTTCTCGGTCCAACACCGCGGAAAAGAGTATTTCCCGGCCTTCCAATTTCGTGAAGGCCGGCCGCACCCGACGGTCAAGAAGGTGCTTGCGGTGCTCCCTCCCCGGCTATCGGCATGGCAACGCGCCTTCTGGTTCGTGTCAACGAACGGCTGGATTGGCGACAAGGCGCCCATCGACGTGCTCGATGATCCGCAGGCGGTCGTTGCGGCAGCCGAACGAGAGGGCGAGGAGGTGGTTGGGTGAGCGTCTCAAGCGTACGCCCGCCGCCATCGCCCTTTCCAAGCATCAACACGCAGACGATCCCGAAAGGCACCCTCCTTCATCGGACGCACGGCGCCGGCTTTCGCTCGGCACAATTCAACCCGTGCATATGTGGAACGGCCCGCGGTGCAAGGATGCCCTTCAGTCGATTTCACCACATGAGGACGGTGCGGTCATATGTCCGGCCTTTCTGCGCGGCACATG
>NCHM01000576.1 GCA_002257205.1 Rhizobiales bacterium 24-66-13 | reverse complement strand
GGCCTTGGCATCGAAGCCGAGACGGGCCCGAGGGGCCGGCGTGCAGTCGCGCACCAAGGCCCCGGGCGCATGGCGTGCCGTCGCCTCCAAGACCGCGCCACGGATGCCGGGAAGAAGGTGCACATGCTGATGCCCGTCCACATGGGCGGGCGGGCGGCCGAAGGCGGCATGGAAGGCCTGGAACTGAGCCTCCACCTCCGCGCGGACCGCCGCCGCATCCAGCCGGCCCGTGAGCGCATGACCGACCACCGCCCGCAACGGCGCGAAAACCGCCCCGCCGAGCGGATCGGCGGCGAGCGGGGCGAATCCGCCCGTAAACGTCACATGCAGCCCGATGCTGGCGGAGGCCTGCGCGGGCTTCGTCCGCACGGTTTCGTCAAGGCGCGCGGCCTCCTCGGCGAGGCCGGGAAACACGGTCATCACCGAGGTGGCGTTCAGCCGGCCCATGGCCAGAAGCGCGCGGATCGCCTCCGACACACCCGGTGCGAGGGCGTAATCGTCCGCGCAGATCCAGATGGATTTCACGGCAGGATCATCGGGCGCACACCGACATCGCCATAATCGGCCGCGACGGGCGCTGCCGGCTCCTCGTCATGGCGCAGCGCATGGTCGGCGACGAAATAGACCGGGCGCGCTTTGATCTCCGAGAGGATGCGCGCGATATATTCGCCCATCACGCCGATCACCAGCAATTGCACGCCGCCGATCACCATCAGGCCGACCACAAGTGAGGGGTATCCTGGCACTGGAATGCCCCAGAACAGACGCTCGATCACGATCCACACGCCATACAGGAAAGCGATGCCGGCAAGCCCCGCGCCCACCAGGCCGGCGAGCCGCAACGGGGCGGGCGAGAACGAGGTCAGCGCCTCCATGGAGAGGCTCAGCAGGCGGAAGAAGCTCCAACTGCTGGACCCATGGGTGCGCCCTGCCGGCCGATAGGGCACGGCGATCTGGCGAAAGCCGATCCAGCTCGACAGGCCCTTGAAGAAGCGGTTGCGCTCCGGCAGGCGGCGCAGGGCCGCCGTGGCGCGCGGCGAGAGCAGGCGAAAATCCGCCGCATCCTCGGGGATGCGCGTCGAGGCGCCGAAATTCAGCAGCTTGTAGAACACCTTGACGAACCAGCGCCGGGACGCCGCCTCATCCATGCGGTCGGCCTTGACCGCATAGGGCACGTCATAACCCTGATCCTTCCAGAGGCCGACGAAGGTTTCGATCATTTCGGGGGGATGCTGGCCGTCGCCGTCCATGAACAACAGCGCATCGCCGCGCGCATGGTCGAGCCCGGCGAGCAGGGCAGCTTCCTTGCCGAAATTGCGGGAGAGCGCCACCACCTGCACATCGACGCCCAAGGCCGGCAATTCACCGGCCACGGTGGCGCAGGCGTCGCGGCTGCCGTCGTCCACATAGACGATCTCGATCCGCATGCTGCGCGCGCGGGCGACCGCCTGGGCGCAGGCGCTGAGCTTGGCATGAAAGGTCGGCAGGCCTTCCGCCTCGTTGTAGACCGGAACGACGATGCTGAGGTCGGGTGTCATGGGAAAGCCGCCCTTGGCGCCGCTGGCTATTTTCACCCGTTTAGCCGGGATCGGGGGGATAGGCGAGAGACTCGACATTTTTTTAGAACCTAGGGGAACCGCCGTTCCCAGTGGCGCGTTAACGCGACGGACAGTGTGCTTCCCCCGGCACTGTCCATGGACGCGGTCGCCTCCCCCCCGGCGGCCGCGTTTTCCATTTCAGATGTTGATATCCGATGCGCGGTCGAAATTTGCGGCGGGTCAATGAAGGAATTGTGGCCAATACTTAAGCTGAATTAAATGTCGGCGACACGAGCTAAGGTCGTGTCGCCGACACGGCTAGAGCCGGATCTGCCCATATTGAATCGCCTTTGGCGTTTCAATAATGGGCAGTGAATCCGCCTCTATTCAATAAGTGAGAGGGCGATTCACCGCCCATATGGAACCACTTGGTGGTTCCATATGGGCGGATCGCGCTCAAGGAGAGGCCACTTCCGATGATCCGGGACATTCTCGTCAATCTGACCAACGGCGGCGCGCGTGACGCGGCCGGCGAATTTGCCATTCACCTCGCGGCCCGCCTGTCCGCCAACCTCACCGGCCTTGCGGTCACCTATGAAATGGAAGTGCCGCCGTTTTACATGGGCGCGCTGCCGACCGATTTCATCGATGCGCAGATCAAGGAAAA
>NCHM01000030.1 GCA_002257205.1 Rhizobiales bacterium 24-66-13 | reverse complement strand
GGGCGTGCGGCCTTCTCCGGCACGCTCGATAGGCTCAATGTGGTCGCGCGCCTCTCCGTGGATCAGGGCAAGGCCATGGGCCAGCCGATCTCCGGCCTGACATTGGATGCGGACCTCAAGGATCTCACCGGCCGGATCGGCGGCACGGCGCGCCTCGCCGGGCAAGTGGGTGGCAAGCCGGCACGCGGCGCGGCCACCCTCGCCACCGGGGCGGACGGCAGCCACGCCTTGAGTGGCCTTGATTTCGCGGTGGGTTCGGTGAGCGCCCAAGGCGCGCTGACCGCCGCCGCGAGCGGGCTTCTGACCGGGCAATTGTCCTTCTCCGCCGGCAATCTTTCGGATGTGTCCGCCTTCGCCCTCACCGAGCTTGCCGGCAGCGCCCAGGGCACGATCGTGCTGGACGAGATGTCCGGCACCCAGCGCATCGCTTTGCGGGCGGACCTCGACAAGGTGGTCGCGGCCGGCCAGCAGGTGCAGAATGCGCGCATCGACCTGTCCATCGCCGATCCGCGCGCCGGCACCGGCGCCCTGCGCGGCACGGTGGATGCCACCGGCATTTCCGCAGGCTCGCTCCAGGTGTCGCGGGTGCGCATCGTCGCCAGCGAGGCCGGCGGCGGCACCGCATTGACGCTGAACGCCGATGCCCAGGGTGCCACCATCGCGGCGGCTGGACGGCTGACTGCCTCGGCGCAGGAACAGGCGTTCCGCCTGGAGACGCTGCGCATCACCCGCGCCGGCACCAATGTCGCGCTCTCCGCGCCCGCCACGCTGAGCCTGCGCGACGGCACGGTGGCGGTGGACCGCCTCGCGCTCGCCACCGGTGGGGGAACCGTGACCGTGCAAGGCAGTGCGGGCGATGCGCTCGACCTCACGGTGGATATCCGCGCCCTACCGCTCGCGCTCGCGGCGCTGGCCGATCCCGCGCTGAACCTCTCCGGCACGCTCAACGGCAGCGCGCGCATCACCGGGCCTGCCGCCGCCCCCACGGGCCGCTATGATCTCGCCGTGCTGCGCGCCACCAGCCCCGACATCGCGCGCGCCGGCGCCGGCCCGTTCGATTTGCGGGCCAATGGCACGCTGGCGGGCGGCAGCGTACGCATCGCGTCCACGATCTCCGGCCCGGCGCTCTCCGGTGTTGCCATCAATGGCACGGTGCCGTTCCAGGGCAATGGGCTGGACCTCTCCATGCGCGGCAATATCTCGCTCGCCATCGCCAATGCGCTGCTCGCCACCTCCGGCGCGCGGGCGAGCGGCACGGCGGCGGTGGATGCGAATGTGCGCGGCTCCCTGGCCGATCCGCGCGCCGGCGGCACCGTGCGCATCAGCGGTGGGCGTTATGAGGATGCGGTGAACGGGGTGACGCTGGATCGCATCCAGGCGGTGGTCACCGGCACCGACCGTTCGGTCACGCTCTCTTCCTTCCAGGCGGCGACGCTCAATGGCGGGACGATCCAGGGCAACGGGTCCGTGACGCTCGATGCCGCCGCCGGCTTCCCCGGCCGGCTCGACCTGACGCTGAACAATGCGGGCCTGGTCAACAGCGAGATCGTGCGCTTCGTCGCCGACGGGCAGATCGCCATCGGCGGGGCGTTCGCCACCCGGCCCACCATCGGCGGGCAGATCAATGTGCGGGCGCTGGACATCAACATTCCCGACCGCCTGCCGGGCGGGGCAAGGGCGCTCAACGTGCGGCATGTGAACGTGCCGCCGGGCAAGAGCTTCACGGTGCCGCCCGCGCCCCCGCGCCGGCCCGCCGGACAAGGAGGGCAAGGGACCGGGCAAGGCGCGCGCGCGGCGACCTTCCTGGCGAGCCTCGATCTTGCGGTGAATGCGCCCAACCGCGTGTTCGTGCGCGGCATGGGGGTGGATGCAGAGCTTTCCGGCACGCTCAATGTGCGCGGTACCAGCGCGGCGCCGGTGACGGTGGGCGGGTTCGAACTGCTGCGTGGGCGCTTCGACATCATCGGCCGGCGGCTCGATTTCACCCGTGGCCGCGTGACCTTCAACGGCACCACCGACCCGGACCTCGATTTCATCGCCGAGAGCACGGCCAATGACGTGACCGCCCGCGTCACCATTTCCGGCCGGGCCTCGCAGCCGGACATCGCCTTCTCCTCCACCCCGACCCTGCCGCAGGACGAGGTGGTGGCGCGCCTGCTGTTCGGCCGCTCTGCCGGCCAGCTCAGCGCCGGGCAGGCATTGCAGGTGGCGCAAACCGTCGCCACCCTCTCGGGCAGCGGCAATGCCGCGCTCTCCTCGCTGCGCCGTTCGCTCGGGGTGGACAGCGTGGACGTGGGCACCAATGCGGCCGGCACCGGCGGCCAGTTCGGCATCGGCAAGCGGTTGAACGACCGGATCTATCTGGGCGTGCGCCAGGGCACGACCTCCGGCTCCAGCGCCGCCACCGTCGATATCGACATCACCCGCAACATCCGCCTGCAAGGGGCGACCGGGGCCGATGGCGGCACGGAAGTGGGCATCGGCGCCCAGTGGGATTATTAGCTGCTTTGATCCCGGCCTCTGATGGGTTGGATCGAGCTTGAATCTCTTGGGCTCGATCGTCCACTGCTGCGGATGAATTCGTAGGGGGAGAACCCCTTCAGGGTCTCGTGGCGCCGGGTGAAGTTGTAGGCGATGACGAAGTCGGCGAAATGCCGGCGTAGTTGATCGTGGCTCTCGTAGTAGAAACGCTTGTCGGTGGCATCCTTGAGGGGTCAGTTCATCCGCTCGGCTTGGCCATTGGTCCATGGGTGCTTGGCCTTGGCCGTACGATGGTCGATGCCGCTCCTGGCGCAGGCGTAGTCGAAGGCACGAGCCCGAAAGAGCTCTCCATTGGCCGAGGCCTCCTTGATCAGCGGCACGGCCGATCCTCCGGCAGCGGCGTAGCGAGCTGGATGCGGTTGTCGGTCAGCGCGGGGAGACGGCAATGGTGGCCTTCTCGTGCAGCTCGACGAAGGCGAACTTCGACGTGCAGTCGATGGCACCGACCATGTGCAGCTTGCCCTGTTCGGTGGACACGTACGCCGATGTGGAAGTGATCGATCGGGTAGACCTTGAAACTCCTCTTCGCTGGCTTGTCGCCCTCGACGTCGTGCAGCCGAGCGATGCCGTGGCGCCGGAGGCAGCGGTCAGAGATGAGCGCATCAGCTGCGGGATCGTCGGCTGCAGTGCGTAGCACCGAAAGGCGACAATGACCGCCTCCTCCTCGACCGAGAGCACGGTCGATCTCGCCTCTTTCGGACCAGTCGGCAGATTGGCCACCGAGGTCCGCTTCTTCCCTTTGGCAACGGTTTTCTGGCTGATCTCGTAGCGCCTCGAAAGCGCTCCCAGGCTCTTTGACTACGTTTTTTCGCTCGACGGATCGCCTCAGTCGTCGTGGCGCTCCCGTGTGCAACTGGGCCCATAGCACCTCCTTCCACACGCGCGAAAAGACCGCACCGGATCAAACACCTAGCTCTTTGCGCGGAGCCTTGATCGCTGTATCGCCGCTCGGATGGCGTGCATGGTCGTGGCGCTGTCATGGAGTATCTGGCCCATAGGCCCTCCCGGGGTGCGGGATCAGCTTGGCTGATTCCCCCATACTCCGGGACCAAGCATATAGAGCGCTATGGAAGGCGCGCTCGCCCTCGACCTTGCTATTCTAAGCCAGCTACCCTGTGTGGGCGACACCACCGTCGTCTGGTGGACACCGTGCTTGGTTGCGCGGCAGTCCGCTCACCGCCGATCAGCTCAAGCGCTACCTTCGCTTGAATTCGGCCGAATACCGTTTCCTCTTTCCCGTCATCGGGTTTGCCCTCTCAGCGAGGAGTACCAAGCTTAGCCATTCACCCCGGTTTCGGGGACCGTCTCAGGCAATGCCGCCAGACCGCACTGAGAACGGAACCAACCCTAATCCAGTGCGCTTCTTACGGCGGGAAGCCTGCTGTCCCGTGTCAAACTGAGATCTCCCCTTTGATTGCTTCTAGTCTCCTGCTACTCACATTTTAGCGCCCCTGGATAGCATGGGGGGATGTCACCCGCTGCGATGTGTCATTGTCGGTCGATTCCGATTTCGTTGTTTTGGAGGGCGTGCGCCAATTTCACGCTCTGTTGGTCCGATGAATGTCGAGAAGAAGACATGTTGAGCGGCTCGAATGTCCAAATATTTGATGAGCATTTTGATGCGGGACACCCATATTTTATTTTTACGCCACGATATAATCGTACCTCTGGAGGTATCAGGTGCCTGCACCTCCTTTGTCATCATTTAAATCTAAGCGGACGTAGAGCGTATTTATATTTCATGGATGACAGCCAGCGAGCGGATACTCATCCGGCGCTTCTGACGCCTGTGCTGACGCCGGAGATCGTGCGCTGGAGCCGTGCAAGCAGCAAGCAGCCGATCGTAGTTTACCCGGAGGTCGAGCGTGGCAATCCGGCCAATGCGAATTGTGTGGTTCGGTATCTCCTCAACACGCCAGGCCTGTTGGGAGGTCCCGTCCGGTTCGATGAGGGCGATCTGCTCTTTGCCTATTCGCCGCAGTTCGCGGTGGGCCTAGGGGATGTACCGCTTCTGCGCTTTCCATTGGTGGACACGCGCATATTCCATCCCGAGCCCGCAAGGCCGCGCTCTGGCGCCTGCTTCTACGCGAGCAAATATCAATTGACACACGGTCAGCGGGTGTTCGGCCTTCCCGCAGGAGCGGTCGAGATCACGCGAGATGAGCCCGACTCCTTTGCCCCGGAACAGATCGCCGAAATGTTCCGCTCCAGCGAAGCATTCTACGCATTCGAGAACACGGCGCTCGGCAACGAGGCGATCGCGTGTCACTGTCCTACTGTGCTCATGCCGAATCCATTCTTGCAAAAGCCCCGGGGCCTTTCGCAGGAAGACTGGCACGGCATCGCTTGGGGTACGGATCCGGCCGAGGTCGAGCGCGCGCGGACGACCGTTGTCCAGGGGGCCGATCGCTACAGGACCTTTGCGAACGAGGTGCCGGATCAAATCCGACGATTCATCGAGCTCACGCAGAGTGCGGCAGGCAGGTGCGCCGAGCCAGCGGATATTTTTCTCCCGCAATGGGCACCGGTGCCGGTGCCGGTTGCGCCGGCCAAGGAAATCGTTCGGTCTATCCGGGCGGAGAGTGACCTTTCTTGGCGGACCGCGATGCGGATCGCGTACGAGGCCCTGCGCGGGGCGCTGCGCAGCAGTTGGCGCAGGGTGCGTCATCTGATCCTGGCGGTTTTTGGAGGCAGCTGAGCACCTAGCCATAAATACGCGCCCCGTGATCCAGTCGGGTCACGGGTGGACACAAGGGTCGTGATCAGCCCCTTGCTACAGCCGGCCTACTGGAACGAAGCGTCCCGCAAGGGTGCCAAATGCGTTTTCAGCTCATATTTGGTTCGTATCCAGCGGCGGGAAGAAATTTCGGCATTCCTGTGGCCTGAAGCAGTTGATGAGACGTCCAATGGCTCCCCACCGGCCGGAGACGGAGCGCTCGGCGGCTTAGGCCCAGGGCTCACTAATCAGAGCCAGAAGATGACTGTTGCGGCGATGCATAAGGCTGAGAAGAAGGTGTGGGCGCAACGGTCGTAGCGGGTGGCGATGCGACGCCAGACCTTGAGTTTGGCGAACAGGTTTTCGACCTTGTGTCGCTGCCGGTAAAGGGCTTTGTCATGGGCGAAGGGGCGCTTGCGGCTGCGCGATGAGGGAATGCAAGGCTCAATGCCCTTGGCGGTCAGCGCCTCGCGGAACCAGGCACTGTCGTAGCCGCGGTCGGCGATCAGGCTTCCGGCCGGCGGCAAGGCATCTAGGACGAGGCGGGCGCCCTTGTGGTCGCTCATCTGGCCTTCCGACAGCACCATGATGATCGGCCGGCCCTCGCCGTCGCAGACTGTGTGGAGCTTGGAGTCCAGGCCGCCTTTGGTGCGCCCGATACGACGGGGAACATCCCCTTCTTAAGCAGGCTCGCCGCCGTGCGGTGGGCCTTCAGATGGGTGGCATCGATCATGATCCGCTCGGGTCGGGGCCCTTCGCCCGCGAGGCTGGCGAAGATGCGATCGAACACGCCCAGCCGGCTCCAGCGGATGAAGTGATTATAGAGCGTCTTGTGCGGGCCGTAGTCCTTGGGCGCATCCTTCCACTGCAACCCGTTGCGGATCACATCGACGATGCCGCTCACCACCCGACGGTCATCGACGCGCGGCACCCCATGGGCTAACGGGAAAAACGGCGAGATCCGCGCCATCTGCCGCTCGCTCAGCAGGAACAAATCACCCATGCCAGCCTCCTCAATGGAGACTGTGAATCGCAACTCAACGCAAATTAATAGGTCCTGAGCCTAGCTCAGACGCTCTGGCCGATGCCCAGCCCCCGATCCGCGTCCTGTTTACCGGCGGGCAGGTTGGCACGCGCCGACGGGGGCGCGTGGAGGATTTGCCAATGTGCTCCCACGCACGACCCGAAAGCACACCTTACGCCTTCAGCCCGTAGCTCCACCGTCACAGAAACCGCATCGACCGCTTCTTCAACCGCATCCAGCAGATGCACGGTCTCGCCCCGCGCTACGACCGGTAACCAGACAACTTCCTCGCCGCTCCCAGGTTCGCCGCCACCGGCGTCTGGATCCATTGCATTATCGGTCCGCCACCTAAACCGGAGGCGAAAAAGGGGGCTCAAGTCATTGATGACAACTTCGAACCAGCGCATTTGGGCTAGTGATGATGCAGGCGATGTGCTATACGCCTGACGCTTCAATTCGCGAGATATGTACTATGAATGCTCCTGATGAGCGGAAGAAACTTGTAAGTATTGTTGCCGGCTGCTACAATGAGGTTGATAATATACCTGAGCTTTATCGACGGCTTAATCTTGTTATTGCTCAGTTTCCGCAATATGACTTTGAAATCATACTTATTGATAATTGCTCCACAGATGGAACAATAGAAGTTATTCGAAAGATCGGAGCGTCGGATCCGCGCCTGAAGGCCATCTTGAATGTTCGAAATTTCGGACACATTCGATCCCCCTACCATGCCTTTCTTCTTGCGCAAGGCGATGCTGTCATTGGAATGGCGTCGGATCTGGAGGACCCACCAGAGCTTATTGCGGAATTCCTCCGCAAATGGGAGGAAGGTTTTAAGATCGCAATCGGGGTGAGGCGTAAATCCGAAGAGCGCGGCCTGATGCCGCTTATTCGAACGGCGTATTACGCTCTTATCACGCGCATTTCCGAAGTCGAGCAAGTCCGTAATTTCACGGGATTTGGCCTTTATGATAAGGCTGTGATGGACATTTTGCGCGACATCAACGACCCCTATCCTTATTTCCGCGGATTGATCTGTGAGATTGGCTATCCGCGCGCGGAAATTCCATTCGACAAGCTCGCGCGCAAACATGGCCTTTCAAAGGGAAATCTTGCTGTCTACCTCGATAGCGCCCTGCTTGCGATCGTGAATCACACCAAGGCGCCCCTGCGCCTCGGTACCCTGCTGGGATTTGCGATGGCCACACTGAGTTTCTTACTCTCTGGCTATTTCGTAATTCAGAAATTACTTGCCTGGGACGAATTTCAACTGGGATTTGCGCCCCTTATTGTCGGCATGTTCTTTCTACTCGGCGTTCAATTCATGCTCTTGGGCTTGATTGGTGAGTATATAGGCTTGCTGGTGAACCACGTTGTGAGACGCCCTATGGTGGTCGAAAAAGAAAGAATCAATTTCGAAAAACGGGGATGAAATGTTCACCGTACGTCACGGGTTTTCGCTTTTTGAGGCGGATCTCAGTCACATTGATCAGCAATTGGCGGCACTGTGGGGAGATCTCCACGGTGCGCGCTTGCTGCTGACTGGCGGCACCGGATTCTTTGGAATCTGGATGGTCGAAGCTTTGCTTTACGCTCGAGAGGCGCGCTCGCTGGACATGGAGATCCACGTGCTCACTCGAGATCCCGACGGATTCCTTGCGCGCCGCGCGCCGCATCTCGCGGGACGCCAAGGTTTAGTTCTGGTGCCCGGAACCGTTACGGACTTTGAGCCAAACCCCGCTCCCTATACACATATTCTGCATATGGCCTCCGAGACCAATGTCGAAGGAACCCGCGACTGGGCAGCGCGACATTTGGCAACCGCGATCATCGGGACTCAGAGGCTCATTGATATTGCCGCTGCCCATGGAACGCAAAGCCTCCTCATCACCACGTCGGGTGCGGTCTATGGCCAGTCATCCGACCGCGCAGTCAACCGCCGCTGGCAAGAAGGGCCGGGCTGCGTTGCTGATTTGACAGGTGAGAAGTACGTCTATGGCGAAGCCAAGCGCATGATGGAAATCATGGTCGCTGTAGGGGCGGATCAGCACGGCTACCGCGCGCTTACCGCGCGCTGCTTTGCTTTTGTTGGCCCCTATCTTTCGCTCGACAGCAATTACGCGATCGGTAATTTTATTCGAGACGCGATGCACGACGCCGACGTCATTGTGGGTGGAGACGGGACCCCCCTTCGATCCTATCTATACGCAGCCGACTTGGTTGCCTGGCTCCTGACCATCCTGTTGCGTGGCCAATCCGGGCGGCCCTACAATGTAGGGGGGTCTGAAGCGATTTCCATCGCAGAGCTAGCACGGCGGGTAAACATCGCCATCGGTGGCAAGGGTAATGTCATCGTTAAGCAAACGCCCGTTCCAGGCGCCGAACCACATTCCTACCTGCCCGACCTTACGCGAACCCGAACTGAACTCGGTCTTGACGTGACGATCGGATTGGAAGAAGCCGTGCGCCGAACGGCGGCGTGGTATCGAATGCGCGCTTCAGCCTAAGTCCCTCAACGACGATCAGAGCAAGCTTCCGGAGCCTCTCATGCCGATTACAGTGTCAGATTATATTTTCCAGCGGGTTGCCGAGCAGGGCGTACGTGACGTGTTTTTCGTCTCCGGCGGCTGGATTATGTATCTATCTGACGCGCTGAAGCGGAATCCTGACCTTAACTATATCGTCAATTACCACGAACAGTCGTGCGCCATTGCCGCGGAGGCTTACGCCCGTGTGAACGAGAAACTCGGCGTTTGCCTCGTGACAGCAGGCCCCGGGAGCACCAACGCGCTGACCGGTGTTGCCGGCGCTTATGTAGATTCAATTCCGATGCTTGTGATCTCGGGGCAAGTGCGGACCCAGATCATGGCGGACTACACTTATCAGCGACAGGTCGGCCCTCAAGAAATCAACATCCAGCCGATGGCCGAACCTGTTACAAAGTACATCGTAACCGTGATGGACGCGAAGGACATTCGTTACGAGGTGGAGAAATGCCTCCATCTTGCCATGAGCGGTCGGCCAGGGCCTGTCTGGCTAAACGTTCCTCTCGATATTCAAAATGCGCTGATCGAACCTACGGAGATTCGGGGATATACTCCAGACGAAGAGTCCATTCCCGCCCTTCCCCTGTCCGAGATCGAGCGCGTCGCCGCCATGATCGCGAAGGCTAAGCGCCCTGTTCTTATCGGCGGAAACGGCATCGTGCTCGCCGGTGCGCGAGCCGAGTTCAGAACTCTCGTAGAAACGCTCAACATTCCGGCCCTTGTGACCATTTCGGCGATGGATCTCTTGGCTGAGGATCACCCGCTTTTCCAGGGCCGCGGGGGTCCCGGCGGGCAGCGGCGTGCCAACTTTGCGCTTCAGAACTCCGATCTCGTTCTTGCGATCGGCACCAGCCTTTCGATTTCTTGCATAGGGTTTAACGATCAGTTCGCGCCCAAGGCAGAGAAAATTCTCGTCAATATCGATGATGGGGATCTTGAGAGAAAGAATGTCAAGATCGAGCACCCCATTAAGGCGGATGCGAAAGATTTTATTTCCAGACTTTTGACGCAGTTCTCAGCGCATCAATATTCGCCCACGTCGCGATGGCTGGAGGCGTGCGCCGAGTGGAAAAAATCCCACCCTGTCATGTTGCCGAAAGAAATCGTACAGGATGGCTTCGTTGACGCGTATGAATTTTACGATGAACTTTCCCGCCAGATGGGAAGCACCGACATAATTATCAGCGGTAATTCGCTCGATGGCTGCATCATCGCCTATCAGGCACATCGTATCAAGGAAGGGCAGCGCGCCTTCACCAGCGTATGTTTCGGTGCCATGGGGTGGGATCTTCCCGCACTCGTCGGCGGATGCGTCGCGGATCGCAGCCGGCGCGGCGTTCTTATCACGGGTGACGGCTCGCTCCTTTTCAATGTTCAAGAATTGATGACCCTCGCCGTCTTTAATCTGAATGCAAAGATATTTATCAGCAACAACGGCGGCTATGCCAGTATCCGGGGCACGCAGACTCGTTTTTGTGAGGGGCGATATATCGGTGTGGACGGGGATTCCGGCGTGGCGAACCCGGACTTCGCGGCGCTGGCCAAAGCGTTCGGTATTGACTACATCCGCATCGACAAAAGCGATGAGCTTTCTGATAAAATTAAGCTGGCCTTCTCCACCACCAAGCCGTGCATCATTGACATGAATGTATCGAGAGAGCAGCAGCGATTCCGCGCCAGTTCTTACAAGAAGGAAGACGGGACGATTGCATCGCGCCCCATCGAGGACATGGACCCGCTATTGCCGCGTGAAGAGTTGCATCGGATCATGACCATGTTCGATAACGAATGATCTAGGGACATCAGCTGTAACGTGCCGTCTGTCGCAGCCTCCCGGCACCGGCAGCCGTGCCAGACAGACGAGTGCGCTTTGGCTGTCCAAACGCGCAGCGAGGCGCTTACCCCTCTCTGAAAGCCGATCTCTGGCTTCCAGAGAGCCACCATCGCTTCACTTGGCTGGCGGTGGAATATCTTACCGATGGCGAGAGCAAACATGATGAAACGTATTGCGGGCTCCCCGCTTTTGAGATCGAGATGATTGAAATGGCGAAGAAAGTTCTCATTACCGGCGCGGATGGCTTTATTGGCTCACATCTAACCGAGTATATGGTCCGCAAGGGCTATGACGTGCGTGCCTTCGTCCTGTACAATTCGTTTAATTCCTGGGGCTGGCTCGATCATTCGCCACCCGATATAAAGACGAATCTCGATGTCTTCTCGGGCGACATTCGCGATCCTTACGGTGTCCGCAAGGCCATGCAGGGGTGTGAATGTGTCCTGCACTTGGCCGCACTGATTGCTATCCCTTATTCCTATCACTCTCCCGACGCTTACGTTGATACGAACATCAAAGGCACCCTGAACATCCTTCAGGCGGCTCGCGACCTTGGCACCCGGGTCGTGCACACCTCCACGAGTGAGGTTTACGGAACCGCACAGTTCGTGCCGATCACAGAGGAGCATCCTCTCGTCGGGCAGTCCCCCTATTCAGCGACCAAGATCGGCGCGGACCAGATCGCAGCCTCGTTCTATCGGTCTTTCGACCTGCCAGTGGCAATCCTGCGGCCGTTCAATACTTTCGGGCCGCGTCAGTCCGCGCGCGCGGTCATTCCCTCTATCATCACTCAGATCGCCAATGGGCGACGCACCCTATCGCTTGGGGCTCTGCATCCGACCCGTGATTTCACCTTTGTCATGGATACGGCGCGCGCCTTCGAGGCCGTGATGCTGAGCGACGCTGCCATCGGCACAGTCCTGAACGGCGGTAGTAATTTCGAGATCTCCATCGGTGACACAGTAAGGGCCATTGCCGAGGTCATGGGCGCCGACGTCACGGTGACGGAAGACAGCCAGCGCCTCCGGCCGCAGAAGAGCGAAGTGGAACGCCTTTTTGCGGATAACAACAAGTTGATCGCCACAACCGGTTTCTCGCCCGCCTACGGGCAGATGGACGGCTTCAGGCGCGGCATTGCGGAAACCGTGGATTGGTTCAAGGATCCGGCCAACCTCGCGCAGTATAAAGCGGACCGCTACAATGTCTGATCTCGCGCTTTCGACGGAAATTCTCACTGCCATTCGAGAAGTCTACGGCGTTTCAGAGGGGGTCGTTCCCCTGCATGTCCCGGTCTTCGACGGCAACGAGAAGACCTACGTAATCGATACGATCGATTCCACCTTCGTATCCTCCGTCGGCGCCTATGTGGGGCGTCTTGAGGAGATGATGTGCAAGATCACGGGCGCACGCCACGCCATTGCCACAGTGAATGGCACGACTGCGCTGCAGATGGCAATGATCCTGGCCGGTGTTAAACCCGGTGACATGGTGGTCACCCAATCTTTGAGCTTCGTCGCCACCGCGAATGCCGCGGCTCACGCGGGGGCAGTGACCGCGTTCGTAGACATTGATGCGGCTACCCTCGGCCTCTGCCCGAAAGCACTGCGCAGCTTTCTGGAGACGCAGGCGGTGCAATCTGACGGCGGCACACACCACCGGGACAGCGGCCGGCGCATCGGCGCCGTTGTTCCCATGCACACGTTCGGCAATCCGTGCGATCTTGATGGTCTTCTCACGGTATGCGAGGAATGGAATATTCCTCTGATAGAAGATGCTGCGGAATCCCTCGGTAGCCTCTATCGCGGTCGCCCCTGCGGAACCTTCGGCCTCATGGGCACGGTAAGTTTCAACGGCAACAAGATCGTCACCACGGGCGGAGGCGGCGTCATCCTCACGAATGACAGCGCCATCGCCAAGCGCGCCAAGCATCTCACCACCACGGCGAAGCTCCCCCACGCTTGGCGCTTCACGCATGACGAGATTGGCTATAATTTCCGCATGCCGAATCTCAACGCAGCCCTTGGGTGTGCGCAGCTGGAGCAATTGGACCGGTTCGTTGCCTTCAAGCGGGATCTAGCGGCGCGATATCACGCGCGGTTTTCGGATATGGGCATCGAGTTTGTCGTGGAGCCGCCGGGAACGCAATCAAACTACTGGCTCTGTGCCATTCTCCTTTCGGATACGACCCAACGGAATGCGGTGCTGGAGACGACCAACGCTGCTGGCGTGATGACGCGTCCGGTATGGGATCCTGTACACCAGCTGGAAATGTACCGCCATGCACCGCATGGCCCGATGCCAGTGACCAGCGACATCGCGGCACGGCTCGTCAATATTCCGAGCGGGTTCCGCCCAAATGCCGGCTTCTGAAACAGACGGGAAAGCTATGCAAACGACCGGTAGCTGCCAAATCATTGCAGAGGCGGGGGTCAATCATAACGGTTCGCCCGAACTCGCCTTCAAGCTGGTCGATGCCGCCATCGATGCTGGTGCGGACATCGTCAAATTCCAGACCTTCAAGGCGGATAAGCTGGTCTCTCCCGATGCCGCCAAGGCCGCTTACCAACAGCGCGCTACGGGCAGCGACAGCCAATACGCCATGCTGAAAGCGCTGGAGCTGGATGACTCGGTCTTTATCGAGTTGATGGAATATTGTGCTAGGCGGGAGATTGGCTTCCTCTCAACACCGTTCGACGCGGAGTCCGCCCGCTTTCTGGCCGACGCTGGCATGCGCGCGTTCAAGATTTCGTCCGGCGATCTAAATAATCTGCCATTCCTTCGCGCGATCGGAGCTTTCGGGCTTCCGGTGATCCTCTCCTCCGGCATGGCAACGCTCGCCGAGCTGGATGAGGCTGTGGCAGCTCTGGAGAAGACGGGGCTCACGCTCGATCAATTGACGCTTCTGCACTGCACAGCCGAGTATCCTGCTCCCCTGGAGGAAGTTAATCTCCGAGCGATGGCAACCATCCAAGCCGCCTTTCCGCAGGCGCGCGTGGGATATTCCGATCATACAGTTGGCATTTCTATCCCGATCGCCGCCACCGCCCTGGGTGCTAAGGTCATTGAGAAGCACTTCACCCTTGACCGCTCCATGGATGGACCTGACCATCGTGCTAGCCTGGAGCCAGGCGAGCTGAAACAGATGGTCGCCGGCATTCGAGCCGTTACCACCGCTCTCGGCGACGGCCGCAAGCGTCCCACCGCCTCGGAGCTCCCCAATCGCAAGGCTGCGCGCAAGAGCATCGTGGCGGCACGCGACATAGAGGCGGGTGAGATTCTCGATGAGCACAACCTCACAACGCGTCGACCGGGCGACGGCCTCTCCCCCATGCGGTGGGACGAGATAGTGGGACGCCCTGCTCCGCGCCGCCTGCGTCCTAACGAAAAACTGTGACCCATTAATCGGGGGAGCGTATCCGCCGATGCGAGGCAGGCCGACATGACGCGGTTTCTTTACGGGTATCTTGCGCCTGTCTTCCTGATCAATTTTGGCAACGCTTGCGCGTATTTCTACCAAATCCTCCTGGCGCGTTCTCTCAGCCCTGCCGATGTCGGAGCCTTCAACGCACTGCTGGGTGCGACCACCCTGCTGGCTGCGCCCGCCGCCGTCGCGCCCCTCACGGTCAGCCATCTGGCCATGCTGCAAAGGCGGCACGATCCCAATGCATCGCTTGGACCGGTGGTAGCACTCACGGCGCAGTTTGCACTGATCTCAGCGGTGGGGATCGCAGCGGTTATCCTCCTGCTTTCCCCTCTGGTGGGTAGTAGCCTGAAGATTGAAAACCACATTACGATTGTTCTGTTCTCGGTCCTCGTAGGTCTCAATGTGATCTACCCCGTCGCAGCCGGATGGTACCAAGCGACGCGTCGGACTATTGCCATGTCGGCAATTCTGGGAGGCGTCCCGATCCTACGCTTTGTGTTCGGCGTATTGCTCGTGGCGCTGTTCGGCCTTGGTCTCGACGGCGCACTCATCGCGTCACTCTTGCCCTGCGTAGTGGTATTCGGCGCCGGACTTGCGGGCTGTTGGCCGATCTCGTTCCGCTGGCGTGGGCGATTGCCGCCCGGCTACCGCGAGGCGACGTTGCGCTTCATGGTGCCAGCGGCCATTGCGACCACTCTCATCTACGCCCTGTTCAACCTCGACGTGATCCTCGTACGAATGCTTCGCCCCCCCGAAGAATCTGGCTATTACGCGCTAGCCGCTGTGCTAGGGCGCGTTCCCTTTCTCTTCCCCGCAGCCCTGGCAAACATTTTCTTCGCCGAGATCGACTTGGAGGGCTCCAACGGGAAGGGAAGCTGGAGGAGCCAGTTTCTCCGCCAGATCATCACAACGGCAGCCATAGCGATCGCGATCGCCATCCCGATGGTGCTGTTCGCCGAGCCGCTCGTCATCCTGGTGGCGGGAGAAAACTATCTGCCGGCGGTGCCGCTTCTTCGAATCTGCGCGCTTGCCATGGCGAGCCTCGCTGTTCTGAACAATGCGGTAGTGGTGGGCATGCGCAAGCCCGGCTTTCGCCCGCTTCCGATCCTGGGCCCTGGGGTCCTCGCCTTTGTGCTGTTGTGCGTCGCGTTCAGTGCCAGCGCGAGCCTCGTGGCGATGCTGCTTGGCGGCACGATTCTGGTGATGGCCGTTGCGGTGGTGGCGATCCTCATCTGCTGAGGCGTATGGAGCGTTTTCGAGCGAAGTGGAAGCAGTTCGCGCGAAGAACACGCGCCTGTCGTATAATATAGATGACCTCCCCCAATTCTATGAGACGAGGAAACGCGCGACGGGCCCGGCAATTGACCCTGACGTTGCCGCTGACTTCTATTTTATCGGTGAGTTCGCTTGGGCGCTTGGCTTTGGCTGTTGGCCGGTGGTGCAAGCGGGATCTGGTGTGGAGCCGTTCGTTTTGCGCAGCAGCGGATCCCGTCGGAAATGAAAGGTTGCGGCGAAGGCCGACGGCGCCCGCCATCCGAGCCCGGAGTACGCCGGGAGCCGGTTGTAATCGGCCCTCCAGTTGCTGACCGCGGCCCTTGCCTAGTGCAGCGTCGAGAGCAGCGTTTCCTTGAGCAGTTCATCGCGCAGGCGGCCATTGAAGCTCTCGACGAGGCGTTCTGCATGGGTTTGCCAGGTGCGATGTAATCCTATTAGACCTGGGTCGCATCGGCGAAGGCGAGGATGACGTTCGAGATGAACTCGCTGCCGTTATCGCTGACGATCGTTGTTGGCCGGCCACGCTTCGCGATGATGCGATCCAGTTCCCGCGCCACGCGCAGGCCGGAGAGGGAGGTGTCGGCCAGCAGGCCGAGCCACTCCGGCGTGCAGTCATCCACGATGGTGAGGATGCCGAAGCGCCGTCCGTCGGTAAACTGATCGCTGAGGAAGTCGAGCGACCAGCGCTCATTCGGCCGCCGCGCTGGCGCACCACGAGGCACTCCTCGCGATAGAGCCGGAACAGGCGCTTGTGGTTGACCGCAAAGCCCTCACGCCGCAGCGTAAGCGTCGTCCCGGGGGCACCTTCATAGGTCGGGCGTGAGAGCGCAGTCTGACGATCCTGTTTGGAGGATCGTTTTGTGTCTGGGCTTGACCATAGACTTGAGCCGGAGGGTGAGGTCCGGCGCTTCGAAGTGATCAACGGCGCGTTGGGACGGCGGCGCTGGACGGCGGACGAGCGGACGCAGATCCTGGAAGAGACGCTGGTTCCCGGCGCCGTAGTGTCGGCGGTTGCTCGCCGCCACGGCCTGACGCCGCAGCAGCTGTTCACCTGGCGCCGGGAGGCGAGCGAGATGATCCCGGCCTTCGTGTCGGCGGTAGTCGCGCCGGAGCCGGCTCCCGCATCTGAACCGTCCGCCCCACCGTCACGACCGAAGCGGCGTGGCCGGCAACTTCGCGCCGCGGCCATCGAGATTGATGTCGCCGGCGCCCGCGTGACGATCGAGAACGGCGCCTCGCCGGCGACCATCACGGCGGTGCTCAGCGCTCTGAAAGCCGGGTCGTGATCGGGCCGACCGGCGCGGTCCGGGTCATGGTGGCCACGAAGCCCGTCGACTTCCGCAAGGGAGCGGAGGGTCTGGCCGCCCTGGTGCGCGAGACGATGGGTGCCGATCCATTCTCGGGCACGGTCTATGTGTTCCGAGCCAAGCGTCCTGATCGGGTGAAGCTGGTGTTCTGGGACGGCACCGGCGTGGTGCTGGTCGCCAAGCGCCTGGAGGATGGTGAGTTCCGCTGGCCGAAGATCGAGGACGGCGCGCTGCGGCTGACGGCGGCGCAGCTGCAGGCCTTGTTCGAGGGTCTGGACTGGCGCCGGGTGCATGAGCCACAACGGACAACGGCACCGGTCGCGGCGAGCTGAAAGCCCTCGCAAGCCACTGGTAAATATGATTGAATCTGTGTCATGGCTTCGCTCCGCTCCGAGCTTCCCCGTGATCCCGAGACGCTCCAGGCGATGCTGATCGCCCGGGACGCGGAGATCGAGCGGCTGCGCCAGATCATCAAGGAATTGCAGCGCCATCGCTTCGGCCGGTGCGCCGAGACGCTACCCGAGGACCAGCTTCTCCTCGCCCTGGAAGAGGCCGAGCAGGTGGAGGCCGCAGGTTTTGCGGCATCTGAGGAAAACGCGCCGGCGACAAAGGCAGAGCGGGTCGCAAAGCGTCGTGCAAACCGCGGCACGTTGCCCGCCCATCTGCCGCGGATCGAGACGGTGGTCGATATCGAGAGCGATGTCTGCCCCTGCTGTTCCGGCCGGCTCCATCGCATCGGTGAGGATGTGGCGGAACGGCTCGACATCGTGCCGGCGCAGTTCCGCGTGCTGGTGGTGCGCCGGCCGAAATACGCCTGTCGGTCCTGCGAAGACGTCGTGGTGCAGGCGCCCGCGCCGGCCCGGCTGATCGAAGGTGGTATCCCGACCGAGGCGACGGTCGCCCAGGTGCTGGTCTCGAAATACGCCGATCATCTGCCGCTGTACCGTCAGGCCCAGATCTATGCCCGTCAGGGTGTCACGCTCGATCGTTCGACGCTGGCCGACTGGGTCGGGCGCGCGGCCTTCCTGCTGCGGCCCGTGCACGAGCGGATGCTGGCGGTGCTGAAGGCTTCGCCCAAGCTGTTCGCCGATGAGACCACGGCGCCGGTGCTCGATCCCGGGCGAGGTCAGACCAAGACGGGCCAGCTCTTCGCCTATGCCCGCGATGACCGGCCTTGGGGCGGCGCTGACCCGCCCGCCGTCGCCTATGTGTATGCCCCCGACCGCAAAGGAGAGCGACCGATTGCCCATCTCGAGGGGTTTGCGGGCATCCTGCAGGTCGATGGCTATGGCGGCTACAAGACGTTGGCCGGGCGCAACGCGGTCAGCCTGGCGTTCTGTTGGGCGCATGTTCGGCGGCGCTTCTACGAGCTGGCCCAGACCGGCCCTGCGCCGATTGCCAGTGAAGCCCTGCTGCGCATCGCCGAGCTCTATCGCGTCGAGGCTGATATCCGTGGCCGTCCCCCCGAGGAGCGCCGGGACGCACGGCAGCAAAGGAGCAAGCCGATCATCGACGCCCTGGAGCCGTGGTTACGGCAAAAGCTCGCTTTGATCAGCCAGAAGACCAAGCTCGCCGAGGCGATCCGCTACGCGCTCTCGCGCTGGGCGGGGCTTTGCCTCTTCCTCGACGACGGGCGGATCGAGCTCGACAACAACATCGTCGAGCGATCCATCCGCCCTCTGGCACTGACGCGGAAGAATGCCCTGTTCGCCGGCTCCGACGGCGGGGCCGAACACTGGGCCGTCATCGCCTCGCTCGTCGAGACCTGCAAGCTGAACGGCATCGATCCCCAGGCCTACCTCACGGAGACCATCACCCGCATCGTCAACGGCCACCCCAACAGCCGGATCGACGTCCTCATGCCATGGGCCTATCCCGCCAAGCCCGTCCTCAGTGACGTGGCCTGAGGACGACGCTTACGCCGCAGCAGGCCTTAGTGACGATTCAACTATATGAGCCATATGGGGATTGTGGCGAGTTTGACGAAGCCCACGAAGTTGGCGAGGAGCTTGCTTTATCGCGTTGCGAGGCGCCGGAACTGTTCGCCCAGCCGAGCGGGAAGATCACGCCACCGACCGCCCGAGCGCGCCATCCACAACAGCGCATCCAAAAAACTCCGATTGTCGGTGCGCGGCTCTCGCCTTCGTGCCGTCAGGCGCGAGGCTTTTGATCCGCTCCCATCGATCATCTCCAAGAGCATCGCAAGCCATCGCCTCTCCTCAAAAATCAGTGTTGAATCCGATTTGCTCCCCTTCGAGAATCCCAAGCCTTAAATCGTCAATGCTGCTTCGCAACCGATCGACCTTCCTGGCCCGGCGCGATTGCAGGAACATCGTCATGCGGGACTTCGACCAGCGCCTCGTCTCGCACAATACGCGCCCTGGAAAGGTGCCTCTCACCGCCGTCATGCGAAAACTCCTCGTCACGCTCAACGCCATCGCCCGCGATAACCAGCCATGGGCTTATTCCGACACTTGACGCACAACACGGGAGATGACCGGGACGAGCCCGGCCATGACGACCTGTGAAAGAACACCGACCGGTCAAAGAACGACACTGGCACGCACCTACGGTCAGGTGCTTCGACGATACACCACACCGCTGAATGTCCATCGCCCCTAACGCGCCCCATCCTCAGCGCCCGGTCCGCAGCGCCCCCGTCTTGGGCGGCGCGATGCCCAGCGTCTTCATGCGCGAGGCGAGGGTCGTGGGCTTGAGGCCGAGCCGCTCGGCCGCGCCGCCCGGACCGGAGACCTTGCCGCCGGCCGCCTCCAGGGCGGCGAGGATGCTGGCGCGATGGCGGGCGCGGCGCTCGCCCTCGGTCTCCAGCCCTTCCAGTGCGCCCGGCGCGGGCAGTGGCGCGGCGTCTTCGTGGGGCTCCGGCAGATCGATGGTGAGGCGGCCGTTGCGGGCGAGGATGATGCCGCGCTCGATCACGTTCTGCAATTCGCGCACATTGCCCGGCCAGTCGTAGGCGATGAGCTTGCGCATGTCGCCCTCGCTCAATTGCAGCGCGCCGGACATCGGCTTGCGCGAGGCGCCGCCGAGGAAATGAAGGGCGAGGGCGGGGATATCCTCCCGCCGCTCGCGCAAGGGCGCGGATTCGATGGGCATGACGTTCAGGCGATAGAACAGGTCCTCGCGGAACCGGCCGGCGCGCACTTCGGCCCGCAGGTCGCGATTGGTGGCGGCGATGATGCGCACGTCCACGGAGCGGGTGCGCTCCTCGCCGATGCGCTCGAACTGGCCTTCCTGGAGCACCCGCAGCAACTTGCTTTGCAGCTCGATGGGGATTTCGCCGACCTCGTCGAGGAACAGCGTGCCGTGGTCAGCGAGTTCAAACCGGCCGATGCGATCGCGCAATGCGCCGGTGAAGGCGCCGCGCGCATGGCCGAAGAATTCGCTCTCGAACAATTCGCGCGGGATGGCCGCGCAATTCACCCGGATCAGCGGGCGCTCGCGC
>NCHM01000575.1 GCA_002257205.1 Rhizobiales bacterium 24-66-13 | reverse complement strand
GGTGAGCGGATAGGTGACCTGGTCCTCGACCACCTGCGGCGCCTGACCGGGATAATCGGTATAGACGATCACCTGCACGTCCGAGAGGTCGGGGATGGCATCGAGCGGCAGCGTCTTCAGCGCATAGAGCCCGGCCGCAACGGCGAAGATCGTGCCGACGAAGACCAACACGAGATTGCGGGCCGACCAGCCGATGAGGCGAGCGATCATGGCTGTGCCTCCGGCGGGGTCAGGCCGCGCAGCGCCGCCTTCAGATTGCTTTCGGCGTCGATCAGGAAGTTCGCCGCGACAACGACACGGTCGCCCTCGACAATCCCCTCGCGGATCTCTGTGAAGCCGTCGCCGCGCAATCCGATCTTCACGTCGCGCGGTTCGAACCGGCCCTCTCCACGATCAATGATCACGACCTGTCGCGTGCCCGTGTCGATCACCGCGCTATCCGGGACGGCAACGACCGGCGCGGCATCGCCGGTGCCGATCTCCACTTCGGCATACATATTGGGGAGCAGAACACCGCCGGGATTGGCGATTTCGATCCGCACTCTCGTGGCCCTCGTCGCTTCGCTGACCTGCGGATAGATCAGCGACACACGGCCTTCGAAGCTGCGTCCAGGCAGACTCCGCACCCGGATCGTCACCGGCGCCCCGAGCCGCACGGCGCCGAGGTCGAACTCCGGCACGTCCGCCAGCACCCAGATGGTCGAGATGTCGGCGAGGCGAAAGAGCACCTCGCCGGGCGCCGCCTTCATGCCGTCGACGACATTGCGTTCGAGCACGACGCCATCGCGCGGCGCCCGCCAGACCATCGACAGCGGCGCCTTGCGCGCCCGCTCGATCTCAGTGATCGCCTCGGGCGGGAGGCCAAGATTTTCGAGGCGCTGTCGGGCACCACCCAGGGCGCTGTCCCGACCGCCGCTGTTGAGGTCCGTGATGAATTGAGCGGCCGCGAAGGCGATGTCCGGCGAATAGAGCCGGAGGAGCATCTGGCCCTTCGTCACCCGGTCCCCCGTCGTGACGTTCGCCACCTCATTGACGAAGGCGTCGCTGCGGGTCGCCACCACCGAGATGCGCCGCTCGTCGAGCTGCACGGTTCCCGGCACCCGCACCAATCTGCCGACAGTGCGCCGCTGAGATGCGCCGCTCGTCGAGCTGCACGGTTCCCGGCACCCGCACCAATCTGCCGACAGTGCGCCGCTGCACGAGTTCGGACCGCACGCCGGTTCGCTGGAGCTTGCCGAGCGAGACCTTCACGATCGGGCCGCCGTCGTCCTCGCCCTCATGGATGGGGATGTAGTCCATCCCCATCGAGTCCTTCTTCGGCGCGGGCGACGTGTCCGGCAGGCCCATCGGATTGCGGTAATAGAGAACGCGCCTGGTCCCACCACTGGCGGGCACTGTCGTCGCTGGTGGCTTGTCCTCGAAGCTCACATCCTCGCTGGCACGGACGGCGCGGAACGCCCGACCGTCCGCGGTCTGGCGCGGCGTCGCCGAATATACCGGCTGACCGTCGGGGTCCTGATAATAGATCACGGCCCCCGAGCCGGCCGGCCCGCCCGCTGCAAGAGTGTCCTCGACCCCAAACCATTCGCGAAGGCCCGGCATCGGAAAATCCCGAAGCCCCACCCAATAACCTCCGGCCCCCGCCGCCAGAATGGCGGCGAGGGCGAGGCCCGTGAGGGCGATCCGTTTCATGGCACGGCCTTCAGGACCAGCTTGTTCTCGATTGTGCCGGTCTCGCCCTGAACCTTGGCGCCGAGCGAAAGCTGCCAGCCGCCGGCCATCATCAGATTGGTCTTGAAACGGTAGACGCCCTGCTCGGTCGACGGCAGCGCCTCGATCGGCGCGGCCATGGCCATTGCCCTGCTTGACGTCGGTCTGGACGAGGCGGAACTCGTAGTCCGTGATGTCGGCACGCGCCGTCGTGAGGGCCGCCATTGAAAGCACGGCCGCCAGCGCCACAGCTGTGGCGCGCTTCATATGAGAGGTCATCATAGTCTGAAAATCCCGGATTCATCGGAGCGCCGAGCTTGTCGCCCGGCGTTGCGCGGCCTGCGGCCACGCGCTCTCGGCCGCCCGAGCCTTGCCGGGGCGGCACGAACCGGCACCGAGGTGCCGGCGATGTCCTAGATTCGCGGAGGTCGAGCCGGAGGCTCTATCGTGAGTGCGTCGCCCGCGGCGTCGCTGCTTGGGCGGACGGCATCCCTCCGATCCCAGAAAACGGAGGCCAAGTGAGATGGCGCCGGTGCCACCGAGAAGCATTTGGCCATGCACATCGCCATCAACGGACAGGACTTCTGGCAGTCCGGGACGGCCGGCTTTTCATCCGGGCAGCACGGCATGTCGTCCGGCATCGCGGCCATGGTCGCAGCCGCCATCGCGGGCCCGCTCACCGAAGCGGTGAACGGCCCGCTAACGAGCCCCACGATCGCCAGGATCGTGAGGAGTCGATGGAGGCACGACCAATACATCCCACTTAAATGTCACATTGGTAACCGCGATGGAAGCGCCCCTCGTTAATGTGAGCCAGCCACTGTCAAGTCGGTTGCACACGAGAGTGCCGTGTCCTCCAAGTACAAGACGCTTGATTTCGTTGTCACAGCAAACGACCTCTCAAGGCCGCTATGCAGTCTGACTGTGATCAAGCCGGTGCTTATCCGGTAGTGACCGTCGTTCTTCCAGAGACCGTCATAGGCATACTGCCCCTTCGTACCGAACGAAAACTTGGCCCCTGCCTTTGTCGAACAGGTCTTGCCCTGCACGACACGCGCGATCTCTGCAGCGCCGATCGCGTTCGCAACTGAATGTGCTGCAGCTTGGCTGGACGGAATGACGAAAGCGAGCGCACTGGCACCCGCGAGTATGGCAAAGCGAGCGTGTTTCATTGTTTCCTCCTGGCGGGTTGACCCCAGCCGTTCTTCGTTTCAAGGCACATAAACTCGATGCAATTTTTCGTTGGCCGCCCGAAAGACGCGCTTTCGCGCAGCGCAGTAGCGAATAAGACGGCCCACTGCTTGGTCCTTCCTCCTTTCCAGGCAGTTCGCTGGGGAAGCAATTGCCACGAGATCACCACAAAAACGTGGCCTGCGCCGTATCAACTTGCAATGCGCGCCAGGCGTTCTTGATCTTTTTGTGTCAACATTCTTGTGATCCTTTGGCCGCATCCAGCGACCTTCTCCCGTAGCGACAAGATTGGCGCTTGCCATTCCCGGCGACGTCCATATCCTGCGACCCGCTATGATGCGTTCGCTTCGCCCCTTTATGATTCTTCTGACCGTGCTCGCCTTTTCGGTGACAAGCATGGGCTGGGGCATTGCGAGTGGCGCCATGGCATCGAGCGGTGGGAAGGGACACCACGCACCGATCGAGGCCAGCCATTCCAGCGGATCGCATGAGCACGGCGACAGCGACCTGGCCCAGAATCTCGCTTGTCTGGAAGCAGACGGCTCGGCCTGCGCGGCCAAACATCAGCACGGCGATGAATCCAACTCCTGCTGCGCCATGGCCTGCCACACGGCAATTCCCGCCAGCGGATGCGCTATGGCGATCATCGCTTTTGTGCGGACCATCGATCTTCCGTCGCTCGATGCGGGTGTAAAGGGATCGTCCGCGACGCGCCTCGAGCGCCCGCCAAGATCCACCGACGTCTGATCGTCGGCCGACTCCCTTCACGACCTCTGACTGCTGACGGATTTAATCCGTCTGTGTTTCCGTCCTCGGGTTTCTGCCGACGGCCTTCGCCGCTGCGTCTCCGCAGCCGCTGAAGATCGCTGTTCGATGCCGCGCGGCCATGCCGCTCTGGCCGACTGGGCCGATTCCGAGGATCTCCATGAAACCTGTCTTGCTGACGGCCTTCGCCGTCGCTCTGTCCGCATGTTCCGGACCGCCCGCGATCGAGGTGGGGCCGAGCCCATCCGATGCGAGTTCGAGCGTGAAGCCCTTGCGCTATGCGCCCGTCACCGATGGCGCTCACAATCGATAGCCAGGCGAAGCCTCTTCCTGCGCCGCCTTGGAAGCGGCTTGTCGCGATCGGCGCCGTCGCCACGACACTGGGTGGCTGCGTAACCTTCACGCCGGACGGCGGCATGAGCCCGGTGTCGGCGGAGGTCTCGGCCGCGATCGGCAAGGACACCGTGAAGATCGCGTCCTCCGCCGAGGCGTCCGCGGTCCAGAGCCGCGTCAAGGCGCTCCTGGCCAAACCCCTGACCGCAGACGGCGCTGTCCAGCTTGCGCTCATCAACAATCGCGGTCTTCAGGCCGAGTACAATGCGCTCGGCATTTCCGAGGCCGCCTTCGTCGAGGCCAGCCTGCCGCCAAATCCGGTCATCGGGGTCGAGCGGCTTTCCACCGGTGCTTCGCTGGATATCGAACGTCGCGTGGTCGCCAACATCCTGGCGCTCCTGACACTTCCGGCCCGCAGCGACATCGCCAGGACGCAGTTCGAAGCCGCCCGGCAGAAGGCAATCGAGGCAACCTTCCGCACTGCGGCGGAGACCCGCCGCGCCTACTACCGCGCTGTGGCGTCGCGGCAGACCGCGTCCTTCCTCGAGCAGGCACGGGTCTCGGCTGATGCAGCCGCCGACCTCACGCGCAAGCTCGGAGAGACAGGCGCCGCGAAGAAGCTCGACCAGGCGCGAGCGAGTTCCTTCTACGCAGAGGTGTCCAACGAGCTTGCCCAGGCTCGATTGAAGGTCGGGACGGACCGCGAGGCCCTGACCCGCATCCTGGGCCTGTGGGGGCCCGACGTCGACTACAGATTGCCGGGTCAGCTCCCGGGCATGCCCCGCATCCAGACCGCACAGCAGGTCGAAGTCGATGCCATTCGAAAGCGCGTCGATCTCATCGCGGCGCGCCTCGAGCTCGATGCCATGGCCAAGACCCTCGGGCTGACCGAGGCGACGCGGTTCATCTCCATGCTCGATGGTGGCTGGCGCGGCAACTACGAGCGATCGACCGTGGACGGCGTACGGGAGAGCTCGTCGCCGCGCGGCTTCGAGCTCGAAATCCAGATCCCGATCTTCGACGGCGGCGAAGTCAACGTGCGCCGATCGCGGGAGACTTACATGCAGGCGGTCAACCGCCTGATGGAAAAAGCCGTGAACGTGCGCTCGGAAGCGCGCGCGGCCTATCTCACCTATCGCGGCAGCTACGACATCGCCCGCCAGTATCAGAACAGCATTCTGCCGCTACGCCGGACGATCAACGAGCAGGCCCTGCTCGAATACAACGGCATGCTGATCGACGTCTTCGAGCTTCTGACGACGGCGCGGGAAAGCATCGCCACCAAC
>NCHM01000029.1 GCA_002257205.1 Rhizobiales bacterium 24-66-13 | reverse complement strand
CGCCAAGAACCCGGACTTCAAGAAAGTCCACGATCACGCCAAGGCATTCCGCAACGAGGAATATCTGTGGTGGCAGATCGTCGAATACACCTATGACGATTACATGGTGCGCGCCCGCACCCGCGGCTGATAAAAACTTATTATATCGACGCGAGAACGCCCGGAATGCACTGCATTCCGGGCGTTTTCTATTTTGCGACGTTTATGCCGCTCAGCGGGTGGCGCCCGGCGTCGCCTGGGTGCGGCCGCCTTCCTGCGCCGGACCCTTGTGCGGATCCTGGCCCGCGGCGGTGCCGCTGCGCGGGGTGATCGAGCCGGTGCTGTCGGTCACACCACCGCTGGTGCTGCTGCCGCCGGGGGTCGCCTGGGTGCGGCCGCCCTGCTGCGCAGGGCCGGAATGGGGATCACCGGCGGTCGTGCCCGAGCGCGGGGTGGGCGCGGCGGCCTTGTCATTGGGGGCGATCACGCCGGAACCGCTGGCACCGGGAGTCGCCTGCGTCCGGCCACCTTCCTGGGCCGGTCCTTTGTGGGGATCCTGCCCGGCTGCGGTGCCGCTCATCTGGGCGGAGGCGCCGATGGTCGAGAAGGCCAGGAACGCTGCCGTGGCCAGAGTGAGTTTACGCATGCTGTGTTCTCCTTAAGTGAACTCCCACTGCGCACCCAACGCGAGCCTCGTTAAGTTGGTTCAATCACACAAAGTTTGAGCGCGGGCATGGCGCTAGACGGGAACCGGTCCGCTGCTGCTTGATCTCGCTTGCCCGCCCGCCTAGTGTCCGCGCGCGTTCCTGAGGGGAGCGCCTCGCGTGCTCAAAGGCCGCGGTGCGGGGCGGGAAGCGGCGAGGCCGCCGCCCGCAATCCGCGCCGCCGCCGCAGTCAGAACGATGCCATGATCGATCCCGCGCTTCCGTCCCATATGCGGCCCGACCGGTCCTTCCAGGGCCTCCTGCTGGCGCTCCAGCGGTTCTGGGCGGACCAGGGCTGCGTGGTGCTCCAGCCTTATGACATGGAAGTGGGAGCCGGCACCTTCCATCCCGCCACCACGCTACGGGCGCTCGGCCCCAAGCATTGGCGCGCCGCCTATGTGCAGCCCTCGCGCCGCCCCAAGGACGGGCGCTATGGCGAAAACCCCAACCGGCTGCAGCATTATTACCAGTTCCAGGTGATCCTGAAGCCGTCGCCGGACGATCTCCAGGACCTCTATCTGCGCTCGCTCGCCGCCATCGGCATCGACACGGCCCTGCATGACGTGCGCTTCGTGGAGGACGATTGGGAGAGCCCGACGCTCGGCGCCTGGGGCCTTGGATGGGAATGCTGGTGCGATGGGATGGAAGTCTCCCAATTCACCTATTTCCAGCAGGTCGCGGGCTTCGAGTGCGCCCCGGTCTCCGGTGAGCTGACCTATGGGCTGGAGCGCCTCGCCATGTATGTGCAAGGCGTCGAGAACGTCTACGACCTGAATTTCAACGGCCGCGAGGGGGCCGAGAAGACCACTTATGGCGACGTGTTCCTGCAGGCGGAAAAGGAATATTCGCGCCATAATTTCGAACATGCCGACACCGGCATGCTGTTCGAGCAGTTCAAGATGGCGGAAGCGGCCTGCGCGAAATATCTCGCGGCCGGAGACGCCGGCGAGCGCCATCTGATGGCCCAGCCGGCCTATGACCAGTGCATCAAGGCCTCGCACGTGTTCAATTTGCTGGACGCGCGCGGCGTGATTTCGGTCACCGAGCGGCAGAGCTATATCCTGCGGGTGCGCGAATTGGCCAAGGGCTGCGGCGCAGCCTGGCTGAAAACCGAGGCCGGCGGCGCTACCGCCTGAGGCGATGTGCGAGGAGGTCCCAGGAGCCGCGCGCCGCGGCCCTGCCGGCGCGGGTCCATCTCGACGCGATCCGCGAAACCCTCTAGGCAACAGCCAGACCTGACTTCACTCCAGAAGGCGCCCGCGCGCCGCCCCCCGTCCCGCGGGAGGATGAGCCAAAGCCAATGCCCGATCTGCTCCTTGAACTGTTCAGCGAAGAAATCCCGGCCCGCATGCAGGCGCAGGCGGCCGAAGCGCTTCGCAAGCTCGTCACCGACGCCCTGGTGGAACGCGGCCTGCTCTATGAGGGTGCGAAAGCCTTCGTGACGCCGCGCCGGCTCGTGCTCGCGGTCCACGGCCTGCCCGGGCGCCAGAGCGATACGCGCGAGGAGAAGAAGGGGCCGCGCGTCGGCGCGCCGGAGGGGGCGATCCAGGGCTTCCTGAAGAGCGCGGGCCTTGCCTCCATCGACCATGCGAGCATCCAGAGCGACCCCAAGAAGGGTGATTTCTACGTCGCGGTGGTGGAGCGGCCGGGCCGCCCGACAACCGAGGTAATCGCCGAGATCGTGCCGCAGATCGTGCGCTGCTTCCCGTGGCCGAAGTCCATGCGCTGGGGCTCGGGCAGCTTGCGCTGGGTGCGGCCGCTGCATTCCATCCTGTGCACCTTCGGCACCGAGGTGGAAGACCCCGAGGTGATTGCATTCGAGATCGACGGCATCGTCTCCTCCGACATCACCTACGGCCATCGCTTCCTGGCGCCGGCGCCCATCAAGGTGCGGCGGCTGGAGGATTATCTGGCCAAGCTGGAGGCGGCCAAAGTGGTCGTCGACCGCGACCGCCGCAAGGATATCATCCTCGCCGACGCGAAGGACCTCGCCTTGGTCCACGGGCTCGACCTGGTGGAAGACGATGCGCTGCTGGAGGAAGTAGCGGGGCTGGTGGAATGGCCCGTCGTTCTCATCGGCGCGTTCGAGGAGGAGTTCCTCTCGATCCCCGACGAGGTGATCCGCGCCACCATCCGTGCCAACCAGAAGTGCTTCGTGCTGAAGGACCCGAAGACCGGGCGCCTCGCCAACCGCTTCATCCTGATTTCCAACATCGCCGCGAGCGATGGCGGCGCGCAGATCGTCGCCGGCAACGGGCGAGTGATCCGCGCCCGGCTCTCGGACGCGAAATTCTTCTGGGACACGGACCGCAAGGGCACGCTGGAAGGCCGGCTCGGCAAGTTCGATTCCGTCACCTTCCATGAGAAGCTCGGCAGCCAGGGCGCGCGCATCACGCGCATCGCCCGCCTCGCGCAGGAGATCGCGCCGCAGGTGGGCGCCGATCCCGCGCTTGCCGCGCGCGCCGCGCTGGTGGCGAAGGCCGACCTGCTGACCGAGGTGGTGGGCGAGTTTCCCGAGCTTCAGGGGCTGATGGGCCGCTATTATGCCCAGGGCGAGGGCCTGCCGGCCGAGATCGCCGCCGCAAGCGAGGATCATTACAAGCCTCAGGGTCCCTCCGATCGCGTGCCCACCGCGCCGGTGTCCATCGCCGTCGCGCTGGCGGACAAGATCGACACGCTGGTCGGCTTCTGGGTGATCGACGAGAAGCCGACGGGCTCGAAGGATCCCTACGCGCTGCGCCGCGCTGCGCTCGGCGTGATCCGCATCGTGCTCGACAATAATCTGCGCCTGCCTTTGCTGCCGCTGCTGGTCTCGGCGACGCGTCCGATTCTTGGCGAGGCGCATTATGCCAGCCATCCGCACGATGTGTTCCACGTGGGTGCGCTGGCCGACAAAATGGTCAGCGACCTGCTCCAGGGCCTTGCCCGGCGGCTTCTGAAGCTGGCGCCCGGCGCGGACCTGCCAGCCATCGAGCGGGCCGAAGGGCAGACCCTGTCCGGCGACGTGGCGCGCGACCTGCTCGCCTTTTTCGCCGAGCGGCTGAAGGTGCACATGCGCGAGCGCGGCGCCCGCCACGATCTGGTGGACGCGGTGTTCGGCCTTGAGAACCAGGACGATCTTCTGCTGATCGTACGCCGTGTGGAGGCGCTCCAGCGCTTTCTGGAAACCGAGGACGGCAAGACCCTGCTGGCCGGCTATCGGCGCGCGGTCAATATTCTGCGCATCGAGGAGAAGAAGGACGGCGAGCGCTATGAGGGGCCGGCGGATGCCCGCTTCCTGGTGGAGCCGGCCGAGGAACGCCTCGCGGCCATGATCGAAACCGTCAAGCCGCAGGTGGTGGAGGCGGTGGCGCGGGAAGATTACGCGGCCGCCATGGCGGCGCTCGCCCATCTGCGCGGGCCGGTTGATACCTTCTTCGAGGCGGTGACGGTGAATGCGAGCGAGCCGCAATTGCGCATCAACCGTCTGAAGCTGCTGGATGAGATCCGCGCCTCCACGCGCGCAATCGCCGATTTCGACCGGATCGAGGGATAATTCCCCGCCCGCCGCGCGGCGGGCATCCTCCAATACCATCGGACGCCGCCGTGCCTTGCGTAAAGCGAGAGCGCGGCGGTTGCCGTTTTGCCGGGTTTGTTTCGGTTCGTCTTTCCGCGCCCGGATGAGCCTGTGTTTTCGTTTCCAGTTATCGTGGGCAGTAATGGCAATTGCGCGAGTATGACTTGCGCATTTACACATAAGTTATAGGTTTTAACTCGCGTTAATAGAAGTAAATAACACCTTTTTATTGTCCTTTAGGGAAATCTTCATCGCCACCTGTCACGGTCGCCCAGGGTTGGGTTGAGTAATGGGTGAGCGTAGCAATGACCGATGCCTATCGGCCTAGGGTGAAATACGTGATCGGGCCCGATGGGAGCCCGTTGACCATCGCGGATCTGCCGCCGCCGGACACTCGACGTTGGGTGATACGACGCAAGGCGGAAGTGGTGGCGGCGGTGCGCGGCGGGCTCATCAGTCTGGAAGAGGCGTGCAAGCGCTATACGCTCACGGTGGACGAGTTCCTGTCGTGGCAGGCCTCCATCGACCAGCACGGCTTGCCCGGTCTGCGCACCACGCGCATCCAGCATTATCGCAATTAAAGCCGGCCGGTGGGCCGGGCTTCGCCGCGCGGCCGGGTCAGGCCGGCGCGTGCGCGGCGATGAAATCGGCGAGGCGTGTGCCGCATTCCGCCGGCGGCCCGACATTCTCAAGCAGGAGATCGGGCTGAAGGTCGATCTGCGGCGCCCGCTCCAGGCGCTCGCGGATATCGTCCTCCGCTTCCCGCCCGCGCAGGGCGAGGCGGGCGGCGCGCACCGCGACCGGCGCGCTCACATGCACCACGAACAGGCGTGAAAAGCGTTTGCGCGCCCCCGGCAAGGTGGCGCGTGAGCCGTTGGCCACCACCACGTCGCCCGCGCGCACCTGCGCCGTCACTTCCGCCCCGAGGGCGTAGGAGAGGCCGTGCGCCTGCCAGGAGAGCGCGAATTCTCCCTGTCGCGCGGCGAAATCCGCAACGCTCAAGGTGCCGTGTTCCTCGCCCGCACCTGCCGGGCGGGTCACCAGCCGGCGCGCGAAATGCACCCGCGCATTGTCGCTCAGGCGCGCCCGCGCAAAGTCCAGCAGCGTGTCCTTGCCGGCGCCGGACGGGCCGACCACCAGGATCAGCGCTCCGGGACCGAACGGCGGCGCCGTCTCGACGATCGCGTCCTGCATCAGGCTCATGCCACGCGCCGCCCCTCACGCCACACGGCGGTGGCGACCGGTAGTTCGCCCGCGAGGCGCACCCGCACCAGATCCGCCCGCTTGCCCGGCGCGATCTCGCCGCGATCGGTGAGGCTTGCCGCGGCGGCGGGCGTGCGGGTGACCATGGCGACGGCGTGCGGCAAGGTGATCTGGCTTTCGCGCTGGGTCAAATCGAAGGCGGCCCACAACAGGCTGGACGGCACATAATCCGACGACAGGATATCGAGCAAGCCCGCCTGCGCCAGCGACTGGGCGGAGACGTTGCCGGTGTGGGAACCGCCGCGCACCAGATTGGGCGCGCCCATCAGCACGCGAATGCCGGCGGCATGGGAGAGGTGAGCGGCCTCGTGGGTGGTGGGGAATTCGGCGATGGCCACGCCGTCGCCGATGGCATCCGCCACATGGGCGTCGGTGCCATCGTCATGGGAGGCCAGCACGATTCCCCGATCCCGCGCGATGGCAACGAGGCTTGCCCGGTTCTCGCGCGAGAAGCGGTCGTGAAACTCCAGGCGGGCTTTGACGATGACGTCCATCTCGTCGTCGGTGATGCCGCTCTTCTTCTTATAATAGCTGCGGAACTGGTCGATGGTGGCGAACTGGCGCTGGCCCGGGGTGTGGTCCATCAGCGAGATCAGGCGCACGTCGTGCGCGTCCATGATCGCCTGTGCTTCCTCCACCACCGTATCGGTCGCGACTTCGCAGCGCAGGTGGATGAGATGATCGGCGCGCAGGGCGCCGGCGGCGCGGGCCTCGGAGAGTGCGGTGGCGAGCAAAGGTGCATCGCCATCCATGCCCACGGCGCGCCGGTCAGGCCATACTCGGAGCGAATCGAACACGGTGGTGATGCCCGAGGCGGCGATCTGCGCATCATGGGCGAGCACCGCCGCCACCGGGTTCCAGCGCACCTTGGGACGGGGCGCGAGATGGCCTTCCACATGGTCCGTGTGGAGTTCCACGAGGCCCGGCAGCAGATAATCACCCGCGAGATCCTCGGCGCCATCAGGCACCGCGCCGGTTCCGATTTCGACGATCCGCCCGTCGCGCACGCGCACATGGCCGTTCAGGACCTCGTCGGCCAGAACGATACGGGCATTGGCGAAAACGCTCTCGCCGGTGGAATGAGCGGACATGGCAAAGCCTTTTCATCGCATCGCCGCGCGCGGAGGCGCACCCCGGCGGCCGGCGAAAGGGGAGGCCGCGCCTAATGCGCGGCGGAAAAACCGGAAACGTCCACGACCTGGTCGGCCACCGCCTCGCGCACCTCGCCATCATGGAAGATGCCGAGCATGCCGACCCCGGCCGCCTTCTTCTCGCGGATCAGCTCGATCACCACCGCGCGGTTGGCGGCGTCGAGGGAGGCCGTGGGCTCGTCCAGCAGCAAGAGGTCCTGGGCGCCGATGAAGCCGCGGGCGATGTTCACCCGCTGCTGCTCGCCGCCGGAAAAGGTCGCGGGCGGCAGGCCCCAGAGGCGCTCGGGCAGATTGAGCCGGGCGAGCAAGGTGCTTGCCCGCGCCAGGGCGGCGGTTGCCTCCACGCCCTCGGCGCGTAGCGGCTCCGCCACCACGTCGAGCGTGGAGACGCGGGGAATGACGCGCAGGAACTGGCTGACATAGCCGATGCGCTCGCGCCGCAGGCGCAGCATCCGGCGCGGCGCGGCGCGGGCCACGTCCACCTGCTCGGCGCCGTCGGCGATCAGGATTTCGCCGGCATCGGTGCGGTAATTGCCGAACACCATCTTCAGGATGGAGCTTTTGCCGGCGCCCGAGGGACCACCGAGGGCGACGCAGGTGCCGGCGCGCACCTCGAAGCTCACGCCTTCCACCACCGGCAGGCGCATGCCCTCGCGCAGATGCAGGGTGAAGGCCTTGGAAAGGCCGCGCACCTGCAAGAGGGGGATGGCGGACGCATGCACGCCACCAGCGGCCGGCGTGAGGGAGATATGGGTGTTCATGGCAGGGACCCCTTATGCCGCCAGCACCGAGGAGACGAGCAGTTGGGTATAGGGCTCGCGCGGGTCGTCGAGCACCTGGTCCGTCAGCCCTTCCTCGATCACTCGGCCGTGGCGCATCACCAGGATGCGGTGGGAGAGCAGGCGGGCCACCGCCAGATCATGGGTGACGATGACCACCGCGAGGCCGAGGTCGGCCACCAGCGAGCGCACGAGGTCCAGCAGGCGCGCCTGCACGGACACGTCCAGGCCCCCGGTGGGCTCGTCCATGAACACGAGGCGCGGGCGGGTGACGAGATTGCGGGCGATCTGCAACCGCTGGCGCATGCCGCCGGAGAAGGTGCGCGGATCGTCGTCCATGCGGTCGCGGGCGATCTCGACCCGGTCCAGCCAGTCGCCGGCCTCGTCGCGGATCTCGCCATAATGGCGCCAGCCGACCGCCATCAGCCGTTCGCCCACATTGCCGCCGGCCGAGACCGCCATGCGCAGGCCCTGTTCGGCATGCTGGCGCACGAAGCCCCAGTCGGTGCGCAGCAACAGCCGCCGCTCGGCCTCGGAGAGATCGGCAAGGTCGCGCATCACGCCGTCGCGCATGCGGTAGGAGACGGTGCCTGCACTCGGGTCCAATTCGGTGGAGAGCAGGCCGAGCAGCGTCGACTTGCCCGAGCCGGATTCCCCGACGATGGCCACCACCTCGCCCGCATGGACGTCGAGGTCCACATCGCGGCAGCCGAGGCGGGCGCCGTAGAATTTCGTCAGGCCGCGCGCGGACAGCAGCGGCTGATCGTCGTCGGCAAGGGCGCTCATGCATCCTCTCCCGCAAGCTCGATATGGAAGCTGAGGCCGTGGCGCGCAAAGCCGAGCTGCTCGTAGAAGGCGTGGGCGCGCGCGCGCTTCTGGTTGGAGGAGAGGACCAGCTTGTAGCAGCCCTTTTCCGCCGCATGGGCCATGGCGACGCGCATCATCTCCCGGCCGATCCCCGCGCCCTGCATGTCGGGCGCGACAACCACATCCTCGACGATCGCCGAGGGGGCGCCGAGATGGCCGAGATTGATCATGATCAGCAGCGCGAAGCTGCCGACCACCACGCCGCCGGCCTCCGCGACATAGAGCTTGTAGTCGGGATAATCGGCGAAGCGGCGGAACAGGGTCTTTGCTTCGTCGAGGGTCAGCATGGCGCCGTCGTCCATGCCCGGCTGGGCATAGAGCGCCAGCACGGCCGGCAGGTCCGCTTCGTCCGCGTGGCGAACCGTGAGGGTGGGTGCGGCGAGCAGGCTCAAGCGGCGTCCTCCGAAGCTGTGCCCGGCGTCGGCGCGCCATCCACGGGCACGCTCTCAACGGGCACGCCGAGTTCGCCCACATGGCCCGCGTCGCGCCGCTCGGCGCAATAGTCGGTGTCCGAGCACACGAACATGCGCCCGCCCTTGTCGTCGAGCACCACTTCATCGAGATAGACCCCCTTCGCGCCGCAGAGCGCGCAGGGTTTCGCGAAATGCTGCACCTCGAAGGGGTGGTCCTTGAAATCCAGCGACACCACGCGGGTGTGCGGGGGAAGCGCATAAATGCGCTGCTCGCGCCCGGCGCCGAAGAGCTGGAGCGCCGGACTGTCGTTCAGCTTGGGATTGTCGAACTTCGGGATCGGCGAGGGGTCCATCACATAGCGGCCCGACACCGACACCGGATAGGCATAGGTGGTGGCGATATGGCCGTGGCGGGCGATGTCCTCATAGAGCTTCACATGCATGAGGCCGTAATCGGCGAGGCCGTGGAGCTTGCGGGTCTCGCTCTCGCGCGGCTCCAAAAACCGCAGCGGCTCGGGGATCGGCACCTGATAGACCAGCACCTGCCCGGCGTGGAGCGGGGCTTCCGGCACGCGATGGCGGGTCTGGATGATGGTCGCATCCTGCGTGCGGGTGGTGGTGGCGACCCCAGCCGTGGTCTCGAAGAAGCCGCGGATGGCGACCGCATTGGTGGTGTCGTCCGAGCCCTGGTCGATTACCTTCAGCACGTCGTCCGGACCGAGGATCGAGGCGGTGACCTGCACGCCGCCGGTGCCCCACCCATAGGGCATGGGCATCTCGCGGCTGGCGAACGGCACCTGATAGCCGGGAATCGCGATGGCTTTCAGGATCGCCCGGCGGATCATCCGCTTGGTCTGTTCGTCCAGATAGGCGAAATTATAGGTGATGGCCGGCATCTGGCTCATTCCGCCGCCTCCGCATGTTCGCCCTTGTCGCCGGTGGGTAGGTCGCCGACGGGCCGGTCGCCGACGGGCTGGCCGTCGGCGTCCCGGTCGTTGTCGGGCTGGTTGTGGGATGCGCGCATGCGGCGCACCAGGTCCAGCTCGGCCTGGAAATCCACATAATGAGGCAGCTTCAGATGCTCGACGAAGCCGGTCGCCTGGACGTTGTCGGAATGGGAGAGCACGAATTCCGCATCCTGGGCGGGGGCGGATTTCTCTTCGCCCAGCTCGGCATGGCGCAAGGCGCGCTCCACCAGGGCCATGGACATGGCCTTGCGCTCGCTCTGGCCGAACACGAGGCCGTAGCCGCGTGTGAATTGCGGCGGCACCTGCGCCGAACCGTGGAATTGCGTCACCATCTGGCATTCGGTGAGGCTGATTTCGCCGAGCGGAACGGCAAAGCCCAGTTCCTCCACGAACATGCTCACCTCCACCTCGCCGATGCGCACCTCGCCGACGAACGGATGCGTGCGGGCATAGCCGCGCTGGGTGGAATAGCCGAGCGCGAGCAGGAACCCTTCATCGCCCCGCGCCAGATTCTGCAGGCGCACCGAACGGTCGGCCGGGAAGGAGAGCGGGGCGCGGGTGATGTCGCCGGGCTCCGTCCCGTCGTCCGGAGGGGAGGCCTCGATCAGTCCTTCATCGCCGAGCAGATCGGTCACGCGCGCCATGGCCACCGGCGAATCGGCGGGCGTCACCCGGGGCGCCGCCGGCCGCGCGGTGGGGGCGCTTTCGGCCGGGGCGGCGGCGAAGGTGGCGAGGCTCGGATCCAGCAGGCGGTGGGTATAGTCGAAGGTCGGCCCCAGCACCTGCCCGCCGGGCAGATCCTTGAAGGTGGCCGAGACGCGGCGGCGCACGCGCATGGCGCCGGTTTCCACCGGCTGGGCATAGCCGAAGCGCGGCAGGGTGGTGCGGAACGCGCGCACCAGGAAGATCGCCTCGATCATGTCGCCTCGCGCCTGCTTGAGAGCGAGCGCGGCGAGGCTGCGATCATAGAGGCAGCCCTCGGCCATGATGCGGTCCACGGCGAGGGTGAGCTGTTCGGCGATCTGGTCGATGCCGATTTCCGGCACGCCGGGATTGCCGCGCCGGGTCTCGGCAAGCAGGGCATGGGCGTTGCGGATGGCGGTCTCGCCGCCCTTTACGGCCACATACATGGCTCAAGCCTCCCCGATGACGCGAGCCGAGCGCGGCAGGCCGAGCACGGCTCCCGGCGCGACGAGGATGAGGTCCACGCCTAGCGGAAACAGCTGCCGGTTGGCGGCGAGGCGGGCGGAAAAATCGGCGGGCAGCGGCGCGGCCGCAAAGCCCACGCGGGTCTCGATGCCCGGCCCCTCCAGCTGGATCGGGCCTTCGCCGAGGGTCGTCACCTGCACCACCAGCGTGGTGGAGCGGTCGGGATAATCCGGCTCGCCGAGGGCGAAGCGCGCGAAGTCCGGCAAGGCCGACCCATCGGCGATCAGGGCGAAGCGCCCGGCGGCGGGCGCCTCGACCAGCGGTGCGGAGGTGTGAAAGCGCAAAAAGGCGGCGACCGCCGGCGCAGCGGCCAGGGCCGGATCCAGCCACACCGGAGTTTCATAATCCAGCAGCGCCAAAGCGATGGCCGCCATATCGGGCGAGAGCGGCGCGGGCGGGGCGAGACGGGTGCGCAGCGGCACCGGAAGGCCGGGACGGGCGAGCGCCCACATCACCGCCTTGAAAACCTCCTGCGCCTCGCGCGGGGCGTCGGCGAAGCCGGACGCCAATGCAGTGGCGGGCATTAATCTTCTCCCCGGACCATGGTGAAGAAATTCACCTTGGTCGCTTCGGTCTTGGCGGCGCCCTGCGTCACTTCATCGTCAAGGCGGCGGCGTACATCGGTTAGAGCCAGTTCGACGGTGCCGCGCAGGGCTTCGTCCTGCCACAGAGCGTCGAGGATGGCGGCGGCTCGTGCGCGTTCTGGCTCGCGCCCGAGCATATAGGAGACACCGGTGGCCCCCGCTTCGAGTTGCACCGCCGCACGCGTCACGGTGGCTTCACCCAGGTTGAAGGGCGAGCCATCCCCGCCGACGCGGCCGCGCAGCATGGCGAGGCCGACGTCGGGCGTCCGCAACTCCCGCATGGGAGGCAAGGGCGCGAATCGCTCGACGGCGGCTTCGAGCTCTTCGCGTGTGGCGCGCGAAAGAAGGCGCATCATTTCGATGCGGCGGGCGGTCGCGTCGTCCGGGCTGTCGTTCATTGCGCTCGATCCTCGGGTCAGGTGCAGCGCGATCTGCCGGGTGGAGGTATCGTGTCGGTGCCTCTGGAAATAGTTTGTATAATAAGATATACAAATAAGCAAGGCACGCGGGCAAAGCGGGCACAAAAATGATGGGAACGGTGACGACCATGGACGAAATGGGTCACGCTGCGATGACAGATGCGGTGGATGCGGATGTGAAGCGCGGGTCGGGGATTGCGCTGTGGAAGCAGATCGCCGAACGCCTGGAGGGCGAGATTACGTCTGGCCTCTACGCGCCGGGCGCGCGGCTGCCGGTGGAGGCGGACCTTGCGCTGCGCTTCGGCGTCAACCGCCACACCGTGCGGCGCGCCCTGGCGGTGTTGTCCGAACAGGGGATGATCGAGGCCACCGCCGGGCGCGGCACCTTCGTGAAGGACGCCCCGCTGCGCTATCCCATCGGCACGCGCACGCGCTTCTGCGAGATCGTGTCCGCCAACGGGCGCGAGCCGTTCGGCCGCTGTCTCGGCTCGGTGGTCGAGCCGGCGAGCCGCGAGGTGGCGCAGGGGCTGGAGATTCCCGAAGGCACGCCGGTGCTGGCCATCGAGACCATTCATGAAGCGGATGGCGTGCCGATTTCCTGCGGGCGGGCCTATTTCCCCCAATCCCGCTGCCGCGACCTCGATCTCGTCTATGCCGCCACCGGTTCGCTGACGCGGGCGCTTGCCACCATCGGCATTCTCGATTTCCGGCGCCGGGAGACCCGCGTTTCCGCCCGCCCGGCGAACGAGACAGAGCAGGAACGCTTGTCGCTCAGTCCCGGCCGGGCTGTGATGGTGGTGGAACGGGTGGACGTGGAAGCCAACGGCACGCCCTTGCAATGGGGCCGCGCCAGCTTCGCCGCTGACCGGGTGCAACTCGTCATCAAGCCGTGAGAGCGGGTGGCATCGGGCATGGATCGGGTCCGAACGCCCCATCGAAAGCAGCCGACCGAAGACCGGTCGGTTCCGCACTTCAACGAGACGCTCAGGTCGTGGTCGGTGTTTACTTCAAGGTTTTCAGATAGGCGATGACGGCCGTGACGTCCTCCGGCCTCTTCAGGCCGGCAAATGCCATCTTGGAGCCGGGGACAATGCTCTTGGGATTGGCCAAGTATTTACTGAGGGTCGCCTCGTCCCACGTGAGTCCGGAATTCGTCATGGCGGCGCTATATTGATAGCCCGCGACGCTCCCGGCCTTCATGCCGACGATTCCGAAGAGTCGTCGCCTCAGACCACCTCTTTTCGGCCGATGATCGCGAAGCGCAGGCGCGAGGAGATGAAGTCAATCACTGCCACCATCACCAGCATCATGAGGATGAGCACGCTCACCTTCTGCCATTCCAGCACGCGGATCTGCTCCACCAGGTGAAGCCCGAGCCCGCCCGCGCCGACGATGCCGACGATGGTGGACTGGCGCGAATTGCTCTCGAAAATATACAGCACCTGGCTGGTGAGCACCGGCATCACCTGCGGAAGCAGGCCGAACCGCACCGCATCCAACCCCGTGCCGCCGGTGGAGAGAATGCCTTCCACCGCCTTGCGGTCGGTGGCCTCGATGGCTTCGGAAAACAGCTTGGCGAAGATACCCACGCTGGCGGTGGCGATGGCCAATATGCCGGCGAACGGGCCGAGCCCCACCACGGTGACGAAGATCAGCGCCCAGATCAGCCGGTCGATGCCGCGCAGCACGTCCAGGAACCGCCGCACCAGCATATGGAGGAAAAAGTTCGGCACCACGTTGCGGGCGGCGATGAAGCCGAGCGGCACCGCGATCACCGCGCCGATGAAGGTGCCGAGGAAGGCGATGGACAGCGTCTCGCCCAACGCGTGGATATAGAGCGGAAATTGTGTGCCGGGATCGGGCGGCACCATGAGGGTGAGGAACAGCCACAGCTGGCGGATGCCGCTGCCGATGCGGGCGAAGCTGAATTCCAGCTGCCACATGGCATAGGCCGCCAGCACCACCAGCGCCACGAGGCAGCCGGCGGTCCAGACGCGGCGCGCCAGCGAAGGCGTGAAGATCTGCGGATGCAGCGCCGCGAGGCGGGCGCGATCCGCGGCATCGGGGGCGAGGCGGGCGCGGTTCATGAACGGCGCTCCGTGCCCAGCAGCGCATGGCGCACGCGCTCGGTGACGAGGTCGATGATCACCACCGTGCCGATGATCAGCAGCAGGATGGCGGAGACATCGGAATAATAGAATTTGCGCACCGCCTCCACCAGGTCCTGCCCGATGCCGCCGGCGCCGACGAAGCCCATGATCGCGGCTTCGCGCACATTCTCTTCAAACCGCAGCAGGCCGTAGGAGGCGAAATTGGAGAGCACCTGCGGCAGCACCGCGAAGCGCACGGTCTGCACCCAGTCGGCGCCCGAGGCGGTGGCGCCGTCCACCGGCTTCATGTCGATATTCTCGACCACCTCGGCGAACAATTTGCCGAGCGCGCCCATGGTGTGGATGGACAGCGCCAGCACGCCGGGCATGGGCCCGAGGCCGAACGCCACCACGAACAGCAGGGCGAACACGATCTCCGGCACGGTGCGGCAGAATTCCAGGAAGCGGCGCACGCCCATCCTGATCCAGGGGGATCGCACGAGATTGGCGCTGGCGAGGAAGCACAGGCAGAAGGCGCCGAGGCCGCCGAACACCGTGCCGAGATAGGCGATCAGGATCGTATCCCACAGCAGCTTCAGCCAATGGTCCAGGTTCCAGAACCATTCGCCGAGGTCGGCGGCCAGATTGGCGAAGGTGAGCGTGGGCGTGATGTCGTAGAAATAATTCCCGAGCCGCCCCGCATTGGCCAGGAACACGGCCGGCTTCACCTCGCCCATCCAGGAAGAGAGGGCGATGCAGACCACGATCACCGCGAGGCCGATATAGACGTGGCGCCGGCGCGAGGCCATGGCCGCCGCATAATGGCGGGCCAGCGGCGCGAGTTGCTCGGCCGGAAGGGTCGCGAACGCGTGGGGCAGGGGAAAGGGCATGGGGCGTTGGTTCCGAACCTGCGGGAACGGACGGCCCGCCGAAGCGGGCCGCCCTTTCGGCGTCAGGACGCCTTCTTCTTGCGCAGTTCGTCGACGAACTTGATCAGCTCGATCACCGGCTTGTAGGCCGCGTTGTCGACCGGCTGCCAGGGCTGGGCCTTGCCTTCATAGATCTTGTCGAAAGCGGCCTTGTCGTTCTTCTGGATCGAGAAGAAGGCTTCGCGGATCTTCGCCTTCAGATCGTCCGGCAGGTCCGTCAGATAGGCATAGGGCGAGTTCACGATGAGGTCGGACTTGTAGATGATGCGGTAGTCCGCGTATTTCGCCATCCCCTTGCGATCCATGCGCATGAGGTTGGATTCGTTTTCATCGTTCCACCAGTTGAAAGCTGCGTCGCAGGTGCCCTGCTGCACGGCGATCACGGCGTTCTCGTGCGAGCCGGCATAGACCACCTTGCTGAAATAGGCGTCGGGGGTGATGCCCATCTTGCTCAGGGCGTAGCGCGGCACGTTGTTGCCGGAGGTGGAGTTCGGGTCCACCAGGCAGAGATTCTTGCCCTTCAGGTCTTCGATCGACTTGTAGGGGCTGTCGGCCTTCACATAGAGCACCGAATGATAGCCCTTGGTGCCGTCCTGGTTCACTTCGATCGCGAAGGCTTCGGTCTTCACGCCGGTCAGCAGGGCGCGGGCGAACGAGGCCGGGCCGTAGGCGGCGATCTGGACGTTGCCGGCGCGCTGGCCCTCGATCACGGCCGCATAATCATTGGCGACGCGCAGGGTCACCTTCACGCCGAGCTCCTTGGAGAGATAGTCCATGAGCGGCTGGTAGCGGTCCGTGACGCCCGAGGCGTTCTCGGCCGGGATGACCGCGAACACCAGCTCGGGATATTTGGCTTTCCAATCCTGGGCGGCGGCGGCGCCGGCGAAGCCGGCGGAGAGCACCGCGGCGGTCGCCACGGTCATGAGGGTACGACGGGTCAGCATGTCTCGCTCCTTGAGGATGCGGGGTCTGGATGCGGGGGTACGAAAACGCTTGAAATCACGCGTACTTTTGGAAAACCGCGCGCGGCCATGGGCTGCGCGAAGCGGGGGTCGCATGCGCTGTCGAGCGTCCGCGCGCGCCAGCGGCGTGCCCGTGCTGGCGCCCGGCCGCCACGCGCATGGCGCCGGGCGGGGTCACACGGCGGCGGCTCCCGGCACCAAGGCGGGTTCGAATTCCGGCTCGGTGGCGCCGTGCATGTCCATCACCTCGCCGGCCTCGAGGCCGTAGAGTTCGCGGGCAACCCCTTCGGTCAGGGCTTCGGGCGCGCCGTCGAACACCACGCGGCCGGCGGCCATGCCGATCAGGCGATCGCAATAGGTGCGGGCGAGATCGAGCGAGTGCAGATTGCACAGCACGGTGATGCCGAAATGCTTGTTGATGCGCAGCAGCGCGTCCATCACCACCTTGGTGTTGCGCGGATCCAGCGAGGCGATGGGCTCGTCCGCCAGGATCAGCCCCGGTTCCTGCACCAGGGCGCGAGCGATGGCCACGCGCTGCTGCTGGCCGCCCGAGAGGCTGTCGGCGCGCTGGGCGGCCAATTGGGCGATGTCGAACTGGTCGAGCGCGGTCAGCGCGACGGCCTTGTCCTCCTCGCTCCACATCTTGGAGAGCGCGCGCCAGCGCGGCATGGTGGAGAGGCGGCCCATGAGCACGTTCGTGAGCACGTCGAGCCGACCCACCAGGTTGAATTGCTGGAAGATCATGGCGGCCTGGGCGCGCCACAGGCGCAACTCCCGGCCCTTCAGCGCCGTGACATCGACGCCGTCATAGCGGATCGCGCCGCCGCTGGACGGCTGCAGGCGATTGATCATGCGCAGCAAGGTGGACTTGCCGGCGCCTGAACGGCCGATGACGCCGATGAAGGCGCCCTGACCAATCTCAAGGTTGACATCCGAGACAGCGACCTTTTCGCCAAATCGGCAGGTCAGCCCTTCGATCACCATCATCTGGTTTTGCTCCGGTGCTTGCCGGGACATTTCCTTAAGTGGGCGCCGCAACAATCTTATGACAGTGCGGTGATTGGATGCCGTTGCGCCCTTGCAAATCCTCCAAGGTCGAGCTTCATAAATTTGTCACGGACGTCACAATCCGGTCGGAAAACCTATTTGTTGGGACAAAAGTACATTTAATGCCAAGGGCCTAAGGCGATGGGCCAATCGCCGCCTGGTCGCAGCCGGGGCGCAGGAGCAGCGGTTCGGCGGGGCGGAAGCCGGCGGGCGGACAGACGCACGCATCCGCGCGGGCGGGCCGCTTGCGAAGCCTGGAAGGCCGGTGGTGTCGAGGCCGATGGGTGTGGAGGAGGCACGCGGCGCCGGAGATTTTCTCTCCAGCGCCGCGTCGATCGACCTGCCCTTCGCGATTTTTGGTCTTTTACGAAGGCGGCTTGAGCGTGTGGCCAAACTCAGATCATGCCGAGCAGCACCGCGCCGATTACGGCGAAAGCGGTACTCACTTTGAGCATGTCGAGTATCGAGCCCAGGTCCACTTCTCAAGTCCCTTTTTGGTCGATCTCCGCGCGAAGCTTAGCAAAGACCAAAAAATGGAAAAGGAAATAACGCTGCCGCGATGCGGCGCTTTATCTTGCGCCGCAGCGTCGATTTTCGAGAACTGAACGATACCATCCACATGACGGTATCGCACTGCACATTGGGCTGTTTTGATATATTGTATTTCAGCTTTGCAGCGCGCGTTCCGCGAAGGCAGCGACGGTCAATGCCGTCCGATCCCGGCCAAAACGCCCCACGATCTGCACCCCCATGGGCATGCCATTGGTGCCGGAAAGGCCGGTCACGTTCACCGTCGGCGTGCCCATCAGCGTCCACAGCCGATTGAAGATGGCGGACCCGGTGGTGCTATAGCCTTCCGGCGCCGTGCCGGGCGCGGAGAAGGTGAGGATGGCGTCATAATCGGCGAAGAAGTCCCCCAGCCGCTGGCGTGCGCGCTTGGCGGTGCGGCGAGCGGAATCATAATCATCCGGCTGCACCTTGGCGGCCTGCTCCAGATAGCGCGCCAGCAGCGGCGAGAGCAGGTGGCGCAGGCGGTCATATTCGTCGGCGAAGGCGATGGCGCCTTCGAAATCCTGGATCGTGGCGTGGATCGCGTCGGCGGCTTCCAATTCGGCCGGCAGCGCGACCTCGCTCACATGGGCGCCGGCGGCCTCCATCGCCCGCGCGGCCTGGTCGAGCGCCGCATGGGCGTCGGCGTCGGCCAGGTCGGCACGCACGGTGCGGATGACCGCAATGCGCGGCGCCTGCGCCACCTCGGCACCGATGTCGAGGTCGCGCCCGGTGAGGCCGGCGGCGGCGAACGCTACGTCCTGAACCCGTGCGCCGAACAGGCCGATGGTGTCGAGGTGCCAGGAGAAGGTCTTCATGCCCATGGTGGGCAAGGTGCGGAAGGTCGGCTTATAGCCGGTGACGCCGCAATAAGAGGCCGGCCGGATGACCGATCCGCCGGTCTGGGTGCCGAGGGCGAGCGGCACCATGCCCGCCGCCACCGCCGCCGCGGAGCCCGCCGAGGAGCCGCCGGGCGTATGGCTGAGCCGGCGCGGATTGCGCGTGGCGCTCGGTTCCAGGAAGGCGAATTCCGTGGTCACGGTCTTGCCGAGCAGCACGCCGCCGCCGCGCCGCGCCTGGCTCACCACCGGCGCGTCGGTGGCGGGACGGTGGCCGGCAAAGATCGGGGAATTATATTCGGTGGGCAGTTCTCGCGTATCGAGAATGTCCTTCACCGCGAACGGCAGCCCGGCGAGCGGGCGATCGGCCTGGCCCGGCGCCTGCGCGGCTGTGCGGGCGGCATCGAGATCAAGGACGGCGAACGCGCGCACGTCTTTCTCATGCTCGTCGATCGCCTGCGCGCACAAGTTCACAAGGTCGAGGGGCGTGAGGCGGCCGGATCGCACATCGTGGGCAAGGTCGCGGGCGAATAGCATCGGAAGGTCTTTCTTTTTGGTTCGCAGGTCGGGTTGAGGTGAAGCGGCCTCAGGGGCGCGAGAGGATGTGGCGGCCGCTGCGCGCGGCCTCGTCATAGACGCGCGTGTCACCCGGACGCTCTGAATAGCAGGTCGAGGCGATCACCGGCTTGCCGGCCGCGATCAGGTCGGACACCGTCACAAAGCCATAGCCTTTCGCCCGCAGCGCCGGGATCAATTGCCTGAGAGCCTCCGCCGTGTGCTTGCCGCGCCCGTTGGCGTGCATCAGCACAATGGAGCCGGGGCGGATCGAACGCAGCATATTCTGCGCCATCAAGGTCGCACCGAGGAAGGCGGGGTCGGCGGAATCCACGTCCCACTGGATCGCCAGATGGCCGGTCTCGTTGACGTAATTCATCGATTCCGCATTGCACGAGCCATAGGGGAAGCGAAACAGCGCCGGGCGGGCGGGCACCTGCGCCAGCATGCAGCCGGCCTGCGTGGCGGTGGCGCGGGAAAGGCCGAAGGCGGTGTCGGCATCGTCCACCTGCCGCGTCATGGCCTCCCCGGTCTTCACCGCGAGATTGGCGTGGGACCAGGTGTGGTTGCCCATTTCGAAGATCGGATCGGCCAGGATCTGGGCCGCGCGGTCGGGATGGCTGATCATCCATTTGCCGCCGCCGAAGAAGGTGGCGGGCACATGCTCGGCGCGCAGATAATCCACCAGGGCGCCGTCATAGCCGGAGACTTCGCCCGAGGCCTCGCACAAATCGAAGGTGAGCGCCACCAGCTTCACCCCGGCCGGCAGATCCACCCGGCGGATAGAGCCGGACAGCGATGCCGGCACGGGCTGGGCCGGGGGCAGGCGCACATCGGGCAGGGAAACGGGGGCGGTGGCGCGGCGTACGATCTCTTCGCCCGGCCGCGCGCGCAGGGCCTCCGGCGCATAACAGGCCGGTGCGGCAAGCGGAGGGGCGGCAAGAGCCGGCGAGATGAGAGCCGGCGAGATGAGCGCCGGTGCGATGAGGGCCGGCGCGGCGCAGGCGAGCGCCAGCAGGCCGGCCGCGGCGCACCGCACGGGGGCGGAGCGGGTCGGAGCGAAGGGCAGGGGACGGGGAAGGGTATGGGGCAGGGGCATCGTGGCGTGGGAGTGGCATGGTCCGCTTGGCCTCGCAAGGCTTACCCGCGCAAAGCTGCGGGCGCGGCCTTGCAGTCGGCGCAAACCACCGCCGGACACCCCCCGCGCGCCTTGCGGAAGGCGCGTGGGGCGCCGAAGATCGGCACCATGCCGGCGCGACAGGACACCAAGATGGCCCCAGCTTCCTCCCCCGCGCAAAGCCGCGCCCCTTCCACCGGCGAGCCGCGCCTTGCCCTGGTCACGGGCGGCAGCGGCGGCATCGGGCTGGAGTTCGCCCGCCTCCTGGCGCGCGACGGGTTCGCTTTGATCCTGGTGGCGCGCGATGCCGCCCGCCTGGAGGAGGCCGCGCGCGATTTGC
>NCHM01000574.1 GCA_002257205.1 Rhizobiales bacterium 24-66-13 | reverse complement strand
AGCGCACACGAGGTATGTTGAACCAGGCTGGAAACCGATCACATGAACCGAAATGGACCGAGCGAAGGGGATATGGATGACACCATTTTCGCTCGTCCTGCTGTTGCAGCGCGCCAGCTTGGTTCTGTGGTCGCCGCGCCCGCGGACGGTGCGGTAAAAGCGCAGCCGGCGCCGCCGCCAGGCCGCGCGCGGGCCGCCTCCGCCTCGCCGTTCGAACAGACCCGAACATCCGCGCCGCCGCCGCAGAGCCAGACGATCTCCGCGCCGCGCGGACCCGACGACCGCGCCGCCCCGCGCAAGGGACCGCCGGCCGGGACCGAACGCTCCGATGCGCTTTATGCCGCGTTCGATGTCTATCGCGACAACCCCAGCCTCGGCCTCGCGGCGCCGATCTTCGATCTTCTGGCCAGCGTCGAGGCGACGACCCAGACCCCCGATATCGAATGGCTGCACCAGACCTTGGTGCAGGGGCTCCAGGATTTCGAGGCCCAGGCGACCGCCAACGGCCTGAATTCCCAGCAGGTGCGCATCACCTTATATGCGCTCGCCGCAACCGTGGACGACGGCGTCCTGAAGACCAATTGGGGCAAGGACAGCTTCTGGTCCTCGAAGAGCATGATTTCCATGTTCTTCCGCGAGACCTGGGGCGGCGAGCGCTTCTTCGCCTTGCTCAACCAGATGATGGCGGCGCCGCAATCGGTGCTGAAGGAGATCGAGTTCTTCTATTATTGCCTGGAGTTTGGCTTCGAGGGCAAATATCGCCTCGCGGCGAACGGGGCGGGCGAGCTTGCCCATCTGTGCGAGGAGATCTTCCAGATCCTGCGCAGCGCGCAGGGTGCGGTGAAGACCGACCTCTCGCCCAAATGGCGCGGCGTCAGCGTGGAGCAGCACCAGCTGCGCGACCTGCTGCCGATCTGGGTCGGCGGGGCGATCCTCGGCACCCTGCTGGTGGCCGGCTTCATCGCGCTCGCGGCCGTGCTGCGGCACGACAGCAGCCTTGCGGCCGAGAAAGTTTCCGCCCTGCTGGCCGCTCCGGCGCCCCCTGTGGCCAAGCCGCCGACCCCGGTCGCCGCGCCGCCGGCCCAGCCCGCACCTGCGCCGGCCCCCGTCGCGCCTCCCAAGCCGGCGGTGCCCGCGCCCGATCCCTATCAGATCATCTCCACCTTCCTCGCGCCCGAGCAGAAGGCCGGCGTGCTTCAGGTGATCAAGCAGGACAACAAGGTGGTGATCCGCACCGTGGGCGAGGTGTTCGCCACCGCCAGCACCGGGATCCGCGCTCAATTCACCAATGTGATCAAACACATCGGGCAGGCGCTGATGAAGACGCCCGGCACGATCGAAGTTATCGGCTATAGCGACAACGTGCCCATCAATACCGCGACCTATCCCAACAACCAGGTTCTCTCCCAGGCGCGTGCGGGCCGGGTGGCGGATTTCCTCGCCGCCGAGATGGGCAGCCCGGCGCGCATCACCGCCACCGGGCGCGGATCCTCAGATCCCATCGCGTCCAATGCGACTCCCGAAGGCCGCCAGGCCAACCGGCGGGTCGAAATTGTGCTGACTCCCCAATAGCGCCCCGCAGAGCCCAGGTGAGGGGACAATCTCCATGGTGAAAATGCTGACGTCGCGCGCATTCTGGCGCTGGGTGGTGCTGATCGTGGTGGCCACCCTGGTCGCCGCCGCCATCTGGTTCCTTGCCCCGCATCTCAGCATCGCTGGGGAGGCCCCGCTCGTCGCCGTGACGCCGCGCGTGCTCGCGCTGCTGGTGCTGGTGCTGGTCTGCGTCCTCATCGTTCTGAGCTGGCGGCCGTCCGTGCCGGCGCCTGCGGCCGGCGGCCTGCCGCAGGACAAGAAGGGACTGATGCCGGCCGGCGTGGTTCCCGCCCGCGATGAACATGTGGAGGCGCAGACGTCCGCCATGGCGGACGGCATGCAGCGCGCCCTCGGCGTCCTGCGCCGCATGCGCCTGTCGCACCGCTGGGGCCATTCCTACGTCTATCAACTGCCCTGGTATCTGGTGACCGGAACCGCCGGCGCGGGCAAGACCTCGCTGATCCGCCGCTCGGGCCTGCGGTTCCCGGTGAACGACCGCCGCGACGGACCGGGCGGGCAGATCGCCGCCGGCAACAGCTGCGCCTTCTTCTTCTCAGATGCGGCGGTCCTGGTGGACACCCAGGGTCCGTTTCGCGGCGACGGCGTCGCCTCCGGCAGCGACCGGCAGGTGTGGAATAATTTCATCGGCCTGCTG
>NCHM01000573.1 GCA_002257205.1 Rhizobiales bacterium 24-66-13 | reverse complement strand
AGATAATTGCCGGCATTCACGGAGAGGGTGGAATCGTCCACCGGCGCGCCGTCGGAGATCATCATCAGGATCTTGCGCGCCTCGGGCCGGCCGAGCAGGCGCTGGTGCGCCCAGTCGAGCGCCTCGCCGTCGATATTCTCCTTCAGCAGCCCCTCGCGCATCATCAGCCCGAGGTTGCGCCGCGCCCGCCGCCAGGGCGCATCGGCGGATTTATAGACGATGTGCCTGAGATCGTTGAGACGGCCGGGATTGGCCGGCTTGCCGCCGGCGAGCCACGCCTCGCGCGATTGCCCGCCCTTCCAGGCGCGGGTGGTGAAGCCGAGCACCTCCACCTTCACGCCGCAGCGCTCCAGCGTGCGGGCGAGAATGTCCGCGCAGGTGGCGGCCACCGTGATGGGCCGCCCGCGCATGGAGCCGGAATTGTCGATCAGCAGCGTCACCACCGTGTCGCGGAACTCGGTGTCGCGCTCGCGCTTGAACGAGAGCGCCGCGCCGGGATCGGTGACCACGCGGGACAGGCGCGCGGGATCGAGGATGCCTTCCTCCAGGTCGAACTCCCAGGCGCGGTTCTGCTGCGCCAGCAGGCGGCGTTGCAGGCGGTTCGCGAGGCGCGAGACGACACCCTGGAGATTGCTCAATTGCTTGTCGAGATAGGAGCGCAGGCGCGTCAGCTCCTCGGTGTCGCACAGCTCCTCGGCGTGCACCTCCTCGTCGAACTTGGTGGTGAAGGCGTGATATTCCGGGCCCTTGGTGTCGGCCGCCTGGGGCGTGCGGGGCTGCCAGGGCTCGGCGGCCTCCTCGCTGTCGCCCATGTCGCCATCGTCGGGGCTCTCGGCGGGCGGGCCGGCCTCGCTCTCCACCGCGCTGTCGGGCAATTCCTCCTGCGCGAGCTCGGCTTCCACCTCGGTGGCGCCCTGCTGGCTGTCGTCCTCGCTGGCATCGCCCTCCTCGCCGCCTTGTTCCTCGCGGCCGGCGGGATTGTCGTCCTCTTCGCTGTCCTTGTCGGTCTCAAGCCCGCTGTCCTCGCCCATTTCCAGCGAGGAGAGCAGTTCGCGCGTGATCTCGCCGAACTTCTTCTGGTCCTCGATGCTCTCGGCGAAGCGGGCGAGGTCGCCCTCCGCCCGGCTCTCGATATAGTCGCGCCACAGATCGACGATCTTGCGGGCGGCGGGGGGCGGGGCCTGCCCGGTGAGGCGCTCGCGCACCATCAAGGCGACCGCTTCCTCGATCGGCGCGTCGGCGCGCTCGGTGATGTCGGCATAGGGACCGCGATGGTAGCGGTCGTTCAGCATGGCGCTGATATTGCGCTGGACGCCGGTCATGCGATTGCCGCCCAGCGCCTCCACGCGCGCCTGCTCCACCGCCTCGAACACGGCGCGGGCGGTATCGCCGGTGGGCAGCATCTTTCGATGCACGCTCTGGTCGTGGCAGGCGAGGCGCAAAGCGAGGGAATCCGCATGGCCGCGCACCACGGCGGCGTCCTGGGTGGAGAAGCGGCGCGGCGGTTCGGGCAGGCGCACGCGGTCGGGGCTCAGGGAGGGGCGCTCATTGGCGAAGGTGACGTCGAATTCGCCCACCCCGGCGATCGCCTTGAAGCAGCCGCGCTTCCTTGGGGGCGGTCTTCACAGTCTTGTTGGAGGGAGGCATCGCCGCTGGCCCTGTGTTTGGCGCGCTGCGCGCCGGTCACGACATGGTGCCGCCACCGGGGCGGCGGGGAGGGGGCGGCCCACGCGGGTCCTCTCCCTCCATCATCCTCCGAGAGGAGGAGGAGCGGCACGCGTCCGGGGGACGCGCCGCCGCGGCGCCTCAGGCGAGGGCGACGTTGACCGTGCTTTCGGTCAATTCCACGCCGAAGCAGCGCTGGTACAGTTCCGCCACCAGCGCGCGCTCCAGCTCGTCGCACTTGTTGAGGAAGGTCACGCGCAAAGCGAAGGCGAGATCCTTGAAGATGTCCGCATTCTCGGCCCAGGTGATGACCGTGCGCGGGCTCATGACGGTGGAAAGATCACCGTTGATGAACGCGCTGCGGGTCAGATCCGCGAGGCGCACCATGCGGTTGACGATGTCGCGCCCCTCTGGGGTCTGATAATGCTTCGCCTTGGCGAGCACGATCTCGACTTCCTTGTCGTGGGCGAGATAGTTCAGGGTGGTGACGATGGACCAGCGGTCCATCTGGCCCTGGTTGATCTGCTGCGTGCCGTGATAGAGCCCGGTCGTGTCGCCGAGGCCGACCGTATTGGCGGTGGCGAACAGGCGGAACGAGGGATGCGGGCGAATGACCCGGTTCTGATCCAGCAGGGTCAGGCGGCCGGAGACTTCCAGCACGCGCTGGATCACGAACATCACGTCCGGGCGGCCGGCGTCATATTCGTCGAACACCAAAGCGATGTTGTTCTGCAGCGCCCAGGGCAGGATGCCGTCGCGGAATTCGGTGACCTGCAGGCCATCCTTCACGACGATCGCATCCTTGCCGATCAGGTCGATACGGCTGATATGGCTGTCGAGATTGATGCGGATGCAGGGCCAGTTGAGGCGCGCCGCCACCTGCTCGATATGGGTGGATTTGCCGGTGCCGTGATAGCCGGTCACCATCACGCGCCGGTTGTGCGCGAAGCCGGCGAGGATGGCGAGGGTGGTGGGACGGTCGAACAGATAGTCAGGGTCGAGATCCGGAACATGACTTTCGGCCTCGGAAAAGGCCGGCACTTCCATGTCGATGTCGATGCCGAACACCTGGCGCACCGACACCTTCATATCCGGGGTCGGGGCAATGGTCTCGGTGCCGCTCATAACGCCTCCGTATGCGCTTGCTGGGTTCGCGCGCGTCGTCTTGCTTGTTGATCCGTGCGGCACCTTAAAGGTTTTTCCGCTGCTGCAAAAATTCTCTCGGCGGGGCGTCTCGTCGCGGCCGCCATCCGCGTATTCAACAAAAACCGGCCTGTTTCAGGGTGTTGTAGGCCTGGATGACACTGCGCAACCGGTCTTCGGCGGAACGGTCGCCGCCATTCACGTCGGGATGGTGGCGCTTCACCAATTCCTTGAAGCGCGCCTTGATCTCCACCCCGGTGGCGGAGATTTCCAGGCCGAGCACTTCCAGCGCCTGCCGCTCCAGGGTGCGGACGATGCGGCCTTCCGGCTGGGGCGCCTCGAAGCCGGCGGTGCCGCCCATCTCCTGGGTGAAGCCGAACGGGTCGCGATGGGCGCCGGCGGTTGCGGGGTCCGCGCCGCGCGTTCCCATTTTCCAGGTGGGGCGATGGCCGGTGATGGCGTCCTTCTGATAGGCGAACACGGCATCATCGCTCATGCCGGCGAAATAATTGTACGATTGGTTGTACTGCTTCACATGGTCGATGCAGTAATTCCAATATTCCCCTTCCGCCGCTCGCCCCTTGGGGGCGCGGTGCGTGCCGTCGCGCGTGCAGCCGGGCCAGTCGCAGGTGGCGCAGGTGGGCCTGCGCAGGCGATCGGCACTGGGCTTCACCCGAATGCTGTCGAAGAAGGGGGAGTCGTTCTTCATAATTCGATTATGGCCGTCGCGCCGCAGTGCGGCAAGCAAGGGGATGAAAACAGGAAGGCCGCCTGAGGCGGTGCCGAAAGGGCAGGCGCGGCCCGATGGTGCGTCGGGCATCTTCGCAGATATAGGATTGCCCGCGCTTTTGCGCCATGGCGCATTGATCCAATCCTGTGCATCGCGCCCGCGCCTTCGGCCGCATTGACGGCGCGGCGATGGCGGCGTTACCTCTTCGCCCATGGAACCTTCATCCACGACGACGCATCTTGCGCGCATCCGCTCCACGCTTCAGGCGGGGTTGACGCCGGCCGGCCTGGAGGTGGAGGACGAAAGCGCCCTGCA
>NCHM01000572.1 GCA_002257205.1 Rhizobiales bacterium 24-66-13 | reverse complement strand
TTTCCGGCCAGAAGCTTGGTTTCCAGCACCTCGTTACTGTCGAACACGTCGTAGCGGACCTTGATGCCGGTCTCCTTGGTGAAGTCCTCCAAGACCGACTCGTCGATATAGTCCGACCAATTATAGACGTTCACCACCTTCTGTTGTGCCAGCGCGGGCATGGCGCCGAAGGCGACCATCCCGACCGCCGCGGCGAGGGCAAGGCGACGCATCATTATTCTCCTCTGGAAGACCCCGCGAAGCCGTTGTCCGGCTTCATGCCGCTGAGGCTATTGCGCCCGCGTCATCGGCTCAACTCCCAAAACGTCGCTTGCCGCCGCACCGCACGCGCATCACCGGCGCGCGCCCTTGAATGCGCCGCGCCGGACTGCACATGCCCTTAGGTAAGAAGGAAGGAGGGCAACAGCGACGCCGAGCCGGTCGCCTCGCCGAGTAGCACGAAGGCCAGAAGCACCAGCGCCGCCAGGGCAATGAAGATTCCAAACAGCACGAACGAAATGCGGCGCGCGACCGCCGACACGTTGAAGAATCCCATTGCCCCAGCGATCATGGAAATCACAAGGAAAATGATAGCGTATTTGAGCATAGCCGCACTCCACAGAAGGCTTTCCGCCGTGGAACCACAAAGGCAATGCTTTCGTTCCCCCCGTGCGCTCCGCTCAACGCGCATCCGCCCATTTGCGGATTTCCTCCTTCAACCGGCGGAAATCCCAGAAGGCGGCTCCCATCAGAACAAACGGCACCGCAGCCAGGATGAGCGAGGTGGTCTGCGACCAGCCGACCGCGTTGCGCAGAAAGTCATAGGCAAGATATGTGGTCAGCAGCGTCAGCACGGCGGCACCGGACAAATACATGGCCCGCGTCAAGCGCGCCACGCCATAGCCCAGAAGAAGAGCGAAGACGAACGCCAGCCCGAGCGCCCACAGCCAGGTGAGCCCAAACTGTCGGGCGACGAAATTTCCGCCCGAAATGCTGAAGAACACCAAGGCCACCAGCAGCAGCAAGCCGGCGCGCAACCGGAAAATCCATGGCCGCGCCTGCGTTCCCTCAATGTTAGACATTCTCACAGCCCCTATCGCCCTTAGCCAAATCATACGCCCGCTTTGATGCTGGCGGCACTCGGAGACAGAACATGGGGCGAACCCTGGTGGTACTCAATGCAAAAGCCGGCACCGTGCAGGATCTTGGCGCCGAGCGTCTGCGCCAGGAGGTGGACGAGGCCCTGACCGAGCCGGGCAAGGACATCGACGTGGTGGTCCTTCAAGGTGCGGAGATGATCGAGGCGATCCGTTCCGCGCGCCGCAAGGGCTATGATGCGCTGGTGGTCGGCGCCGGGGACGGCACGCTGAGCTATGCGGCCTCCGTGCTTGCGGAGACCGACACCGCGCTCGGCGTGCTGCCGCTCGGCACCATGAATCTGCTCGCCCATGACATCGGCCTGCCGCGCGACCTGCCAGGGGCGCTCCAGGGCCTGCGCGAGGCCGAGCCCATGCGGGTGGATGTGGCGACCCTGAACGGGCGCGCGTTCCACGGCGTCTCCGGCGTCGGCTTCTTTTCGCAAATGGCGCTTGCCCGCGAGGCGGTGCGCGATTCGCGCGGGCGCATCCTCGGCTGGCTCATGGCGCTCGGCAAGGCGCTCACCCGCTCCGGCCGCATGTCGCTGGAAATCGAGATCGAGGGGCGGCGCGAGCCCATCGACGCCTATGCGGCGCTCGTGACGAACAATGCCTTCGACGCGCCGGGCTGGCATCGCTCGCGTCTCGATGGCGGGGAATTGGAAATCCACATCGCCGAGGAGCGCGGTGCGCTGGCCAAGATCCGCGTCGGCGCCGATCTGCTGGTGGAATCCTGGCGCAACAATCCCGGCATCCACTCGTTTCGCGCCAAGGCGCTCACCATCCACGCCCCGCGCCGGCGCCGCGCCTGGGTGGCGACCGACGGCGAAATCACCCGCGAGACCATGCCCCTGCACTATCGTATCATGCCGGAGGCACTCACTTTGCTGCTGCCTCCCAATTCACTGCAGCGGGCCGCGAAAGCCCGCCGCGACGATATCACCTGAGCGGCGACAGGCGCCGGCTCAGCGCGGCTCGGCGTCATAGACGATGGTGATCTGGGCGCGGGCGGTGGTCTCCCCCGCCTGGATCGGCACCGCGCGCGCATCGGCCTTCATCATCATCGGCGCGGCGGCGACCGGGCCCATGTCGGGCTGCGGGCTGATGCGGCGAATGCGCACGAGGCGCAGCCCGGCCGCATCCGCCAGG
>NCHM01000571.1 GCA_002257205.1 Rhizobiales bacterium 24-66-13 | reverse complement strand
CCGCGCGAAACACCGACCATGGCGGGACGCAGGACCCGGTCGCCGATCACATAGCCCGATTGCACCACCTGCACGACGGTCCCGTTGGGAACGCTCGCGTCGGGCACCTCGAACATGGCCTGGTGGAGATTGGGGTCGAATTTCTCCCCCACCGGCTCCACCTTGCGAATGCCGTGCTTCTCCAGGCCCTTGTGAAGGCTGCGCTCGGTCAGTTCCAGGCCGTCGAGCAGCGCCTTGAACGCGCCTTCCGCCTTTTCCTTGGCTTCCGCCTCCACCGCGCCGAGGGCGCGGGCGAGATCATCGGCGACGTTCAATACATCGCGTGCGAAGGAGGCGATGCCATAGGTCTTGGCATCGGCCACTTCCTTTTCGGCCCGGCGGCGGATGTTTTCCGCTTCCGCATAGGCGCGCAGGAACTTGTCCTTCAGGTTCGCGACCTCGCCCTCCAGCCGCTGTTTTTCCGCGTGGAGTCCACCAGCCTGCTCCGCCTCGGCGAGCGCTTCCATTTCCGCGCCCTCCGGATCGGAGTTCAGGTCGCTATGGGGCTTCGCGTCGTTCGCGCCACCCTGATCGCTCATGCCCATGTCCTCATCGCTGCAAACACCGCCCAAAGGGGAAGTGCATCAATTTCGCCCCGCATATCGGGGGCATGGCGGGAAAAATCAAGCCGCGTCGGCACCTGGAGCGCCGAGAACGCGGCTCACGACCCGCGCCGTGAAGTCCACCATGGGCACGATGCGCCCATAATTGAGCCGGGTCGGACCGATCACACCCAGCACCCCCAGCACCCGGCCCTGGCTGTCGTGATACGGCGCGACGATGGTGGAGGAGCCGGAGAGGGAGAACAATTTATTCTCCGAGCCGATGAAGATGCGCAAGGATTGGGCATCCTCCGCCCGGCCGAGCAGATCCACCACGTCGCGCTTCGACTCCAGATCGTCGAACAGCAGGCGAATGCGTTCGAGATCCTCCAGCGCATGGAGATCCTCCAGCAATTTCGCCTGCCCGCGCACGATCAGCTTGCGCTCCGCCGGCACGTCGCCGGACCAGGAGGCAAGGCCCGCCTCCACCACCCGCGCGGTCAGGGCATCCAATTGCTGGCGCAGGTCGCTCAACAGGTTTTCCATCTCGGCCCGCGCCTCGGCCAAGGTGCGGCCGCGAATATGGGCGTTGAGGAAATTGGTCGCCTCGGTCAGCGCCGAGGCCGGCAAGCCGAGCGGCAGCGGCACGGCCCGGTTTTCCACCTGCCCGTCCTCGGACACCAGGATCACCAGGGCCCGGTTGGTATCCAGCGGCACGAATTCCACATGCTTGAGGCGCGGATCGGTCTTGATGGCCGTTACCACGCCGGCGCCGCGCGACAGGCCGGAGAGCAAGGCGGAGGCCTCGCGCAGCACGCCATCGACCGTGTAGCCCTTGGCGGCGGCGGCGACCTGGGATTCGATATTGCGGCGGTCGCCTTCGCTGACGTCGCCGATCTCCATCAGCGCATCGACGAAAAAGCGCAGCCCGCGTTCGGTCGGCAGGCGGCCGGCGCTGGTGTGGGGCGCATAGATCAGCCCGGCCGCCTCCAGGTCCGCCATGACATTGCGCACGGAAGCCGGCGACAGCGACATGGGAATGAGACGGGCGATATTGCGCGAGCCCACCGGCTCGCCGGTGGCGAGATAGCTTTCCACGATCTGGCGGAAAATCTCGCGCGAGCGCTCGTCGATCTGGCCAAGGGCGGCTGAAAAGGGAGGAATGATGGGGTCGATGGGCAAGGCCTCACTCCGGCTCGGGCGGGCGACATGAAACAGGCGGACAGGTTCGCGGTGCCAGTGAGGGTTTCCCCTTGTGGCGCCGAAAATCCGGCAGGTGATCTTGCCGGTTATCTTGCCGCGACACCATCGCCGGTTTGCACGCCGCGCCCGCCTGAACCATGGCGCACGATACCACGCCCCTTGCCCCGGCGCGCGCCCACCCCTAAAACGACGGCCAGTTTCACAACGGATTGGATAGATTATGCGCCCGAGCCGCCGCGCGAGCGACGAGATGCGAGCCGTTTCCTTCGAGCGCAACGTTCTGCGCCATGCCGAGGGCTCGTGCCTCGTCAAGTTCGGCGATACCCATGTGCTGGTGGCGGCGACCCTGGAAGAGCGCCTGCCGCCGTGGCTCAAGGGCCAGGGACGCGGCTGGGTGACGGCGGAATATTCCATGCTGCCGCGCGCCACGCTGGAGCGCACCCGGCGCGAATCCACCACCGGCAAGCAATCCGGCCGCACCCAGGAGAT
>NCHM01000570.1 GCA_002257205.1 Rhizobiales bacterium 24-66-13 | reverse complement strand
GCCGAGACACACCATGCTCGCTAAGACATCCAAATCCGCCAAGACCACCGAGGGCCGGCCCGGCTTCGCAAACACGCCCGGCTCGAATGAAGACGTGCGCTTCCGCGACGTTTTCCTCAATGACACGACATTGAGGGATGGCGAGCAGGCGCCCGGCGTCGCCTTCACACGGCGCGAAAAAATCGAGATCGCCGAGGCGCTCGCCGCGGCTGGTGTTCCGGAGATCGAAGCCGGCACGCCGGCGATGGGCGACGAGGAAATCGAGACCCTGCGTTCCATCGTGTCGCTGAAGCTGCCGACCCGCGTCATGGCGTGGTGCCGCATGAGCGAAGATGACCTCATGGCGGCGGTGGCCTCCGGGGTCGGCATCGTCAATCTCTCCGTTCCCACCTCGGATCGGCAATTGGCGGGCAAGCTGGGCAAGGACCGCGCCTGGGCGCTGGAGGCCGTCACCCGCATCGTCTCGCTCGCGCGCACGCTGGGCTTCGAAGTGGCGGTGGGCGGCGAAGATGCCTCGCGCGCGGATCCGGACTTCCTCTGCCGCCTTGCGGAGACGGCCCGCGCGGCCGGTGCGTTCCGCCTGCGGCTCGCCGATACGCTCGGCGTGCTCGATCCCTTCTCCACCTATGCCCTGGTGCGCCGGGTGGCGGCGGCGAGCGACCTGGAGCTGGAATTTCACGCCCATGACGATCTCGGCCTCGCCACCGCCAATACGCTCGCGGCGGTGATGGGCGGCGCACGGCACGCCAGCGTCACGGTCGCCGGGCTCGGCGAGCGCGCCGGTAATGCGGCGCTGGAGGAGGTCGCCATCGCGCTGCGCCAGACCGCCCGCGCCGAAACCGGCATCACGCCCGCCGCCCTCGGCCCGCTGGCGGAACAGGTCTCGCTCGCGGCCCGCCGTCCGGTGCCGCGTGGCAAGGCGATCGTCGGCGCCGATGTCTTCACGCATGAATCCGGCATCCATGTCTCCGGCCTGCTGAAGGATCGCGCCACCTACGAGGCGCTGAACCCGGAATTGTTCGGGCGCGGCCATCGGGTGGTGCTCGGCAAGCATTCGGGTCTTGCGGCGGTGGAGAAGGCATTGGCGGACGAAGGCATCGTCGTGGACGTGGCGCGGGGCAGGGCGATCCTGGAGCGGGTGCGGGCCTTCGCCGTGCGCACCAAGGCTACCGTGCCTTCGGAAATGCTGCTGCGATTCTATGAGGACACCTTCACCGAGGCAGCCCTTCGGCTGCGCCGGTCCACCGTCGGGAGCGCGACATGATCATGGGAACGAGTCGTCAAGAGGCCCCCGCCGCCGTCAACCGTTCCGTGCCCGTGGTGCTGCGCGCGCCAAGCCTGTGGCGCCAGATCCGCGACGACATCGCGTGCGTGAAGTCGCGCGACCCGGCGGCGCGCGCTACCCTCGAGATCGTGCTGACCTATCCCGGTGTGCATGCCGTGATCTGGCATCGCTGTGCGCACCGGCTCTGGCAGGGCAAGGCGAAATTTTTGGCGCGCTTCCTGTCCTGGTTCGGTCGCCTCGTCACCAATGTGGATATTCATCCCGGCGCGCGGATCGGCGCGCGGTTTTTCATCGACCACGGGGCGGGCGTGGTGATCGGCGAGACGGCGGAAGTGGGCAATGACGTCACGCTCTACCACGGCGTCACGCTCGGCGGCACATCCTGGACCGCCGGCAAGCGCCACCCGACCCTGATGGACGGCGTCCTGGTGGGAGCTGGTGCCAAGATCCTCGGCCCGATCACGGTCGGGGTCGGCGCCCGCGTCGGGGCGAATTCGGTGGTGGTGGAGGACGTGCCGCCGGGCATGACCGTGGTGGGCATTCCTGGCCGGATCGTGAAGCCCCTGTCCGAGCGCCGGCGATTGGGCGACGGGCGGATCGACCTCGAGCATCATTTGATGCCGGACCCGGTGGGAGAAGCCGTCGCCGCCCTGCTGGACCGTATCGAATTCCTGGAAATGCGGCTGAAGCACCACCAGGAGCAGGGGCATGTGCCGGGCGGGCGTCCGGTGGCGGCGCCGGACGGGTGCGCCAAGCCCATCATGGCGCCGGGCCCCGCACCGCTCGAGACGCGCGCACAGGACGTCGCGGTTCAGTAGCGCGCTCGGAGCGCCGCGCTACGGCTTGAGGGCGGCGAGCGCGGGATCGCGCTCCATGATCAGATTCTGTTCCAGCCGAGGCGCGATGCGCCGGGCTTCCGCCACCAGCGCCGCGGTGATGGGCGTGGTCGGCTCGCGATGCGGCACCACGAGCCCGATGGAATGGGTGATGTCCGGC
>NCHM01000569.1 GCA_002257205.1 Rhizobiales bacterium 24-66-13 | reverse complement strand
GCCCATGCTGGCGCTCGCGGTGGCGCTCAATCTCGCCGGCCTGATCGTGTTCAAATATGCCGGGTTCCTGGCCGAGAACCTGAACGTGCTGCTGGAGCCGCTCGGCGTCCAGGTGCCGGTGGTGCACCTCGCCTTGCCGCTCGGCATCTCCTTCTTCACCTTCCACGCCATCTCCTATCTGGTGGACGTGTATCGCGGACGCGCGCGCGCCAATGGCCGGCTGGAGGAGATCGCGGTCTATATCACCATGTTCCCGCAGCTCGTGGCGGGTCCGATCGTGCGCTATTCCACCATCGCCCACCGCATCCGTGAACGGCGCACCACGGTCGGCCGGGTCTCGGCGGGCCTGCGCATCTTCGTCATCGGCCTGTCCTGGAAAGTGCTGATCGCGGACGAGGTGGCCCCCCTCGCCACCATGGTGTTCGACCAGACCACCGCGCCGAACTTCTTCACCGCCTGGATCGGCGTGCTCGCTTACGCGCTGCAGATCTATTTCGACTTCGGCGGCTATTCCAACATGGCCATCGGCCTCGCCCTCGCCATGGGCCTGAAGTTTCCGCGCAATTTCCGCCTGCCCTATGGTGCGCTGTCGATTACCGATTTCTGGCGCAAATGGCACATGAGCCTGTCGAGTTGGTTCCGCGACTATGTCTATATCCCGCTCGGCGGCAACCGGCATGGGCATCTGCACACCGCGCTCAATCTATGGACAGTGTTCCTGCTGTGCGGCCTGTGGCACGGGGCGAGCTGGACCTTCGTGATCTGGGGCGCGCATCACGGCGCCTTCCTGGTGCTGGAGCGCACCCGCTTCGGCAAAGCGCTCGCCGCCGGGCCCAAGGTGGTGAGCCATCTTTACGTGCTGCTGGTGGTGCTGTTCGGCTGGGTGTGGTTCCGCGCACTTGGCCTGCCGCAGGCCATGGACATCTTCGCCGGCATGATCGGCCTCAACGGCTTCGGTCCGCTGGCGCCGGGCCTGCTGGTGGCGCTCCAACCGCTGACCATCGCGGTGATGATCCTTGCCTGGCCGCTGGCCATGTACGGCCTGCCCACCTTGCCCGCGGGCCCGCTCTCGCCGAACATGCGGCGGCTCGCCTATGGCGCGTGCGACAGCCTGATCATGCTGGTGCTGTTCGTGCTGTCGTTCATCACGGTGGGGGCATCCAATTACAGCCCCTTCCTCTATTTCCGGTTCTAGCGGCATGTCTCTCCTGCTCGCCTACCGCCGCTGGTGGTGCTTCTTCTTCATGGCGGTGCTCACCCTGCCGACGCTGGGTCTTGTGCTGCCGGACCTGCCCGGCCCGGTGCGCCTGATGACGACGCCGCAGGAACGCTGGTGGGTGCACGCCACCGAGCGGCTCGACCCCTTCATCAACGGCCGCTACGGCTTTCGCGGCCTCATAATGGCGGGCAATGCGACCTATCTGCGGGCCATGAAGTCCACCCGCGAACGGCCGGTGCTGCTGGGTGAGGGCGGGCAGATGTTCTTCACCGGCGAACAGACGCTGGAGCAGTCGCTGGGCCGGCTGTTCCGCATCAAGCCCATGACCGAGCTTGCCGACACGCTCTCGCGCCTCGACGCCCTGCTGAAAGCGCGCGGAGCGAAGCTGGTGGTCTCCTCCCCGCCCAATGCCGCGACCGTGCTGCCGGAGAAGCTGCCGGCCTGGGCGCGCGGGCAGATGACCCATCCCACCGAGCTCGATTTCCTGACCGAGCAGATGGAAAAGCGCGGCATCGCCTATGTGGACCTGCGTCCGATTCTCATCGCGGCGAAGGCGCAGGGGCCGGTGTTCCGCCGCACCGACACCCATTGGAACCAGCGCAGCTCGGTGCTCGCCTTCAACGCCATGATGGCCGCCGCCGGCCGGCCCGATCTGGAGATCGCGCTCGACAGCGCGATCGGCCCCTTGCAGGATGCGCCCTCCGGCGATCTTGCCCGCTATCTCGGCGAGGCGAACCCCACCGGCGACAAGGATTATGGCGAGATCGCCTCCAATCCCAAGCCGGTCCTGACTCCCCTGAAGGGGCTGATGCCGGAGCGCCCGGCGGACGACCCGTTCCAGCCCTATGCCTATGCGACCGGGCATGCGGGGCCGAGCATCCTGGTGATCGGCGATTCCTTCTCGCAGCATTACTGGCCGCGCCTGCTGGAGCGGGTGGCGAGCCGCTTTGCCTGGATGCACCACAGCGCCTGCAAGTTCGAATGGCCGGCGGTCGAGCGCTTCAAGCCCGATCTGGTGATCTATATGGTCACGGAACGGTCCCTGCCCTGCCGCGGGCAGCCCATCGGCATGCCGCCGGGCTGAGAG
>NCHM01000568.1 GCA_002257205.1 Rhizobiales bacterium 24-66-13 | reverse complement strand
GGCTGGCCGACCGCCGCCTGCGTGGTCGCGGCGAAGCGGCGGGCGCCGTTGGAATTGAAGCGGAAGGTGACGATGGGCTGGCGCGTGTTCTGGTCGAAGCCGGGCTGGGCATCCACCAGATCCTCACCCGAAACGCGAACCTGCTTCTCCACCAGGTAAGGAATGCCGTCCTGGCCCTGGAGCACTTCGGAATCCGGCGGCGGGCGGCCTTCCAGCGCCTGCTGGGGCGACATGGATTGGTCCACCATGCGGAACGACAGCTTGGCGGTCTGGCCCAGCAGGGCCTTCAGGCGTTGCGGGTCCTGAAGGCCGGGGACCTGCACCAGAATGCGGTCCGCGCCCTGGCGCTGGATGTTTGGTTCCACAGTGCCGAGCTGGTCGATACGGCGGCGGATGATCTCGATCGACTGATCGACCGCCGAGCGGATGCGGGCGGTGAGCCCGGCATCCGTCAGGGTGACGGTAACTGCCCCCTCGCTCGCGCTGGAGACCGTGAGGTCCATTTCGCCGGTGCTACCGCCGAGCAGGGTATTGGTGATGGGCGCCGCGAGCTTGCGCAGCTCCGCCACCGCCTTGGTCGTGTCGTTTGGATCGCGCAGACGAAGCTGGATCGCGGTGTCGCGAATCGTCAGCCCGCTATAGCCGATGCGCTGCTCGCGCAGCACATTGCGAACCTCGTCCCGGATCTGCTCGGCCCGCTCCTTGCGCAGGGCCGCGCCGTCCACCTCCAGGAGGATGTGCGAGCCGCCCTGAAGGTCAAGGCCGAGCGTCACGCGGCTTGACGCGAGCCACGACGGCAGCACCGCCAAGGCGGCTGGCGGAAGCAGATTGGGAAGGGCGAACAGAATACCGATCGCCGTGATGACGAGAATCGCCGTCGTCTTTAGCCGGGAAAAGTGCAGCATCGTCTTGCGATTCTACGGCCTCAGGAGGCCGCCTCATCCTTAGCGGGTTCGGCCTTGGACCGTACGACTGTGATCTGCGAGCGCAGCTGGCGCACCTTCACATTGTCGGCGATCTGCAACTCGACCTCGGCCTCGTCGACCACACGCGCAACCTTGCCAACCAAACCACCTGCCGTGACCACCACGTCGCCGCGGCGCAGGGAGTTCACCATTTCCTGATGCGCCTTGGCGCGCTTCTGCTGGGGACGCAGGATCAGGAAATACATGACCACGAAGATCAAGAGGAACGGGGCAAGCTGAATGAGCATGTCGGTCCCGCCGCCGGCGGCCGTGGCGCCCTGGGCGAAAGCGGGCGTAATGAACATGTGCATCCTCGTTCTATCTGAAGAAAGGCCAGGCCGCGCGCAGGTGGCACAAGGCCGGGCGAAGCGGCGGGACTATACCGGCCGAGCCGCCGAATGCAAACGCGACGCGCCAGCTTGTGCGCACCTGCTTGACCCAAGGCGCAAATAAGGGTCCCAAAGAGCCGCCGCCGAACTGCGCGGCCGTACCGGATCCGGCGCATGACCCGCAATCGCCTCGTCGAGGACCTGTTCGTCGCTCTGCGCTTCTTCTCGCGGCTGCCTGTGCCGGCCCGGAACGGGGAGGACATGCCTTTCGGCGCGCCGCCTCTCGCGCGCATCGCCTATGCGATTCCCTTGGCCGGTGCCGCCATCAGCCTGTTTGGCGCCGCGGTGCTGCTTCTGGCGTCGGCCCTCGGCTTCCCGCCCTTTCTCGCCGCATGCCTCTCCATCGCCACGCTGGTGCTGGCCACCGGTGCCTTCCATGAGGATGGTCTCGCCGATACGGCGGACGGCTTCGGCGGAGGCCGTGACAGGGACCGGCGGCTTGAGATCATGCGCGACAGCCGCATCGGCACCTATGGCGCGTGTGCGCTTGCTCTCTCACTTTTGATCAGAGTTGCAAGTCTCGAGGCGCTGCTGGTGCTCGGCGGGCCGGTGCGCGCTGTGCTTGCGCTGGTCGCGGCCGGCGCGGCCTCGCGGGCGGCGGGAATTGTTCTGCTTCAGGTTTTGCCGCCCGCCCGCGCGGATGGCGCTTCTGCGGGCGCAGGACAGCCCGGCGCCGATGCCGCAATGGCTTGCGCCCTCATGGCCGCGCTCGTCGTCGCGGTCCTGCTGGTGCCGAGCTTCGGCGTGAGCGCCACCTTTGCGGGGCTGATCGCCCCGGCCCTGGCCGGATTTGCGATGGCACGGCTTTCAGCGCGCCTGATCGGCGGGCAGACGGGCGATGTCGCGGGTGCCACACAGCAGGTGGCGGAGATTGCCTTCCTGCTGGCGGTGCTTATGTTCGCGAAGGCCGTTTGAGGCATCCGCCACCCCGGTTGAGCGGCCCGCGACGGCCCGAAGAGCG
>NCHM01000567.1 GCA_002257205.1 Rhizobiales bacterium 24-66-13 | reverse complement strand
GCCGGGGTGCCGGCGAAGATCAGGTCGCCCGGCTCCAGGCGGAACAGGGTGGACAGGGTGGCGATCATTTCCGGCACCTTCCAGATCATCTGGTTGAGGTCGCCATCCTGGCGCAGCTGGCCGTTGACGTTGAGCCACACCCGCCCGGCATCCGGATGGCCGATGCGATCCGCCGGCACCAAAGCCGAGCAGGGGGCGGATTGCTCGAACGCCTTGCCCACTTCCCAGGGGCGGCCCATCTTCTTGGCTTCGCCCTGGAGGTCGCGCCGGGTGAGATCGAGGCCGACGCCATAGCCATAGACCAGGTCCAGCGCCTGTTCGACCGGCACATCCTCGCCGCCGCCCTTCAGCGCCACCACCATCTCCACCTCGAAATGCAGGTCGGACGTGCGCTTGGGATAGGGAATGGTGGAGCCGCTCGGGATCAGATTGTCCGGATTCTTCTGGAAGAAGAACGGCGGCTCGCGATTGGGATCATGCCCCATCTCGATGGCGTGGTCGGCGAAATTGCGCCCGACGCAATAGATGCGGTGTACCGGGAAACGGTCTTGCGAGCCCTCGACGGCGAGGCTCGGAACGGCGGGGGCGGGGATGACGAAGGCCATGGAACGCTCCTTCAGAGGCTCCCCGGCTTAAACGCGGCTTCGGCGTTTGGAAAGAGGCGCGGCGCCGGGGATCCTCAGATCCCGGGCGCCGCACGCAACGTCATGTCGCCGGCTTATTCGGCGGCGGCGGTGAGGCCGATGGGGCAGGACACGCCGGTGCCGCCGAGCCCGCAATAGCCGGCCGGATTCTTGGCGAGATACTGCTGGTGATCTTCCTCAGCGTAATAGAACGGGCCGCCGTCGCGGATCTCGGTGGTGATGGGGCCGTAGCCCTTCGCCTTCAGCGCCGCCTCATACGCGGCCTTGGAGGCCTCGGCCTCGGCCCGGCGCGCCGCGTCGGGCACATAGATGCCGGAGCGATATTGCGTGCCGATGTCATTGCCCTGGCGCATGCCCTGGGTGGGGTCGTGGCTTTCCCAGAACACCTTCAGCAATTGAGCGAAGCTCACCTGCGCGGGATCATAGGCCACCAGCACGCCTTCGGTATGGCCGGTGCGGCCGGAGCACACGTCCTGATAGGTGGCGTTCGGCGTATGGCCGGCCACATAGCCGACGGCGGTCACATACACGCCCGGCACCTGCCAGAACTTGCGCTCCGCGCCCCAGAAGCAGCCGAGCGCGAACACCGCGGTCTCGATGCCCGCGGGGAACGGGCCCTTCAAGGCTTTGTGATTGACGAAATGTGCGGGCGCGGTCTTCACCGCCTCGGTGCGGCCGGGCAGGGCTTCGGTGGCGGTGGGCAGGTCCAGGGACTTCTTCGACCAGAACATGGCGGGCTCCTCGTCTGCGCCGCGCATCGCCGGGGTTCGGCAGCGCCGGGCGCTCGTGGGGTGAAGGAGGCCGTCGCGACCGCCTAGAACGAACCGGGCTGACCGTGCGCCCGCAGCTCGTCCGGCATGGGCTCGAACGTCTCGCGCTCCAATATGGGGATGATGAGGCGATTGCGCGAGGGGGAGGGTTCGCGCGGTTGGGTCGGCTAGTTGGCGATGAAGCGCGAGCGCTGGCGCACCCGCCCGATGGCGAGGAAGAGAAAGCCGATGATCGCCAGCAGCAGGAACAGCGGCAGGCCGAGCACCGGCAGCGCCGCATCGCTCCAGGCCCAGGGCGAGAGCGCCGCAATCTTGGCCTGGGCGGCCGCGAAGCTCGCGGGGGAGAGCGCGGTCCAGGCATCCTGGGTGGAGGTGAGGATCAGCCGGCTCGAGGCGATGGAGCGCGTTCCATCCACCACCAAAGCGACGAAGCCGCCGGCCAGGATCCAGAAGCCGAAGAAGCGGAACAGGAAGCGGAACATCGCGCCTCGCGCTGGCACGTCCGGCGCGGGAGGCGCGCGGTTCGATGCCCCTTCCTAGCGCACTCGGCGGCGGGGTTGAACCAGGACCGGCGCAAAAGCGGACGTGCCGGATTCATCCGAGGTGCAACTTCGCCCGAAATGGCGGTGTCGAGCGCCGCAAAGCCGCGGAGAAGCGTCACGAAACCGCTGTTCGTCCGCGCTAAGTCCATGTTTCACGTGAAACATTTTTCGCCGGAGCGCGCATTTGCGGGCGCCATCCGGTTCTGCAGCCAGGGCTTTGGGCGGGTTCGGCAAAAAAGGGGATGGCGCATATTCGTGACTTGAGGCCCCTTGAAGCGGAGGCGCAGGTTTGCTCCTATTGGGGCATGAGTACGGGCCTCATCGAGATACGTCGCGCGAAGCCCCAGGACGCCCCCGCCATCGCGGACGTTCATGACAGCGCTTGGCGTTC
>NCHM01000566.1 GCA_002257205.1 Rhizobiales bacterium 24-66-13 | reverse complement strand
CACCAAGGCCAAGAATGCCCAGGAGGCCCACGAGGCCATCCGCCCCACCGATTCCCATCGCAGCCCGCGCGAGGTGGCGCGCCATCTCGATGCCGACCAAGCCCGGCTCTATGAGTTGATCTGGACCCGCACGGTGGCGAGCCAGATGGAATCTGCGGCGCTGGAGCGCACCACGGCCGACATCATCGCCCAGGCCGGCGCGCGTACGCTGGATCTCACCGCCACCGGAACCGTGGTCAAGTTCGACGGGTTCCTCGCGCTTTATCGCGAAGGCAAGGACGACGACGACGAGGACGAGGAGAGCCGCCGGCTCCCCGCCATGTCGGCTGGGGAAAAGCTGGACAAGCGCGAGATCGTGACCGCCCAGCATTTCACCGAGCCGCCGCCGCGCTTCTCTGAAGCTTCGCTGGTGAAGCGCATGGAGGAGCTCGGCATCGGCCGTCCCTCCACCTATGCGGCGGTGCTCGCGGTCTTGCAGGACCGCGAATATGTGAAGCTTGAGAAGAAGCGCCTCGTCGCCGAGGACAAGGGGCGGCTCGTGACAGCCTTCCTGGAGAGCTTCTTCAAAAAGTACGTGGAATACGACTTCACCGCCGATCTGGAAGAGAAGCTGGATCGCGTCTCCGCCGACGAGGTGGACTGGAAGCAGGTGCTTCGAGAATTCTGGGCGGACTTTTCGCTGGCGGTCGATGCCACCAAGGACCTGCGCGTCTCGCAGGTGCTCGATGCGCTCGACGAGATGCTCACCGCGCACATCTTCCCGCCGAAGGCCGACGGCACGGATCCGCGCCTGTGTCCCACCTGTGGCAGTGGCCGGCTCTCGCTGAAGATGGGCAAGTTCGGCGCCTTCATCGGCTGCTCCAATTATCCCGAATGCCGCCATACCCAGCCCCTCAGCGGGGAAGCGCCGCAGGAAGGCGAGGGCACCCGCAAGCTCGGCGCCGATCCCGAGACTGGGCTCGAAGTCACGATCCGCGACGGGCGCTTCGGCACCTATCTGCAATTGGGGGAGGGCGTGGACGGCGCCAAGCCCAAGCGCTCCAGCCTGCCCAAGGGCCTGAAGCCTGCCGATGTGGACCTTGAGACAGCGCTTGCGCTGCTCGCGCTGCCGCGCCCCATCGGGGTGCATCCGGAGGATGGCGAACCCATTCTCGCCGGCATCGGCCGGTTCGGGCCTTATATCCAGCACGGCAAGGTGTATGCGAACATTGAGGACGGCGACGATATTCTCGCCATCGGACTCAATCGCGCGATCACCCTCCTGGCCGAGAAACAGTCGAAGGGCAGGGGCGCGCGCGGTGGCGCCACGGCCGGCCGCAATCTCGGCGATCATCCGAGCGGTGGGGCGATTACCGTGCGGCCGGGCCGGTTCGGGCCTTATGTCAATCACGGCAAGATCAACGCCACCTTGCCCAAGGCGCTCGATCCCGACCAGCTCACGCTGGCGGAGGCGATCGCGCTGATCGATGCAAAGGCCGCGACCGCGCCCGCCGGCAAGACCGCGCGCAAGGCTCCGGCAAAGAAGGCGGCGGCACCCAAGGCCAAGGCTGCCACGACCAAGGCTGCCAAGGACGGGGACGAGCCGGCTGCGGCGAAGCCCAAGGCTGCGGCCAAGAAGCCGGCGGCCAACAAGCCTGCGAGCCCCAAAACCGCGAAGGCCAAGTCGAGCGCCTCCTGACGCTCACTGACAGGCCGGAGCCTGACGGCTTCGGCCTCCAGGGCGATCGGGAAATATGTTTTTCGGAGGATACCGGCTCCGCGCCGGCGGCTCACTCGGCGAGGGCGGGCACCTCTTCTGCGTCGCGGACGGTGCGGCGTAGCGGGCGTTCCTCCATGGCGATCAGGAAGCCGAGGCCGCACAGCATCGCCACCGCCGCCGCTCCGAACACCAAATGGAAGGCGTGGCTCAGCACGGCCGGATCGGAATCGTGCACCAGCATCGCGATATCGCCCTGCTGGGACACGCCCAGCGCCCCGAGTAGAACCGCGCCAAGCATTGCCACGAAGATGGCCGCGCCGAGAGCGCGGAAGAAATTGGACGTGCCGGTGGCGGTGCCCAATTGGTGCGGCAAAACGGCGTTCTGGATCGCGACCGTGGACACCGGCAGCACGGTTCCGATGCCGATGCCCATGAGCCCGAGCATCACCAGCAGCAGCGCCGTGGGCACGTGGTCCGGCAGCAGGGCGAACGCCACCAGGCACGCGCACGAGATGGACAGCCCGATCATCGCCGGCAGTTTGTAATGGGTCAGCCGTGCCATCGCCCGGCCGGAGATGGTCGCGCCCAGCACCACGCCCGCCGATTGCGGAATGAGGGCGAGGCCCGACTGGCTGGGCGTGAACAGGCGCACGGT
>NCHM01000565.1 GCA_002257205.1 Rhizobiales bacterium 24-66-13 | reverse complement strand
CCGCTATCTGCTCACCCTCACCGGCATGGATGCGGTGGCGCTCACCCCCAAGGCCGGCGCCCACGGCGAATTGTGCGGCATGATGGCCATCAAGGCCGCGCACGAGGCGAACGGGCGCAAACCCAGTATCGTCGTGGTGCCGGAAAGCGCCCACGGCACCAATCCCGCCACCGCCGCCTTGCTCGGCTATCAGGTGAAATCCATTCCCGCCCGCGCCGACGGCACGGTGGATGTGGAAGAGGTGAAGAAGGCGCTCTCGGAAGACGTCGCCGCCATCATGCTCACCAATCCCAACACCTGCGGCCTGTTCGAGCCGGATGTGGTGGCGATCGCCGAGGCGGTGCATGCGGTGGGCGCCTATTTCTATGCCGACGGCGCGAATTTCAACGCCATCCTGGGCAAGGTGCGGGTCGGCGACCTCGGCGTCGACGCCATGCACATCAATCTGCACAAGACCTTCTCCACCCCCCATGGCGGCGGCGGACCGGGGGCGGGGCCGGTGGTGCTCTCAAAAGCGCTCGCGCCCTTCGCCCCCGCCCCGGCGCTGGTGACTGACGGTGACACCCTGCGCCTCGTCGAGCAGCAGGGCGCGGCCGGCGCCGAGCAGGCACTCGGCCGCATGAGCGCATTCCACGGCCAGATGGGCATGTTCGTGCGCGCGCTCGCCTGGATGCTCTCCCACGGTGCCGACGGCATGCGGCAAGCGGCGGAGGATGCCGTCCTCTCCGCCAATTACATCCGCGCCAGCCTCCAGGACGTGATGAGCGCACCCTTCGCCACGCGCCCGGCCATGCACGAGGCGCTGTTCGACGATTCCTGGCTGGAGGGCACCGGCCTGTCCACGCTCGATGTCGCGAAGGCGCTGATCGACGAGGGTTATCACCCCATGACGGTGTATTTTCCGCTGGTGGTGCACGGCGCCATGCTAATCGAGCCGACGGAGAGCGAATCCAAGGCCTCGCTGGATCTGTTCATCGCCACCCTGCGGGATCTGGCGATGGCGGCGAAGGCTGGGGAGAAGGAGCGCTTCCTCGGCGCGCCCCATTATGCCCCGCGCCGCCGGCTGGACGAGACGCGCGCCGCCCGCGCCCCGGTTCTGCGCTGGGTGAAGCCCCAGGCGATCGCCGAAGCGGCGGAATAGTCCCCTCTTCGGCCGCGCGCGCCTTGGGTGCGCGGCCGCACCGGCGAACACCGCTTAAATGCCGGAAGATACGTGCCCGAAGCCACCTGCCAGAAGCCGCCGTTCGCCCCGCGCGACGGCGGCTTCTGCTTTTGCATGGCGCGCGCCTTGTGCGGGAAGCCCTGCGGGTACAGCTGGGTAGCAAAGTCGACTTCCAACGCGTGCACATGCGGTCTCATTCCGTGCGGAATGATGACGCTAGGTAATCACATGAATCAATCTCAATATTACCCTACGTAATATAGACTTTGGAATCATTCCCTTCCACATCGCGGCGCAAATTCAAGGCTAATGCCTAAGCTTTAGCCGGCGAATGCTGATCTCTTAAGAGTTTCACCATTGACAGACGCAGGATGTCGCCCCGCAATAGCGCGGGCTGGACGACCAGCATCTGAAGCAAAAATAAAACGGCTCTAGGGAGCGATGTAATGTGGAATCAGGTCTATGACCCGTTCGGCAGTGCAGTGCTGTCGACTCTCGCGGCGGCGATCCCCGTCGTTACACTTCTGGTATTAATTGCCTCCGGCAAGGTCTCCGCACACATTGCCGCAATTCTCGCCCTTCTGGTGGCGCTCGCGATTTCCATTTTCGCCTTCACCATGCCGGCGGATCTTGCCGTCCGCGCGACGCTGCTGGGCGTCGTCACCGGATTTTTCCCGATCGGCTGGATTATTCTGAACGTCATTTTCCTTTATCGCCTCACGGTCGAGAAAGGGTGGTTCGAAATTCTCCAGCAATCCATCGGCGGCATCACGCATCCGGCTTCGGCACACCCGTCGCGGTGACGGGCGCGCTGCTGATCGGCCTCGGCTTCTCGCCGCTGGCCGCCTCGGGGCTCTCTTTGATCGCCAATACCGCGCCCGTCGCCTATGGCGCGCTCGGAACCCCGATCCAGGGACTGGCCTCGGTGACGGGGCTTGATCCCTATCTGCTCGGCGCCATGGTGGGGCGGCAATTGCCCTTCTTCTCCCTCATCGTGCCGTTCTGGCTCATCTGGGTGTTCGCCGGGCGCAAGGGCATGTGGCAGATCTGGCCGGCGATCCTGGTCACCGGCGTGTCGTTCGCCGTACCGCAGTTCCTGATTTCAAACTTCATCAATCCCTGGATCGTCGATATCGGCGCCTCCATCATCTCCATGGGGTGCCTCGTGGCCTTCCTGCAGGTGTGGCAGCCAAAGGAATTGTGGCTGTCGCCGAAGCTGCGCACCCATGACACCAGCGCCGACACCATGCCGCCCCCGCCGCCGCCGCGCGCCAAGGCCAGCCGCGCCGAAGTCATCTGGTCCTGGGTGCCGTGGTTCATTCTCTCCCTGGTGGTGGGGCTGTGGGGCACCGGCTGGTTCAAGGCCTTGGTCAATCCCATCTTCACCATCAACGTGCCGGTCACCGGCCTGCACAACATGATCCTGAAGGTGCCGCCGGTGGTGGCAAAGCCGGTGGCGGAAGGCGCGGTGTTCGCCTTCACCTATCTCTCTTATACCGGCACCGGCATTCTGATCGCCGCGCTTATCGCCGCCGCGTTCATGAAATTCTCGCCGGTGCGGATGGTGACGGCCTATGCCGAAACCATTTGGGTGGTGCGCAAATCTCTGCTCACCATCGCCGCCATGCTCGCCATCGGCACCCTCACCCGCTATTCGGGCCTCGATGCGACGCTGGGCCTGGCCTTTGCCCATGCGGGCTTCCTCTATCCCTTCTTCGGCACCTTGCTCGGCTGGCTCGGCGTCGCGCTGACGGGATCGGATACCGCCTCCAACGTGCTGTTCGGCGGCTTGCAGAAGATCACCGCCGAGCAATTGGGCCTCAGCCCCATCCTGATGGGCGCGGCCAATTCCTCCGGCGGCGTCATGGGCAAGATGATCGACGCGCAGTCCATCGTGGTGGCCTCCACGGCCACCAATTGGTTCGGCCATGAAGGCACGATCCTGCGGTTCGTGTTCTGGCACTCGATCGCGCTGGCCTGCCTCGTCGGCTGCTTCGTGATGCTGCAAGCCTATGTGTGGCCGTTCACCGCGATGGTCATCCACTGACGACCCGGCGCCCGGCGTTCGCGCCGGGTGCCTCCGCCCCGCGACCCGGGGCCCTGTCAATCCTCGCCCGGGCGGGCCTGGGGCAGAGGGATCGGGGAGGCCTGCGGCAAGGTCGGGGAATAATATTTGCGGTTCGCGATCGAGCCCGTCACCTGCGGATCGCCGGCACCGGCCGGCCCGTAGGACATGGGGCCGGGCGGCCGCAGCGAATTGGGCTGATAGACCGTGCCCGGCGGCTGCACGCGCTGCACCGGATCGCCGGACGGCGGATAGCCCGGCGGCGGCGCGCCATAAGGCTGCTGGCCATAGCTCGGCGCTCGCCCGGTGCCGGCGGGCTGGGATTGCCCATAGCCCGGCGGCGTACGGTCCGGCAGCGGCGGCTGGCCGGGAGGCGCGATGCTCATGGGCTCGCCGGGAATGCGCGCCCCTTGCGGAACCTGGGGCACCGGCGCGCCCAGGGGCTGGCCTTCCGAGCGACCGCCAAATTGCACCGTCGGCGGCGTCGAAACCATCAGCGGCGGCGGCGCCATGGGACGCGGCGCGGGCTTGCAGATCAGGCGCGGATTGTGGCGCCGCATCAGGTCCACGTGGATATGGTCGTAATGGAATACGTTCGAGCCCGGCGCCAGGACGGTGGTGAACACCTCGCAGGCGCCCGCCTGCACCTGGAGCAGGAAGCCGCGCGCCTCCTGCGGCCCCTTCCAACCGTTCCGTACCGTGATTTCGCGCCCGTCGGCGAACACGAAGGCGCCGACATCCAGCGCATTGCCGAACGCATGCTCGGAAATCTTCGCGCCCACCTGCCCGTTCATCCCGCGGCAGGAATAAGACGACATTTGCCGGATGCCCACCACCGGCTGGCCGATCCAAGCCGTCGCAGCCGGCTGCACCACTTCGGCAAGCCACAGATTGAGATCGCGGATCATGGGACAAGCGAGCGTCGCCTTGGGCTCCACGGAGACCGCGCCGTCCTCGAGGCCGGTGACGCGGAACGGGTGATCCATGCCGCAGGCGCCCGCGCCGTCAATCTCCGACATGGGCTCGAGGAAGGCAGACGGCACCGCGCCCTTTTCGGCGATGCAC
>NCHM01000564.1 GCA_002257205.1 Rhizobiales bacterium 24-66-13 | reverse complement strand
ACCCCCGCCTCGGTGGCGATGAAGGCGGAATGGGCCCAGTCCCAGGGGCTCGGCGGCATGATGTTCTACGATCTCTCGGGCGATGCGACCGGCAGTTCGCAGAGCTTGGTGAAGGCGGCCTATGACAGCTGGGTGCAGGGCAAGTCGTTCTCCGACATCGCCAATGCCTCCAACCTGACGCCGGACACGGTGATCGGCGGCAATGGGGCGCTCGACAGCGTGGTCTCCGCCGCGCCTGTGGCCCATGCGCCGGAAACCATCGACATCACCTGGAACTGGGGCAAGCAGGAGGTGATCACCGATTTCCAGCCCACAACCGACGTGCTGAATTTCGGCTGGGTGCCGGCGGATAGCGTGGTGCTGAGCGAGGTCAACGGCTCCACGGTGATCGCCCTGCCGGAGAATCTGCGCACCTACACGCTGAAGGGCGTGGCGCTGGACCAATTGAGCCTCGCCAATGTCACCGGCCATGATTCCAGCGTCATCGACGAATGGAGCGCCACCCTCGACGCGGCCCACAAAGCGGCGGATGCGCAGGCCGCTCTTCTCGGGGTTTCCACAGATACCCATGTGGCCCTTGGGTGAGGCGATAAGAGCCGACCTGGAGCCGGCTGCCTTTTGCATGCACGGGGCATCATAAGGGCCAGTTCTGCCTATTTTCAGCCCACGATGCTCCCCCTGCGTGCACTACCACACGCGGCCGTTGGCGAAACCCGTTGATTCTGCGTCGGCGGCAACTGGCACGCGATTTGCTCAATTAGGGGCAGAGTTGGCGGCTAGGGTTCCGGCATCGCATCCGCGATGTGCTGGTCCGAGAGCTGCCACCGGTCCGGGAGACATCCGGCCGGGTGCACGGCGGGATAAAAGCCCGGGAGACCTCGGTGGCCAAGGAATTGGCGGCACTGGAGTCTCGCCAATTCCTCATCGTTCGACCTAACGATAGGGGAATAGAATATGCGCTCTCGCTTCTCGAAAATTCTCGGCCTTGCCTGTGCCGCCGCGCTGATCGCCGGCGCCTCCCCGGCGCTCGCCGCGCCGAAGAAGGAATTCAAGGTCGCCTGGTCGATCTATGTGGGCTGGATGCCCTGGGGCTATGCCGCCGAAAACGGTATCGTCAAGAAATGGGCCGACAAATACGGCATCAAGATCGACGTCACCCAATTCAACGATTACGTCGAATCCATCAACCAATACACGGCCGGTGCCTTCGATGCCCTGACCGTCACGAACATGGACACGCTCTCCGTGCCCGCCGCTGGCGGCGTGGACACCACCGCCGTGATCGTCGGCGATTTCTCCAACGGCAATGACGCCGTGATCCTCAAGGACAAGACCAAGCTCTCCGACATCAAGGGGCAGAAGGTCAATCTGGTCGAGTTCTCGGTCTCCCACTACCTGCTGGCCCGGGCGCTCGAATCCGCCAAGATGAGCGAGCGCGACGTGAAGGTCACCAACACCTCCGACGCCGACATGGTCGCCGCCTACAAGACCAAGGCCGTCACCGCCGTCGTCACCTGGAACCCGCTGGTCTCCGAGATCCTCGCCGACAAGTCCGCCCACAACGTGTTCGACAGCTCCAAGATCCCCGGCGAGATCATGGACCTGCTGGTGGCCAACACGGCGACGCTCAAGGACAACCCGGACTTCGGCAAGGCCCTGGTCGGCATCTGGTACGAGACCATGGCGCTCACCACCGCCAAGAGCGAAGCCGGCATCGCCGCCCGTACCGCCATGGGCAAGGCCTCCGGCACCGACCTCGCCGGCTTCGAAAGCCAGCTCGCCGCCACCAAGCTGTTCGACAAGGCCGCCGACGCCGTCGCGTTCGTGAAGTCGCCGGCCGTGGGCACCACCATGGACCGGGTGCGCAAGTTCCTGTTCGAGAAGAAGCTGCTGGGCAATGACGCCAAGTCCGCCGACGCGGTGGGCATCGAGCTGGCCGACGGCAAGATCCTCGGCGATCCGAAGAACGTGAAGTTCCGCTTCACCGACACCTATATGGCCGCCGCCGCCGACGGCAAGCTCTAGCCCCGCGCATCCCCTCCCCCCTTGCGGGGGAGGGCTGGGGAGGGGGGTATGGTGCCGCAAGCAACGCGCGCGCAAGCATCTCCCTCGCCCGGATAAACGCAGAGACACACCCCTCCCTGCCCTCCCCCACAGGGGGGACAAGCGCGACGGGGGAACAAGGCAACGGCAGATCGGAGATCCCCTCCATGCGTCTCATAAACCGCAGACCGGACCGCACGGCAGGGCTCCTGCTGGCGATCCTGCCGTTCGCGCTCGTGCTCCTCGCCTATGTGCTCGGCTCGGCCGAGCGCCTGGCGGAAAACCCGGCGGACAAGCTGCTGCCGAGCCTTGC
>NCHM01000563.1 GCA_002257205.1 Rhizobiales bacterium 24-66-13 | reverse complement strand
GGAACCGAACGGTTCGGTCAATTTTTAACCATTGTCGGCGTGCAGACAATTGACGCGGCGGCCCTTTCGGCGAAGGGTAATGCAGCAATGGCAGCGCATTGGCGCGCGGGCGCCAGCATAGGGAGCGAATTTTGTCGGTTGTGGAAACCAGGGAAGCAGTGGCGGGCCAGGACCCGGAAAAGCGCAGGCAGATCCTGGCCGGCGCACGGCAGGTGTTTCTGGACCAGGGCTTCGACGCGGCCAGCATGGGCGAGATCGCGCGCGCGGCGGGTGTCTCCAAAGGCACCCTCTATGTGTATTTCCACGACAAGGTCGATCTGTTCGCCAGCCTCGTGAGCTGCGAATGCGCGGAGACCGCCGAGCGCCTGTTCGTGCTCGATGCCAATGAGCCGGACTTGGAAGCGGCGCTCACCAAGCTTGGCATCTCCTTCATCGAAGCCATGCTGCGCCCCTGCCATGTCGCCACAGTGCGGAGCGTGATCGCCATCGCCGAGAAATTCCCCGCCATCGGGTTGCGGTTCCTGGAAGCGGGGCCGAACTCCGGCACCCGGCGCCTCTCCGCCTTTCTTCAAGCCAAGGTCGAGCAAGGGGTTCTCGACATCGACGATACCGAGGCGGCGGCGAGCCAGTTCCTCTCGCTGTCCAAGGATACGATCCTCGCCCCAGTGCTGTTCGGCGCCGCCGCCACCATCCAGCGCGACCAGATCGAGGCGGTGGTCGGCCGCGCGGTGCGCATGTTCATGAGCGCCTACGGCGTGAAGCGCTGAGCGCGCTCCCGCTCACGCCCGCCAGAACGGCTTTTCCGCCTCGCGGCGCGCTGCCTCCCGGCTGATGCCGGTATCGCGCATCTGGTCCGCGTCCAGATCCGCCAGTTCGCGCCGCTCGCGCGCCCGCCGCAGCCATATGCGCAGCAGCCCCACCAAGCCCGCAAGGCTCCCCTGCGGTGCGCCGGAGCGCCGTGCGATCGCCGCGCCCGAGCCCTCGTCAAGGGGCCCACAGGGGACTTCTCCCGGGACCAGCCGGCCCCGCGCGGCGGCGTGAGTGGTCGCCCCCCGGAGCGGAAGCGCGATCGGAAGCGAGGGCCGTCCCCGGCTCTCGGTCGGTGTAATCTGGCGAGTGCGCAGCGTCATGATAATATCCTCATGAATTGCTCGCATTCATTGCGCCGATGATGTATCGGTGCAATTATTATATTGCACTCGGATCAATAAATGCCCTCGCCCGATTTTCGCGCCCTCGCCGACATGCTCGCCGCCGATATCGCCTCCGGCCGCCTCGCCCCCGGCAGCCGGCTGCCGACCCAGCGGGACTTCGCCTATACCGTTGGCATCGCCCCCTCCACCGCCAGCCGGGTCTATGCCGAGCTGGTGCGCCGGGGCCTGATTTCGGGCGAAGTGGGGCGCGGCAGCTATGTGCGCACCATCGGCGAGGGGAGCACGACGAGCGTGGGCGAGCCCTCGCATGCGCCGGTCGACCTGCAGCTCAATTTTCCCATCCTGCCGACCCAGGATGCGGAGCTGGAACAGATCCTTGCAGGGTTTGCCCGGCAAGGCGCGCTCTCCGCCGCCTTCCGGCCCATCGGCGCCGCCGGCACGCGGGCCGCGCGCAGTGCCACCGCCGATTTTCTCGCCGGCCCGAACTGGCGCCCCGATCCGGCCGGCATCGCATTCACCACCAATGGGCGACAAGCCATCGCCGCCAGCTTCTCAGCCCTCGCGCCCCCCGGCGAGCGCATCGGCGTCGAGGCCATGACCTATCCGGCCGTGAAATGGATCGCCGCGCGGCTCGGCATCACCCTGGTGCCGCTGGCCATGGACGACAAGGGATTGAAGCCCGACGCCATCCTGCGGGCCCATCGCGCGGCGCCGTTACGGGGCATCTATGTGCAGCCGAGCCTGCATAATCCGCTCGGCGTTTCCATGGATGCGGCGCGGCGCGACGAGATCGCCGATCTGCTCAAGGCCGAAAACCTGATGGCGGTGGAAGATGTGATCTACGGTTTCCTGTGCGACGACGCGCCCCTCAGCGCGCGCGCCCCGGACCATGTGCTGCTGGTGGACAGCCTCTCCAAGCGGGTCGCGCCGGGGCTCACCCTCGGCTTCATCGCCGGGCCACCGGGCTGGAGCGAACGGCTGGTGGCGGCGGTGCGATCCGGCACATGGGCGGTCATGGGCCTGCCGCTGGCCATGGGGCTGCATATCATGGACGAGGGCGTCGTCGCCCGCCTCGTGGCGGCGAAGCGCGCGGATGCGAAGGCGCGCCAAGCCATCGCGCGGAGCGTGTTCGACGGGGCGATGCTCAAGGCCGACCCCCGCGCGTACCATGCCTGGCTGGAACTGCCGGAGCCGTGGCGCGCGGA
>NCHM01000562.1 GCA_002257205.1 Rhizobiales bacterium 24-66-13 | reverse complement strand
GGGGATTCCGGGGATGTGGTGGTGGTGCAGCCGCCGCCGGAGCGGATTTCCAATCGCACCGCGGTCTATGCCGGGCTCGACAAGATCACCGGCCGCATCACCTCGTTCGAGGTGGGAATCGGCGAAACCGTGCAGTTCGGCGCGCTCCAGGTGACGCCGCGCGTGTGCTACACGCGCCCGCCCACGGAGACGCAGAACACCACCAGCTTCACCGAAGTGAACGAAATCACCCTCAAGGGCGAGGCGAAGCGCATCTTCACCGGCTGGATGTTCGCCTCCAGTCCCGGCCTGCACGGCGTGGAGCACCCGATCTATGACGTCTGGCTGACCGACTGCAAGGCCACCCCGCCCGCCACCGGCAAGGCCGCCGGCCAGAAATAGAAATCGCCTTCCACGTCCAGCGCCTGTTCCAGCTGCCGGTGATATTGGCGCCGGCTGATCTCGATGGCGCCGAGGCTTTCCAGGTGGCTGGTCACGAACTGGGTGTCCAGCAGGCGGAAGCCGCCGGCCTTGAGGCGCGCCACCAGATGCACCAGCGCCACTTTCGAGGCATCCCGCTCGATGTGGAACATGCTCTCGCCGAAAAACGCGCCGCCGAGCCGCACGCCATAAAGCCCGCCCACCAGCCGGCCGTCGCGCCAGGCTTCCACCGTATGGCAGCGGCCGCGCATGAATAATTCCCCATAGAGCCGGCGGATGCGGGCATTGATCCAGGTCTTGGCGCGGCCCTCCTGGGGCGCGGCGCAGCCGTCGATGACAGCTTCGAAATCGTGATCGACCCTTATCTCGAACTTGTCCGATCGGATGGTGCGGGCGAGGCGCGAGGAGATTTTCAGCCCGTCGAGGGGAAACACGCCCCGCCGCTCCGGCTCGATCCAATAGAGGCCGGGATCGTCCGCGCTTTCGGCCATGGGAAAGATGCCGCAGGCATAGGCCTTCAGCAGCACGTCCGGGGTGATTTCGACGATCGGTTCGTTGGGTCGGCTCATGGCTCCATTGATGGCGCATATAAGTTGAGCGAGGATGTGGCGCTTTGCCGCCGGTCCAGATGAACCGGCCGATCACGGGCGTGCGGGCGTCCTGTCAAGATCCGGCCGGCGCATTGCAAATGCGTAGTGCATTTGTCATGCGGGCGCGCTACTGCCCCAGATGTTCACCTCGGCGTGAACCGCTTGCATCCTCCTCTGCGCGGTGGGCCTGCCATGCTTGTTCAGCCAGCTGGTGCCGGAAACGAGTCCAACCCTGTGCGGCAGCACCGGTTCTCCATTTTCGACATCTTCGCCTTCGCGGTGATTTTCGCGCTGTTCGCGCTGTTCACCCACGGCACGCAGGAGACTTTGGTTCCGATCGCGCAACTGCAGCAGACGCCGATCTCGCTGGATCCGGCGATGCTGCCGGAATATGCCCTGCGCACCACGCTGCGCATGCTCGCGGCGATCGTCGCCTCGCTGGTGTTCACTTTCATTTATGGCGCCATCGCCGCAAAAAGCCGGCGCGCCGAGATGGTGCTGATTCCCATTCTCGACATTCTCCAGTCGGTGCCGGTGCTGGGATTTCTATCCTTCACCGTGGTGTTCTTCATGGGCCTGTTCCCCGGCCAGGTGCTGGGGGTGGAACTGGCGGCGGTGTTCGCCATCTTCACCAGCCAGGCCTGGAACATGACCTTCAGCTTCTACCAGTCCATGAAGACGCTGCCGCGCGACCTGGAGGAGGTGTGCGACGGCTTCGGCCTCACCGGCTGGCAGCGCTTCTGGCGGCTGGAAGTGCCGTTCTCCATGCCGGGGCTGGTGTGGAACACCATGATGTCCATGTCCGGCGGCTGGTTCTTCGTGGTGGCCTCGGAAGCGATCTCGGTGGGCAACACCACCATCACATTGCCGGGCATCGGCGCTTATGTGGCGACCGCCATCGCCGACCAGAACATTGCCGCCGTCGCCTATGCGGTGCTGGCCATGCTGGTGATCATCCTGCTGTACGATCAGGTGCTGTTCCGCCCGCTGGTGGCGTGGGCGGAGAAATTCCGCTTCGAGCAATCGGCCGGCGGGCCGCCGCCGCGATCCTGGGTGCTCGATCTCGTCAAGCGCGCGCATTATTTCCGCATCGTGCTCTCGCCCCTCGGCAGCCTCGCGCGGGCGCTCGGCCGCATGCCGCTGCGCGCGCCGGTGCGGGTGCCGCACGAGGTGCACAAGGCCTGGGGCAGCCGCACCATGGACCGCATCTGGGCGGGCCTCGTGATCGCGGCCGCGCTCTACAGCCTGTGGGTGATCGTCGCCTTCGTCGCCACCGAGGTCGCGGGCGGCGAGGTGGTGCATGTGCTCTATCTCGGCTTCCTCACCCTGCTGCGGGTGGCGGTGCTGATCTTCCTCGC
>NCHM01000561.1 GCA_002257205.1 Rhizobiales bacterium 24-66-13 | reverse complement strand
CGTCCTTCGCCCGGGGGGGCGGTTCGTGATCATGGGGCCGAATATTCGCTATGCCTATCGCGAATACTGGGATTTCTACGACCACTATCTTCCCCTTTCCCACCTCTCCCTGGAAGAGGGGCTGAAGAAAGGCGGGTTCGAGGTGGTGCGCAATGTTCCCCGCTTTCTGCCCTATACGATGAAGTCCAGCTTGCCGACGGCGGGATTCCTGATTTCCGCCTATCTCAAAATGCCGTTTGCCTGGCGCTTTTTCGGCAAGCAATTCCTCGTCGTCGGGCAGAAGCCGCCGCGCTGAGCGGCAATCAGCGCCGGCAAGGATTGGCTCTTCCCGCGGGCAGGAAAAGCCCGCGCAGCCCTCCCTGCGGCTCGGTTTAATCCGAGGCTTCGTCAATCCGAGGCTTCGGCGCCGGTGCGCTCGACGGCCACCACGCGGCCGCGATCCACCGCCAAGGCCAGTTGGCCGGCTTTCAGGGCCAGGGCACGGTTGCCGAACAATTCGCGGCGCCATCCGCTCATGGCCGGCACATCGGCCTCGTCGCTCACCGCGATGCGCTCCAGATCGTCCGTCGTGGCGATCACCTTGGCCGCCACCGCATGCTGCTCGGCGGTCATGCGCAGCAGCACTTTCAGCAGCTCCACCGTCGCCGAGGCGCCGTTGGGCAAGGGCTTGTCGCGTTCGATGCGCGGCAGCGTCTTCGGATCGCGGGCGAGCCCCTTGCGTACGGCCTCCAGGACGGCCTCCCCATAGCGCGAGCGCTCGAACCCCTTGGGCAGGGAGCGCAATTCCGCCAGCTTCTCCGGCGTCTGCGGCTGCTGAAGGGCGATCTCGCCGATCACATCGTCTTTGATGATGCGGCCGCGCGGCTGGTCGCGGGCCTGCGCCTCGCGCTCGCGCCACGCCGCCAGTTCCACCAGCACCGCCAGCTCACGCGGTTTGCGCACGCGGGATTTCAGGCGCTCCCACGCATTCTCCGGCTCCTGGCGATAGGTGGCCGGCGAGGTGAGCACCTTCATCTCCTCGCCCACCCATTCGCTGCGCCCGCGCGCCCGAAGGTCTTCCAGGAGCTTGAGATAGATATCGCGCAGATGGGTGACATCGGCGATCGCATAGACCAATTGCGCTTGGCTGAGGGGGCGGCGCGACCAGTCCGTGAAGCGCGAGGATTTGTCGATGGCGTGGCCGCACAGGCGCTGCACCAGCTGGTCGTAGGAAATGCTGTCGCCATAGCCGAGCACCATGGCCGCCACCTGGGTGTCGAACACCGGATGGGGAATGATGCCGGCGAGGTGCCAGACGATTTCGATATCCTGGCGCCCGGCGTGAAACACCTTCATCACCCGCTCGTTCGCCATCAGCGCGAAGAAAGGCGACAGGTCGATGCCATCGGCAAGGGCGTCGATGATGATGGCCTCGTCCGGCGTGGCAGCCTGGATGACGCACAATTTCGGCCAGAACGTCGTCTCGCGCAGAAACTCTGTGTCGACGGTGACGAAATCGTGGCGGGCCAGGCGCTCACAGGCCGCTGCGAGCGCCTCGGTGGAGGTGATCGGATCCATGTGACAAACCATAACGGAAGGCATGTGGGCGGCGAAAGACCCTCGCGCGCATAGAGGTCAAACCTTTGCCTCTTTTGCCATGCGCATGGCGTCTTCCGGCGTGCCCGGATGGCCCAGAAAATAGCCCTGAACATAGGTGCAGCGTTCTGCCCGCAGGATTTCCAGCTGCTCCGCCCGCTCCACGCCCTCCACGATGGTGGAGACGGAGATCGCGTCCGCCAAACCCTGCATGGCGCGGATAATGGGCAGGGAATGGGTATCGTGACCCAATCCGTTGACGAAGGTCCGGTCGATTTTGATTCGATCAATGGGCAGCGTGCGCAGATAGCCGAGCGAGGAATAGCCGGTGCCGAAATCGTCGATGGCGACGCGGATGCCGCGGCTGCGGAAGTTCTGGAGGATCTCCCGTACGGTCGCGCCCTCCTGGAGCAGGGTGGTCTCCGTGAGCTCAAGTTCCAGCCGGCGCGGAGCGAGGCCGGAGCGCCGCAGGGCGCCGTTCACCTGCGCCTCCACCTCCCCGGTGCGGAACTGGATCGGCGAGAGATTGACCGAAACGGTCAGCGGCGCCGGCCACGTGGCGGCCACGAGGCAGGCTTGTTCGAGCACCCAGGCGCCGATGGGCACGATGAGGCCGGTATCCTCCGCCGCGGGAATGAAGGTGGCGGGCGCGACGATGCCCCGACTCGGATGGCGCCAGCGCAACAGCGCCTCGAACCCGGCGAGGGCGCCGCTCTGGCAGGCGAAGATGGGCTGGTAGCACAGGAAGAACTGCTGCTCGCGCCAAGCTTCGTCCAGATCGAGCTGAAGCGTGCG
>NCHM01000560.1 GCA_002257205.1 Rhizobiales bacterium 24-66-13 | reverse complement strand
GCGGTGATCGGCAGCTTGCGCAGCGGCTGGATCAGCGTGCCCTGCCCGTCCACGCCGTTGAGGCCGATGAACGGCGCAAGCCGCGCCTCGTTCCCGTCCTCGTCCGGCAGCGGGTGGATGCCCTCCCAGAAGGTGGCGACCAGGCCCTCGGCCACCTTCAGCGCGGTATAGAGGCCGCTATAGCCGTCGATCCGCACCATGCCTTCGATCATCCAGGCCATCACCTCGAGGTCCTTGCCCTCCAGGGACAGGATCTCGCCGGACAGATCGACCACGTCGCCCCACTCTTGCAGCGGGGGCGCGCCGTCATTGTCGACATCGTTGGCGCGCTCGGCGCGCCGGGCCATGGCGCGGGCGTCCTTCACCCGCAGATAGCGCGAAGTGACGGAGATATCGGCGCGCGGATCGGTGCCGCAAGGCGCCTCCTCGCTGATGGGCTGAAGCAGAACTTCAGGATCGAAAGTGGTTGCAATGGCCATGGGTTACCGAGCGTGCCCTAGATGTGCTGCACCCGATTGTCGATGCGCGCAGTCGCAGCGCCGTCGCATCGGGAAATACGCTATCGGATGTGTCGGCTGGAAGCTAGGCCGGAGACCAAAACACCATTGTGACAGCGCAATATTTGTTCGCGCGCGGGATTGTGCAGTGCAAGCAAGGATCATCATGGCACCAGCGAGGGGAGGCACTTGAAGCCGGTCATCGGGTTCTGGCGGAAGGGATTGTTCACGCTCGCGGCGTCCAGCGTGAAACCGGCCGAACGCGGTCCAAGATTCACATTGAAGGAGAATCGGTTCGCCGTGATGCGGGTGAGGCCGCGCGCATTCAGGAAGCGGAACAGCGCCCATGGCCCGTTCACGGTGAGCGAGGAGGGCTGGCCGCTTTCCTGGGCGCCAAACTCCACCCGCATGATGCCCGTGGCGCCGGGCCATTTCACCGCCAGCGCCTGCGGTGGCCCATATTGGTAGATGATCGACTGGCCGTCGATCTCCAGTTTCACCCGCATGGCGCCGGGATCGAGGCGGGTCGGCGTCACGTCGAAATTGAGCTGCGGCGCGGTGGCCCCGGCGGGAAAGAACATGGCCCGGATGCGCGCCGCCTGCTCGAAATAGCCGAGCGCGGCGACCGTGATGTCGGGCCGCGCGCTGGCATTGGACAAAAGCTTCCAGGGCGCGATGCTGGTATCCACGAACGGCTTCAGCTGCTTGTCGAAAAACTGCTCCAGCAGGCCGCCGGGAGCGAACATGCGGGTGAAGTCCGGCAAGGTCGCCTCATTCTGCGAATTCTCGAACGGATAGCGCCCGTTGATGGCCACCTGGCAGAACGGCAGCACCTGCGCCTTCCAGGCCGCGTTCATGTCCTCGCGCACCCCGGCATTGGTGATGGTGGAGGTCTGCCGCACCAGGGCCATGATGGATTCCGCCAGCGCCGGCGGGGCGGTCAGCGTGCTCATCCTCAATTGCCCGAGGATCTGCGCGAATGCGGGCCCGGAGGTCAACTCGGTCACCTGGGAGGGGCTGGCATCGCCCGCGCTGGCGGCGGGGCCGATGGCCATGCGCAGCTGGGTCAGCGCCTTGATGACATCGTCCACCGGGCTCGGCGTGCCGGAGACGAACTTATGCAAGCCGGCGAAACGGTCCGTCACCGGCTGGCCAGGCGAGGGACCGCCGCCGAGCAGGCTTTCCAGCTCCGCCTTGGCGGCGGAGGCATTCTGCACCGTGGTGGGCTTGGCAGGCGGGGCCAGCGTGGTCTGCTGGGCCACCGCGCTCAGATACATCTTGAGCGGCGAAGGCGGACCGATCAGCGCCTGAAGCACCGCCATTTCCTGCTGAAGCGTGCTGAAGGGCGCGATGGTGACATCGCTCAGCAGGTCTTCCCATTGGGCGGCATAATCACTGGTGTAGAGCGCCAGCATATCCTTCTTCAACTGGTCCGTACGCACCAAGGCGGGCGTGTTGGAATTGGCCGGGGTACGCACCCAATCCTCGCGCACCAGGGCTTCCGCCACCTTGGAAATGCCCGGCAGCACGACGGTGAAGAAATTGGCCGCGGTATACATGCCCGCGATACCGTCGGAGAGCGATTTGCCGGTGCGGCGCACCAGGGCATAGGGCGCAAGGGGGCCCGCCGCTTCGGCGAGCGTCCAGGGTGTCAGGTCCTTCACTTCCGGCTGGTCTTCCAGGATCGCCAGGCCGCGCTCGGCGGCGGGATACTGGTTCAGCACCACCCGGGCGCGGGCCACCAGATTGTTGTTGAGATCGAGCTTGGGAAAGCCGGCCTGCAACAGATTGGTCAGCTGCGTCACCAGCGCCGCCCGCAGCGGCGCCTGGGCCGGGCCGGGATAGGCGTTGGCCCAATCCTGCCGCATCCAGG
>NCHM01000559.1 GCA_002257205.1 Rhizobiales bacterium 24-66-13 | reverse complement strand
CTGCTGGATGACGTCCTCGATCTCGGTCCGATAGGCCTCGGGGTACTCCGCCACAGGTCGGCCGGCGACATAGGCAAAGACCGTCGCCATGTCATGGGCGATGGCCTCGTCGACGGCGAAGAGGTCCGCGATGTCGAAGCTGCCGAGGTCGATCGCATTCCACCAAGCGAGGATGAAACCGGCGACGCGCCGCGACTGCCCGGTGTCGCTGCGGGTGATGGTGAGGAGCCGTTCGAATGCGGCGCGCGTCGTCTCGTCCATGATGGAACTCCAATACCTGCGGAAGGTTAGCGCAAGCCGGATCCACTTGCACCTCAACGCTGCGACCGCTCTCTCCTGCCAGCGAGTTTCCCCGACAGCGCCTCGATCTCGGCGTGGCGCTCGAAAGCCAGTTGGTCGACATGCTCGCGGAAGAGCCTCTCATCCGACGGCGTCCAGCCGGCCCGACAACGCCTCGACGGTCGGGTTTTTGCCTTTGCGGTGTTGGTCTTCCGTTCCGCACGATGCTCGATCTGGCGCTCGATGCGAGCGATCTGGCGGCGGACCTCGGAGCCGGCCGCTCGTGTCCGCGCGAGCGGCGCCGGCCTGCTCGGGGTGTTCATGACGAACTCCCTCGGGCGCGGCGCCGCAAGCATACCGCCGGCCATGCCGGAAACGGGCTGATGTCAGGCGCATAGGAGGCGGGCAACGCGACCGGGGAGATCGAGGATGCGAGATCCTCGCCGGCGACTGCCCAGTCTACCAGCGGAGATTGCCCGCCCGCATTCTTCCGCATGGCATCACTCAGGATGTCATGCAGAGCCGTGTCGATGGCGGCGCTCGGCTCCGGCCCTGCCTCTACCAGCAGATGAACAGCGACCAGGTAGGTCGTCATGGCCGGCCCTCCCTGCCGAGCAGCGGGCGCGCCGACGGCGAGCGGATCGACAGCAGGACCGCCTGCCTCCAGGCGTCGGCGCCGGAATAGTGCCGGCGCAGCTTGGGGTGCCAGACAATGAGGAGACCCTCGTCGTCGTCATGGGCGGCTTTCCAGCCGAAGGCGGTTGCGATGATTTTCCAGGGCATCGCCGCCTCCTATCGGGCCCAGCCGAGGAAGCTCGACGGGCCGGAATAAATCCAATGGCGATCCTCATCGATGACGAAGCCGAACGGGCCACTTCGGTACTCTTCCGACGGGACGAGGAAGCGACGCTCCTCGGTGCCGGGGCCACGTCGACCGCCCATTGTGGCGACGACTTCGACCATACCCTTCTCGTGGTTCGAGGTGATGGCCGACACCACGATCCAGTCGCCGGCGTGCCGCTGCTCGAATGCCCGGCGATCCTTCTCACGGGATTCTCCGGAGGCGAGGATGGTCCCGAAGATCCTCTCCCATGCCTCCGGCCAGCTGTCCTTGATCGTCCGCTCGGCGCAGCGCCGCTCGAAGCCGGTGAACAGGTGCGGGAAGGTGATGGCGACGATCGCCCAGGCTTCATCTTCCTCGTACCAGCCGCCCTCGGCGCGAAGCATGGGATGGACCATGCGGTTGCGCGTCGCCGAGAGGTGGATGCCTCCATGGCCGGCCGTGGAATGGAAGACGACATCCTCGGCATAGAGGGTCGCGGCCTGCGACGGTCCCCAGGGCGTGTTGGCCATCGTGCGGATCTCGCGGCGGCGGAGCGCACGCTTCTCACGCTGATGCTCGGCGTTTTCCATGACCTTGGCGCGAAAGGCCACCTCATTGGCGAGCTCGCCGGAATGGCCGTAGAAATCGGCATGCGTCCATTGCTCCATGGGACGGCCGATGCGCCAGCCACTCGCGAGATAGAAACGCCCGTCGCGCGAGGGCAGCATAGCGAACTCGGTGTCGGCGACGCGGGCGACGGCAAAGCCGTCGGCGCTGTTGCCGAACACCGCCTGCGGAAATCCGGTGGTGGGGTCGGCAGCTTCGTTCGGAGACGCCAGCATGGTCATGCGACGACCCTCCCCTCGACGATGTCGGCGCCGACCTCGTCGGCGGTGACCTCCTCGAGCACGGCGCGCGAATAGCCATGACGCGAGAGCCATTCTTCCGCAGCCCGCCGATGCGCAGCGAGTTGGACGAGCTCGGCGCCGGGGCCGGCGCGGTCGAAGATTCGCACCGCTCCGATGGCCGGGCGCTCGAGGATCGTGAAGTGCAGCTTCGAGTCGAGCGAGAACGTCCGGTGGACGCGGATCGCAATGACGCCGCCAGCGCCATAGTCCGCCTCGTGCAGGGTGAAGCTGGCGGACAGGCCGACGCCGCCGATCCCGCGTTCCCCCTGCTTCTGGATCAGGCGGCCCTTGCTGTTGTGGGTCTGCCAGGCGGACAGCTTCCTGGTGAAGCGCTCGGGCGGGCGCGGCGTTCCGTCGGACCAGGC
>NCHM01000558.1 GCA_002257205.1 Rhizobiales bacterium 24-66-13 | reverse complement strand
CAGCGCGCCGGCGGCGCTTCCGCCGCGATCGATGATGTCTCTGAAGGGTGCGCTCACCTTATGCTCCGATTCCCCATGGCTTATGCTCAACCGCTCTGACGTCGGCTTGAACCTGCATTATATCGTATGCCCGGCACCAAATCATAGGCCCGCGCGATCAACACTCGCTGACCGGCCCGCGCAGGAGAGCAACATGACATCGGCCGACCCCGCCGCGCCCGAGACCTGGCCCACGGAAGTGCGCCTGATCCACGACAAGCACGCCCTTCAGGTGAGCTTCGACGATGGCTCCAGCTTCACCTTGCCGGCCGAATATCTGCGCGTGGAAAGCCCATCCGCCGAGGTGCAGGGCCACGCGCCGCATGAGAAGATCACCGTGCCCGGCAAGCGCGCGGTGCGCATCGTCGCGGTGGAGCCGGTGGGTGCCTATGCGGTGCGCCTCGGCTTCGACGACGGCCACGGCACGGGCCTTTATACGTGGCCTTTGCTGCGCACCCTCGGCCTGGAGCAGGAACAGCGCTTTGCGGCCTATCTCGAAGCCTTGCAGGCGCAGGGGCTGTCGCGGGGCTAGCCGCTCAGGACAGCCCGCCGATGACGCCGTGCGCATCCACGAAGATGTGCTCGGCCGCCGGCACCGAGGGCAGGCCGGGCATGGTCATGATGTCGCCCGCCAGCGCCACCACGAAGCCGGCGCCGGCGGAAAGGCGCACCTCGCGCACGGGCAGGATGTGATCGCTCGGCGCATTGCGCGCCTTGGGGTCGGCCGAGAAGCTGTATTGCGTCTTGGCCATGCACACCGGCAGGGCGCCGAAGCCGGCCGCTTCCAGCTCGGCGAGGCGCGCGGCGGCGGTGGCGCTGAAGCTCACGCCGCCGGCATGATAGATGCGCTTGGCGACGGTCTCGATCTTCTGCGCCAGCGGCATGGCGTCGGGATAGAGCGGCGCGAAGGCATTGGGGCGCGCGGCGAGCGCCACCACCTCGTGCGCCAGCGCTTCCGCCCCGGCGCCGCCGTCCGCCCAATGGGTGCACACATGAACATTGACGCCGAGCGCGGCGAGGGTGGAGCGCACCACGTCCACCTCGCGGGGGGTGTCGGAGGTGAAGCGGTTCAGCGCCACCACCACCGGCACGCCGAAGCCGCGCATGTTCTCCACATGGCGCACCAGATTGTCGATGCCGGTATGGACGGCGCCGAGATTCTCGGCGGAAAGCTCTTTCACCGCCACGCCGCCGTGCATCTTCAACGCCCGGATGGTGGCGACCACCACCACCGCGTCGGGGGCAAGGCCCGCCTGGCGGCACTTAATGTCCATGAATTTTTCCGCGCCGAGATCCGCGCCGAAGCCGGCTTCGGTCACCACATAATCGGCGAGCGCCAGCGCGCTGCGGGTGGCGATCACGCTGTTGCAGCCATGGGCGATGTTGGCGAACGGCCCGCCATGCACCAGGGCAGGCGTGTGCTCCATGGTCTGCACCAGATTGGGCTGGAACGCATCGCGCAGCAGCGCCACCATGGCGCCGATGCCCTTCAGTTCGCCGGCCGTGACCATGCGGCGGCCACGGGTCTGGCCGATAACCATGCGGGCGAGGCGCTCTTCCAGCTCCGGCAAGGACTTGGCGAGGCAGAAGATGGCCATTACCTCGCTCGCCACCGTGATGTCGAACCCATCCTCGCGCGGAAAGCCGTTGGGCGCGCCGCCGAGGCCGGTGACGATTTCGCGCAAGGCGCGGTCGTTGAGGTCGAGAACCCGCCGCCAGCTGATGCGCCGGGCGTCGAGGTCCAGGGCATTGCCCCAATACATGTGATTGTCGATCAGCGCGGACAGCAGATTGTGCGCGGCGCCGATGGCGTGCAGATCGCCGGTGAAATGCAGGTTGATGTCCTGCATGGGCACGATCTGCGCGCGCCCGCCGCCGGTCGCCCCGCCCTTGGAGCCGAAGCAGGGGCCGAGGGAGGGTTCGCGCAGGCACACGGCGGTGCGCTTGCCGATGCGGGTGAGGGCATCGCCGAGGCCGATGGTGGTGGTGGTCTTTCCCTCTCCCGCCGGGGTCGGGCTGATGGCGGTGACGAGAATCAGCTTGCCCGGCTTCGCGTCCGCGCGGCTCGGGGCGATGGCGCCGTTCCCGTCCGTGAGGGTGCGCACGAAATCCTGCGCGAGCTTTGCCTTGTGCGGGCCGTAGCGAAACAGCGCGTCGGCGGGAATGCCGAGCTTTTCGCCCACCTGCTCGATCGGCAAGGGCACCACGCTGGCGGCGATGGCGGCATCGCTTGTGGGGTCGATCTGGCGTGCCGTCGTCTGGTGCATGCGGGTGTTTCCCGGTTTTACGTCACAAGCGCTCTAGCCGGGAGTTGCAGAGGCGGCAAGCCTTGGCCGGC
>NCHM01000557.1 GCA_002257205.1 Rhizobiales bacterium 24-66-13 | reverse complement strand
CTCGACCTGCAGCCGCTGAGCGTCGATGCCATCTCCTCGCTCGACGGCCTGCCGGAAAAGCCTGCCACCAATTCCGATTCCATCGGCGGCATGCTCGAAGCCCTGGTCGATACCCCGCTAACCACGTCCGCGGTCGGCAAACCCGCCGCCGCGAAAGCGGAGCCGGCCGCGCCCTCCAGCGCCGCGTCTTCTGCCACCGCCCTGCCCACGGGCGGCGGCGCGGCCGTCCTGCCCTCAAGCTCCGCCCTGCGCCCGGCCAATGCCCCGGTGCGCCCGAAGCCGGCGGCGCCCGTGGCGTCGGCCGCGCCGCGTCAGCAGAGCGCGCCGAACCTGCCGTTCTGGGCGCCGAAGCCGGTGGCGCCGGCGCCGTCCTACGCGTCCCCGTCCTATGGTTCGCCCTCCTATGCGCCGCCACCTTCGGCAGCGCCGGCCGAAAACACCCTCGCCCCCATGCTTCCCCCGGGTTCGCTCCCGGCCAATCGCTGAGGAGGCCGTCCCATGGTCGCGCCCGCCGAACTGCTGAAAAAGATCGACCTGTCCAAGGTGCCCGCACCGGTGCGCGCCGTCGGCGGCGCAGCAGGCCGCCTCGCAGGGCGGCTGGTGAGCGGCATCTTCTTGTTCTTTTTCAATATCATCCGCCGCATCAGCCATCGCTTGGCGCGGATCATCTATGGCCTCGGCATGGGGCTGGTGCGGCTGGCGGTCGGTACCGTGAGGTTCGCGTTCGCGTTTGCGCGCGGCACCGTGCGCGCGCTGTTTGGCCTCGACCGGGTGGATGCCCAGACGGTGACCCGCGCCCGCCTGCAATTGCTGGTGGCGGCGTTCTCCCTAGTGTTCATGGTGATTGCCGGCCGGCTGGTGTTCATGGCCATCACCTCCGATCCGCAGGGCACGCGCGGCGGCGGCTCGGAAGCGGTCGCATCGGCACGGCCCGACATCATCGACCGCAACGGCGACACCCTCGCCATCGACGTGAAGTCGCCATCCCTGTTCGCCGAACCCCGGCGCCTGATCGATCCCGACGAAGCGTTGGAGGGACTGCTTAAGGTGCTGCCGGACCTCGACGTCGCGGAAGCGCGCGCGCGCCTCAATTCCGGCAAGGGTTTCGCCTGGCTGAAGCGCGAGATCACCCCGGCCCAGCAGCGCGCCATCTACCGGCTCGGCCTGCCGGGCATTGGCTTCGTCCGGGAAAATCGCCGCATCTATCCCGATGGACCGACCATTTCCCACGTCATCGGCGGGGTGAACGTGGACAATCAAGGCATCGCCGGGCTGGAAAAATATATCGACGGACGCGGCCTCGCCGAACTGCATCTGGCGGGCTTCGCCAGCGACCGGCAGCAGGAGCCGGTGCAATTGTCGATCGACATCCGCGTGCAGAACGCGGTGCGCGACGAGCTGGTGGCGGCCAAGGAGAAGTTCAAGGCCAAGGCGGCCATGGGCGTCGTCACTGACGTGCGCACCGGCGAGATCATCTCCATGGTCTCGCTGCCCGACTTCGATCCCAATGTGGGCGGCGATCCCAGGGACAATAATTATCTCAACCGCCTGACCACCGGCGTATTCGAGATGGGCTCCACCTTCAAGGCCCTGTCCTTCGCCATGGCGCTCGACAGCGGCAAGATCGGCCTCACGTCCACCTTTGATGCGCGCGGCGCCATGCATTTCGGGCGGTTCGCCATCCACGATTATCACGCTGAAAACCGCGTGCTCTCGGTGCCCGAGATCTTCCTCGTCTCCTCCAACGTCGGTACCGCGAAGATGGTGCTGTCGCTGGGCGTCGAGGCCCACAAGGCATTTCTCAAGAAGATGGGCCAGCTCGACCGCCTGCGCACCGAGCTGCCGGAAAGCGCCGAACCGATCGTGCCCAAGCGCTGGGGCGAGCTGAACTCCGCCACCATCGCATTCGGCCACGGCATCGCGGTCGCCCCGCTGCAGGCCGTCATGGCGGTGAATTCCATGATGAACGGCGGCTATCTCATTCCCCCGACCTTCCTCAAGCGCTCCCAGGCGGAGGCGCAGAAGGTGGCGGTGCGAGTGCTGAAGCCGGAAACCTCCGACAAGATGCGCTATCTGCTGCGCCTCAATGCGGAGAAGGGCACCGCGACCAAGGCCGAGGTGCCGGGTTATTATGTCGGCGGCAAGACCGGCACCGCCGAGAAGGTGGTGAACGGCCGCTATGCCAAGAACAAGCTGCTCACCTCCTTTACCGCCGTCTTCCCCATGGATAAGCCGCAATATCTGGTTCTGGTGATGCTGGACGAGCCGCAGGCTGTTCCCGGTACCTATGGCTACGCCACCGCCGGCTGGAACGTGGCGCCCGCGGCAGGCAAGATCGTGGAGCGCATCGCCCCCATGCTGGGCGTGATGCCGCGCCAGAA
>NCHM01000028.1 GCA_002257205.1 Rhizobiales bacterium 24-66-13 | reverse complement strand
ATCTGCCGCTCGCTCAGCAGGAACAAATCACCCATGCCAGCCTCCTCAATGGAGACTGTGAATCACAACTCAAGACAAATTAATAGGTCCTGAGCCTAGAGGACCGGCTCTATGGTTGGCAGGAGGATGTGGAGAGCAACACGATCGAGGTTCACATCCACAATCTGAGACAGAAGCTCGGCCCGGGCGTCATCGAGACGGTTCGGGGGGTTGGCTACAAGCTGGCGGAGGACAGCGCATGACGTCGATCCGCGGTCGGCTGTTCATGATCCTGATGATTACCACGGGCATCGTCTGGATGTCGGCGATCGCCTGGATTTATCTCAGCACGCGCGCTGAAGTCGAGCGGGTTCTGGACGCGCGTCTGATCGAAGCGGCGCGGATGGTGAGTTCGCTGATCACCAGCCAGGAGATCGATCCAAAGCGTGCAGCGCAGATTCCGGCAATCGAGCCGACAATGCACGCTTCCTATGACCGACAGCTTTCGTGCCAGATTTGGGCGCTGGACGGCACCTTGGTCGGCCGCTCCGACGCGGCTCCGGCGACGCCGCTTTCTGATGCACAGGACGGTTTTTCCGAGACCCTTATTGGGGGTGAAACCTGGCGCGTCTATGCGGTCGTCAACACCGATCTCGGCATGCGCGTGCTCGTCGGGGACAATATGCGTGTGCGCGATCGGCTGGTGGCTGACGTTATCCGGGGCCTGGCGCTGCCGGCATTGCTGATCTTGCCGATCCTGGCCGGGCTGATCTGGCTGAGCGTCAGGAAAGGGCTCGGACCTCTCAACAACATGGCTCACGCGCTGGAGACGCGGCCGGCCTCCGATCTGAGCGCCCTGCCGGACGTCGACACGCCTTCGGAGATCAAGCCGGTCATCCGCTCGCTCAACGGTCTCTTCGGACGCGTCCAGGCCGCCCGCGAACGAGAGCGCGATTTCACCGCTTTCGCGGCCCATGAACTACGGACGCCGATTGCCGGGCTTAAGACCCAGGCGCAGGTCGCCCTGGGCAGCGAAGATCCGAGCATTCGGGCGAACGCGCTGCGTCAGATCATGGTGAGTGTCGACCGTACCTCGAGGCTGATGCGCCAGCTTACCGACCTGACGAATGCCGAGCGAGGCGAGGTCGACACGGACGGTCGCCGCGTAAATCTGGGTAGGCTCGCAAGCCAGCTCGCGGAGGATATCCGCCAGCACTATCCGGATGCAGCGCCCATTGAGGTTTGCGCCCGCCTGAAAGACATCTGCCTAGAAATCGATGCATCGCTATTCATGCTCGCCACGCGCAACCTGATGGAGAACGCTGTCGTGCATTCGCCCGGCGGCGACGTGGTTCATTGCGGTTTGAGCGTCGATGATGACCATATTGCGGTGACAATCGACGATCGCGGACCCGGAATTCCGGAAGACGAACTGCCAAAGGTCTGTGAAAGGTTCTATCGCGGTCGCAACAAGACTGCGATGGGAAGCGGTCTGGGGCTTGCAATAGCTGACCTCGCCGCGAAGCGCCTTGGCGGCCATGTATCGCTGACGAACCGCGCGGAAGGAGGCCTCCGCGCCGAGCTACGCTTCAACAAAATCCTGCTGCCCCAGCCCCCTTGCCGCGAGCCCCGCAATGTGGACGGCAAAACAGAATCTTTCTCCGATGGCAGCCAAAGCCGCAAAGATCGGTTGGCCCATGAAAAGTAGGCTCGCGAAGCGTCACGAGGCGATCGAGATACGCCATCTCAGCTACTTCGTGGCAGCGGCCGAGCAGGGCAGCTTTAGAAAAGCCGGCGTCGCCTTAGAGGTACAGGAATCTGCCATCAGCCGATGCGTTCGAGATCTCGAAGATCACGTCGGCGCGTCACTGTTTCATCGGCGGAGCTGTGGTGTCACACTCACTTACGCTGGGCAGCGCTTTCTTCCACAGGCGCGTCGCATTCTTCGGGATATCGGTCACAGTGTGGAGGACGTAGCAAGGATCGGACGCGTAGAAAATGGGCGGCTTAAGATTGGAATATTCTCGTCGCTGTCGTCAGGATTTCTGGCGGATCTCCTGCATGCTTACGACAGCGCCCACGCAAAGGTCGAGATAGAGTTTATCGAAGGAAATCCCGACGAACACATTGCGGCCGTTCGTCAATTCCAGATCGACGTCGCGTTCTTAACCGGTACACGGGTCTGGCCTGGGTGTGAAACAGATCAACTGTGGTTTGAGCGGGTGTTCGTCGTTCTTCCCGAGGGGCATGGGCTATCTGAAAGAACTGTGTTGAGTTGGAGCGATCTCAGTATGGAGCAGTTCATCGTTAGTGACGTCGCGCCAGGCCCTGAAATTCATGACTACCTCGTAAAGCGTCTCGCTGACCTAGGCCATCATCCATACATTCAGCCGCAATCGGTTGGGAGAGACAATCTTCTCTCGCTCGTAGCTGTCGGGCGTGGATTAACGGTCGTCAGTGAAGCGATGGTAGCGGCACGACTGCCGGGGATCACATATCGTCCGATCACCGACGAAATTCTTCCTTTCAGCGCGATCTGGTCTGCCAAGAATGATAACCCGGCATTTCGTCGTCTGCTAAGCATGGCGCGCAAGATGTCGAGATCAGCAATGACCTATCTGATAGTGCTGTTTGCTCTGCCTATTTGAAATTTTGTCGCGGCGGCAGCGCTCCGCTATGCTTGCAAATCCAACTCGAGCTTAGAGATAACGTATCCTATCCTACGGCAGACGACGGGCTTTTGCGAATCCCCGGTCGGTTGCAATGAAGCGCTCCAACATCGGCACCACCAGGCGTACCGGATCGGCGACAGATTGGCCCGATTCACGAGCCAGGATCTCGGCATAGGCGACGAGATCGCGATGGAGCGGCGCGGGCAACTCCACCGTGATTTTGACGGGCTTATCGTCGGCAATCGGTCCAAGTTTCAGCTTTGCCATCATCAGCCTCTATAGGGTTCGAGGACGAGATCGCGCGTGACGATGACGCGAACAGGGAAGCCCGGTCGAATGGTCAGCGTCGGTGCGACCTGCAATTGGCGCCGGACGATCTGCTGGCCGGCGTCGTTGATGGTATCCTGCGCGCCGTCACGGATGGCGCGCACCAGGCGGTCCTCGTCGCTGACCGCAAGCTCCGTGCCGACGGCGAGCAGCGTGGACAGCCCAGCCGCCTTGGCGAGATCCCACCAGTGATAATCGACACCATCCTCGAGACCGGCATAACCCTGCGTGTCGGCACCCGGCTGGCGTTCGAGCACGATGGATCGGCCGTTCGGGAAGATCAGCCGGTTCCAGACCAGCAGCGCCCGTCTTTGCCCGAACTGCACGTTATTGTCGTACTGGCCGATAATCCGCGTCCCTTGGGGGATCAGAAGCAATCTTCCGGTGGGGCTGTCGTAGACGTTTTCCGTTACCTGCGCCGTGATCTGGCCGGGTAGATCGGAGCGAATGCCCGTGATGAGAGCGGCTGAGATTACCGCCCCGGCCTGGAGGATGAACGGCGAAGCCGGAGCCATGACCCGATCCGACGAAGTGGTCCGGCGATCAACGGGAGCATTCAAAAATGCAAGCTGCTTGTCCTGGGCGGTCTGCTGGCCGGGCTGTCCAGCGAGCCCGGCGAGATCGAAGCCGGGAACATTCGGCGTGGTCGAGCCGCCGGGTGTCGTCGCTGTCGAGCCAGGTTGGGTCTGAAAGAAGACCCGGCTGGTGCGCGCAGCCTCTTCCTCGGCCCGGCGGCGCTGCTCCGCCTCATCGACGGTGGGCGTCGTGATCGTGGGCGGAACGACGGGCTGCCCCCTGTTCTGGGCGTCAAGGATCGGCCGCCCGAGATCACCGGGCAGCGGCGGGCCGAGGACAGGTCCGGTGTAGTCCCGCGGCAAGCCGGCGAGACCATCTGCGGTCTGGCGGTTGTTGGTCGAGTAGAGCTCCTCGCCGTTCTGGCCTCCATCGCGGGTCTGGAGGGCGTAGATCAACGCTCCGCCGATTCCGACAAGGCCGACGGCTGTGACGCTTGCCAGCACCTTGCGCGACAGTCGTGTGACGCGCGGTGCCTCGGCGCGAAGACGCATCGGAATCGCGCCATCCGAATTCTCATTGCCTTTCGAGGTATCAGTCATCCGAGTGCCTCCTCGTCATCTCGTCGTTGGGATTGACCGAAGAGGTCGTGGACGGCACGAACGAAAAAGCCCTGATGCTCAGCGCGGGACAGCGGTGGAGATTTCAATTCATCTGCGATGCGCCGGCAGGCGATGTCGAAATATTTCGGTTCGATTTCGATGCCGATGAAGGCTCTGCCCAGCCGCACGCAGGCCACGCCGGTCGAGCCGGCTCCCATGAACGGATCGAGGATTGTTTGTGCTGCCGGCAGGTATCCGAGGCACCACTCCATGAGCGGGACCGGCTTCTGGGTCGGGTGCAGCTTCCCCTCGGACGCCAGTTGCGCGTTGACATAGTTGAATGCACGCGTCGGCTGATCGAGGCTTGTCCAGGGCAGTTCGACATGGCCGCTGGTGAAGTTGCGGACGATCTTGTCCCAGATCAGCCAACCGCGGCGCGGAGGGCGGTCGTAATAATGTCCGCCCCATATGATCGCGTCTGAAGCATGTGATGTTGCTTCGTGGAGAACGTCGGTCGTTGACGCGTCCCACACCATTTCAGCGCCGCCATCGTTCAACTTCCATTCCGTTCTGGTCTGGGGCCTGCCGCCCCTCCATTTTTCGCCGAGGCCGTTGGGCGGATCGGTCAGCATGGCGTCGACCTTGCCGAGTGTCGGCAAGATATCCCGGCAATCCGCGAGGTGCAGCGTGATGCTGTCGGACAGGTGCTCGACACGGCTCATGACGCGGGCCTCCCATCGGTGCGGACGATCCTGACGACCTGCTGTTTGTCGCCGCTGCCAAGGCGGAGCTCGGCGGCGCCGAACAGGCGATCGACGATGAGGATGTGCTGGTGAATACGGCTGTTGACGAGTTGGGCTTCGCCCTCCGGACCGATGACGAAGATAGGCGGCATTTCGCCCTGGACGATCCCGCGCGGAAACTCGACGTAAACCCTGCGGCCGTCGTCATAGACGGAGACTGGTTTCCAGGGCGGATTCCCACCGGTCAAACCGTATCGGTAGTTGCGCGCCGCAACGGCCGGGATGACCGGGGTCGCCGGAATGCTCTGGCCTTGACCGGCGCGCTGCCGCGGATAGGACCAGGAGACGGACGGCATATAGGGCTTCGCGCCGGAACGCAGCTCAATAAAGTAAACGCGCCGGTCGGTGGTCACGACAAGATTGGTCGTGATGTCCGGCCGAGATGGCTTCACGAGGATATGGACGCGGCGTGTCGTGCCGCTGCCGCTCTCGGTGTCGCCGATAATCCAGCGGGCGGTGTCGCCGGCCGCAATCGGCCCGGCGCCGGTCAGCGATTCGCCGGGTTCCAGCGCGATATCGGTGATCTGCCCGGGAGCTGCATAGACCTGATAGAGCGCGCCTTCCGACCAGGGATATATCTGGATTGCATTGAAGTAGCCCTCCCGGCGCGGCTGCACGCGAGCGGCTGCATTGGCGTTTTCGACGCGAGCGACTGGTGTGCTGGCCGCCGAGCCGCCCTTTGCCGGCGTCCAGGCCGGAGGAATGTGGATCGGACGGGGCCGATCATCTGTCACCGATACGGGAACGGCCGGCAAGGCCGGAACATCTCGATCGTAGCTGATTTCCGGCGGCTTCTGCGGCGTAGCGCAGCCTGCCAACGCCGAGGCGGAAAGCAGCAGAACCGGAAGTACGGACTTACGGAAAGCCGGAATGGCGGGGGTACGGAAAGCCGTTTTCATTGGCTCATCTCCCGCGACCAGTTGATGGCGTTGATGTAAATTCCGAGCGGATTGACCTTGAGCCGCTCCGCATCCCGCGGAGGCTGGATGACGATGGTCAGGATCGCGGTCCATCGCTCGGTCGCACCGAGCTGGCCATTCTCGAAATGCCGTTCCGTCCACGCGACACGGAAGCTGTCCGGAGAAGCGCGGATGACGCTGGAAACCTCGACGGCGATCTGCTGCTTGCCGACCTTCGTGAAGGGATCGTTCGCGCGGGCATAATCGTTGAGCGCCGCCGCGCCCCGGTCCGTGGTCCATTCATAGGCCCTTAGCCAGTTCTGCCGGACGATGATCGGATCGGCGGGAATGCTTCTCGTCTGCTCGATGAAGCGTGCGAGATGCCATGCCACCTGCGGATCAGTCGGTCGATAGTCGGCCACGGCAGGGGCAACGGTCTGAGCCTGACCGAGATTGTCCACCTGGACCACCCACGGCACGACCGTCCCACGCGCGGACTGATAGACCAGCGCGGAAGCGAAGCTCGCCGACAGGATCAGCGAGCCGAAGGCCATGTAGCGCCAGTTCCTAGCTTGCACCCGAGCGGAGCCGAGGCGTTCGTCCCAGACTTGCGCGGCTTTCTGGTATGGCGTTTCAGGCGCGGGTGTCTTGCCGTAATGCACGGCCGGTCGTTTGAAGAGATTCATGAACGGTCACTTTCGGAGAGATTGACGGATGCGCCGGACCCATGGCTGTCGCCCGAGCGAACGGCATGGGCGGCGGCGCTGACGCCGTGGGCGACATGGCTGCCGCGCTTCATGCGCTGGGCCCATGCCGGCGGCTGATCGGGTGTGGCTGCGGGAGCGACGGAAGCGGGATCGGATTCGTCGGTGCCTGCGCCTGACGAGAAGGAACCGCCGGTGGCGCTGACGCCTGCACGCGCGCCGTCGGAGAAGCTGGATTTCATGCTTTCCGAGGCGCGGGAAGCGGCACGGCGCAACGGGGAAACGGAGGCCGATCCGGCGGCGCGTGCTACGCCTCCGAGGCCGGACGCGACGCCGGATGCTCCCGACTGGCCCATGGAACCGAGCGTGTAGGCCGACGATGCCGCGCCGGCCGCCGCTGCTCCGCCTCGCGCGGCAGCAGCGCCGCCGGAGAGAAGTGCGGCTCCGCCCTTGGCAGCCAGCATCGCGCCGCCGCCCGCCGCAAGGGCCGCGCCGCCAACGGCAAGGCCGGTGCCGACCGCAGCGCCTGCGCCAAGCTGCGGGCCGCCGCTGACCAGACCCGAGGCGATACCGGGACCGAAGATGCCAAGGCCGACGAGGGAGAGCGCCGCAAGGACGATGGCCATCGCATCGTCGATGCTTGGGGTCTGCCCGCCGAAGCCTTGTGTGAACTGACTGAACAGCGTCGAGCCGATGCCGACGATGACAGCGAGGACCAGGACCTTGATGCCGCTGGAAATCACATTGCCAAGCACACGCTCGGCCATGAAGGCGGTCTTGCCGAAGAGGCCGAATGGAATCAGCACAAAGCCAGCGAGCGTGCTCAACTTGAACTCGATCAGCGTCACGAAGAGCTGGATCGCGAGAATGAAGAAGGCGAGGATGACCAGCGCCCAGGCAAACAAAAGGCAGACGATCTGGATCAGGTTCTCGAAGACCGCGATCCAGCCCATCAGGGGCGATATCGCATCGAGCAAGGGACGTGCGGCGTCGAGGCCGGTCTGCGCGACCTTGCCCGGCCGGAGCAGATCCTGCGCGGTGAACCCGGTGCCGGAGGCTTTCAGCCCGAGGCCGGCGAAGCTGTCGAAGACAATCTTGGCGAGGTTATTCCAATTGGAAATCAGGTAGGCAAAGACCCCGACAAACAAGGTCTTCTTGACCAGACGGGCGATGATGTCGTCGTCGGCGCCCCAGCTCCAGAAGAGAGCGGCCAGCGTTACGTCGATGACAATCAGCGTGGTGGCCACAAACGCCACCTCGCCGCCGAGCAGACCGAACCCGCTGTCGATATAGCGGGTGAAGGTTCCGAGAAAAGTGTCGATAACGCCCGAGCCGCCCATGGTTCATCGCCCTTCGCTGGAGGACGGTGACGCCGGTGCGGAGGACGGACGCAGGAAACGATCGCGGGTTTCCGCCCAGACGCGCAGGCATTCCGCATCGCTAGCGGCCTGCTGGCCAAGTTGCTGGCACCGGCGCTGCCCCGCGCGCAGCGGATCGTGCGAGGGTTCGATGATGCGCGTGGAGAAATCCTCTTTCGGTTCCTCCTTTCGGGTCAGTTCGACGACCGCCGCCGTAATGGCGACGGCGACGAACGCGACAGCGCCCAGCCGGGCCAGCATCTTGCCGTCCATAAGCCCGCCCTCAATTGCCGTTGAACATCTGCGCATTACCCGGCTGGTAGCCTGAGCCCGGCGTCAGGAAGCGGCGGCGCTGTTCCCGTCCCTGCTCCGCCGCAGCCGTGCGCTCGGCTTCGGTCAGCGCGCCGGCACGCCCGTTGGCCGCAAGCAACGCCACCAGATCGGAAAGCTGCTGCGACTGGAGTGCGAGGAGCTGGTTGCCGGCCTGCGTCGCCTGAAGCGCGCCCGTCGCGCCCTGGCTCTGGCTGATGAGTTCGCTCATCTGCGTGCGGTTGGTGTCGATGTTGCCGACGACACCCGCCTGGACGCGCATGGCGTCCTGAAGGCCGCCGACCGTGTTCTGCCAGCGCGAGCGCGCATCGGAGACGAGCTGCTGATCTGTAGCCGACATCGACACGTTGCCGTACTTCTGGCTGAACATCTGGTCGATCTGCTGGACGTTGAAGGCGATCCCTTGCGCCTGCTGGAGAAGCTGCTGCGTCTTCTGGACGTTCTGCTGCAAGGTCTGGAGGGCGGAGAAAGGCAGGCTCGCCAGATTGCGCGCCTGGTTGATCAGCATCGTCGCTTCGTTTTGAAGCGAGGTGATCTGGTGCGTGATCTGTTCGAGAGTGCGCGCAGCCGTCAGCACATTCTGCGCGTAATTCGACGGGTCGAACACGATGAGCGCATGGGCGGGCGTCACGAGCATCGGGGACAGCGCGACGGGTGCGGCAAGCATGGCCGCTGCGAGCATCGCGGCGCGCGAACGGGTATGGCGAGTGGTCATCATCGGGACTCCTTTTCAGGCTTGGGGATGAGTGTTGTGACGTTGGGAAGGAGATCGACGGCCCAGCCAACGTCCCGGGCGTTGAGCCACGCGGTGAGGAAACCATCGCGGCCATGCTCGGCGACGATCTGAGCGATCAGCGTCTGGTCGGATTTGGAAGATGCGGCGCAGAGCGCCAGGCCGACTTCGGACAGGCCGAGCTCGAACAGACGATTGCCGCGCCGGGACTGGCAGTAGTAGTCCCGCTTGGGCGTCGCCCGCGCGAGGATCTCGATCTGGCGATCATTGAGGCCGAAGCGGCGATAGATCGCCGTGATCTGCGGTTCGACCGCGCGTTCGTTCGGCAGGAGTAAGCGAGTCGGGCAGCTCTCGATGATCGCCGGGGCGATCTCCGAATTGTCGATGTCGCTGAGCGACTGGGTGGCGAAAATGACCGAGGCGTTTTTCTTGCGCAGCGTCTTCAGCCATTCGCGGAGCTGGGCGGAGAAACCCTCGTCGTCCAGCGCAAGCCAGCCTTCATCTATGATGAGCAGAGTCGGCCGCCCGTCGAGCCTGTCGCCGATGCGGTGGAAGAGATAGGCGAGCACAGCAGGCGCAGCGCCCGTCCCGACCAGCCCCTCGATCTCGAATGCCTGTACATCGGCCGAGCCGAGATGCTCGGCTTCGGCATCGAGCAGCCGGCCATAAGGACCGCCGACGCAGTAGGGACGGAGCGCCTGTTTGAGATCGTTGGACTGGAGAAGGACGCTGAGGCCCGTGATCGTGCGCTCGCCAACAGGCGCCGAGGCGAGCGAGGTCAGCGCCGTCCAGATGTGCTCCTTTGCCTCCGGGGTGATTTTAATCCCTTCCCGCAGGAGGATCGCGACGATCCAGTCGGCGGCCCAGGCACGCTCATAGGTGTCGTGAATGTGGGCCAGCGGCTGGAGCGATACCGAGGATTCCGATCCTTCGGTCAGGCCGCCGCCGAGATCGTGCCAGTCGCCGCCCATGGCGAGGGCAGCAGCGCGAATCGAGCCGCCGAAATCGAAAGCGAAGACCTGGCTGCGGGCGTAACGGCGGAACTGCAACGCCATGAGGGCGAGCAGCACGGATTTGCCCGCCCCTGTTGGGCCGACGACGAGCGTGTGCCCGACATCGCCGACATGCAAAGACAACCGGAACGGGGTCGAACCTTCGGTTCTGCCGTAAAGCAGCGGGGGCGCATCGAAGTGTTCGTCCCGTTCCGGCCCCGCCCACACGGCAGAGAGGGGGATCATGTGGGCGAGATTGAGCGTCGAGATCGGCGGCTGGCGCACGTTTGCATAGACATGGCCTGGCAGACTCCCGAGCCAGGCGTCCACCGCGTTTACCGTCTCGATCATGGCCGTGAAGTCGCGGCCCTGGATAACCTTCTCGACCAACCGCAGCTTTTCATCGGCAAGGCGGGGATCGGCGTCCCAGACCGTGATCGTGGCCGTCACATAGGCCATGCCGGCGACGTCCGCGCCGAGCTCCTGCAAGGCCATATCCGCGTCGGCGGCCTTGTTCGCGGCATCGGTGTCCACGAGCACGGATTGCTCGTTGGTCATCACCTCCTTGAGGATCGCGGCAATCGACTTTCGCTTAGCGAACCACTGCCGTCTGATTTTGGTCAGCAGCTTCGTCGCATCGGTCTTGTCGAGGAGGATCGCGCGCGTCGACCAGCGATACGGGAATGCCAGCCGGTTCAGATCGTCGAGCAGGCCCGGCGTCGTCGCGGTCGGGAAACCGACAATGGTCAGCACACGCAGATTCTGGTCGCCAAGACGCGGCTCCAGACCACCGGTGAGCGGCTGGTCGACGAGCAGCGCGTCGAGATAGACCGGCGTTTCCGGCACACGGACGCGGTGGCGCTTCGTCGACACGCAGGAATGCAGATAGGTCAGCGTCTCACTGTCATCGAGCCAGCCGCAGGACGGCATGAAGCCGTCGAGGAGCGCCAGCACGCGATCGGTGCGGTCGGTGAAGGCGCGCATGATCTCGTGGGGATCGACTCCCGAGCGCTCACGGCCTTCATAAAGCCAAGACTCGGTGCGCGCGGCTTCCTCGGCCGGCGGAAGAAACAGGAATGTGAGGAAATAGCTCGATACGAAATGTGCGCCGGCTTCTTCGAAGTCGGCCTTGCGCTCGGCATCGACCAAAGCCGACGCGGGATCGGGAAAGATGTTGTCGGGATAGGTGGCGGCCTCGTACCGTTGCGCCTCGACAAAAATACTCCAGCCCAGGCCAAGGCGGCGGAAGGCGTTGTTGATGCGGCTTGCAACGGCAACCAGCTCGGCCGCGACGGAGGAATCCAGATCCGGACCCCGAAAGCGGGCCGTGCGCTGGAAAGAGCCATCCTTGTTCAGCACGATGCCGGGAGCGAGCAGAGCGACCCATGGCAGATAGTCGGCGAGGCGAGCGGCAGTGCGACGATATTCGGCGAGATTCATCATGACCGCGCTCCTCACACCGCGAGGAAAGCCGGGATGCGCAGATGCCTGCGCCCGACCTCGACAAAGAGCGGATCGCGACGGGCCGCCCAGACGGCCACGAAATGACCGATTGCCCAGATGGCGAGGCCGACGAGCCAGAGGCGCAGGCCGAGGCCCACGGCCCCGGCCAGCGTGCCGTTCATGATCGCGATGGAACGCGGCGCACCGCCGAGCAGGATGTGCTCGGTCAAAGCGCGATGGACGGGCACCGAAAAGCCCGGCACCGCGTCGAGCTGTTCGAGGACCGCCGCCATCAGACGAGCGCTCCGCCGCCGAAGCTGAAGAAGCTCAGGAAGAACGAGCTCGCGGCGAAGGCAATCGACAAACCGAAGACGATCTGGATCAGACGGCGGAAGCCGCCGCTGGTGTCACCGAAGGCGAGCGCCAGGCCGGTGGCGATGATGATGATCACCGCAACGATCTTGGCGACTGGACCCTCGATCGACTGGAGGATCTGCTGAAGCGGCTGCTCCCACGGCATGGAGGAGCCGGAGGCGTGGGCCGGAGGTGTGGCCGCCAGCAGCATGATGGTGAAAAGCGCGGTCGAGCTGGCGAGACGCTTGTAGCTGCCACGCATGATCGAGTCGGCGGACAGTTCTCGATCAACGGGCACCGTCGACAGGACGGGCGGATTGGTCACATTCGGAATGACGGGCGAATTCATTCAGCTTCTCCATTCGAGGTGGTTGCGGGGATGATGCGGTAGTCGCCGGTGGCGGGGTCGATGCCGTCGACGCGCGCGAGCTCGGCAAGCCGCCGCGACGAGCCGCGCCCGGCGAGGACCACCACCAGGTCGATGGTCTCGGCGATCAGCGCGCGCGGGACGGTGACGACCGCTTCCTGGATGAGTTGCTCGAGACGGCGCAGGGCGCCGATGCCGGAGCCGGCGTGGATTGTGCCGATGCCGCCCGGGTGGCCGGTGCCCCAGGCTTTGAGGAGGTCGAGGGCTTCTGAGCCGCGGACCTCGCCGATGGGAATGCGGTCGGGCCGGAGGCGAAGCGAGGAGCGGACGAGATCGGAAAGTGTGGCGACGCCATCCTTGGTCCGCATCGCGACGAGGTTCGGCGCTGCGCATTGCAGCTCGCGGGTATCCTCGATGATGACGACGCGATCTGCTGTCTTCGCCACCTCGGCGAGCAGCGCGTTGGTCAGCGTTGTCTTGCCGGTAGAAGTGCCCCCAGCGACGAGTATGTTGGCGCGGGACTGGACCGCTGCGCGCAGCTTCACGGCTTGGTCAGCCGTCATAATGCCGGTGGCTACGTACTCGTCGAGCGTGAAGACCGCGACAGCCGGCTTGCGGATGGCGAAGGCTGGCGACGCTACGACGGGAGGAAGCAGGCCCTCAAAACGCTCACCCGTTTCCGGCAACTCCGCAGAGACGCGCGGCGAGCGGGCATGGACCTCCGCACCGACATGGTGCGCGACCAGACGCACGATACGCTCGCCATCGGCGGCCGTCATCTTCTCGCCGGTATCGGCCAGCCCTTCGGAAAGCCGATCCACCCAGATGCGCCCATCTGGATTCAGCATGACTTCGACCACGGCCGGGTCTTCCAGAAACCGCGCGATGGCGCTGCCGAGTGCGGTGCGCAGCATGCGCGCGCCGCGCTGGCTCGCTTCCTGCTTGTGGTGGATAGATGCCATCTCGTCCCCGTTTCTCGTGGGGACGCAACAGATGATCCCCGGATCGGGGATAATTAAAAGAACCCGGAATCAGGCCGATTCAACAAGTTTCGGTCGTAGTAGTAGCGTGGGATAAAAATACAGGAGAGCGGCGGTGTTGCGTTGAAAGCTAACCTGCTTAAACGCGCCGCCATCGTGTGAGCATGCTGCTAAGCGCTGAGTTTGGCGTGGTTTGGGTCACTAATTCGATGTACTGTCGATCTGATGACACCAGGAGAATTTAAGATAGCCCGTTCCGGGATGAAAGGCGTGGGTGCGATTTCGGCCGACACGTCGCGTGCGTTCAACCGGCATACCCATGACCAATTCGGGATTGGCGTCATCGTGCGCGGTGCGCAGAAATCTTTAAGTGGACGCGGCATCGTGGAAGCGCAGGCCGGCGATGTGATTACGGTCAACCCCGGTGAGGTGCATGACGGCTCGCCGCTCGGAGAAAGCGGCCGGGCATGGCGGATGCTTTATTTTGACCCGGCTACCCTGGCCGGTCCTATCCGAACCCTGACGGACGGGAGTGCAAGTAGCGCGGAGCTTTCTCGCCCGGCCATGCGCGATCCGGCGTCGGCCGCGTGCTTCTTGTCTCTGTTTCGCATACTGACCGATCCTCACGGTGGACATAGTGAGATCGAAGGCCGGGAAAATCTGCTCCTGCTGCTTGCGCGGCTCATCGAGCGCCGCGATCAGGAGCAGGCTGGAGCGCCCAAGGCAATCAATCAGGCACGCGAGCGTATCGATGATGATCCATCTGCGCCTTTGTCGTTGGGTGAGCTGGCCGCAATTGGGGGTGTCAGCCAGTTCCAGCTTGTGCGGGGCTTCTCGAAGGCAACCGGCCTCACACCACATGCCTATCTCGTCCAACGGAGGCTCCAGAGGGCGCGAAAGATGATTGCGGAAGGCGCGGCGCTTGCCGAAGCGGCGCAGGCATCCGGCTTCGCGGACCAAAGCCACATGACACGGCTGTTCGTCCGCACCTATGGCATGTCGCCAGGGCTCTATGCCGCCGCGATGAGCTGAGCTGCAATTTCCTTCAAGACGTTGCGACAATGGATAGCGAATATGGCTCGAAAACAATCGAGCCATAGATATGCCCCTCCAATTTCGTTACGCCCCTGAAATCCGATCCCGCTTTCCGCAACTTCGCTCCCGCGCCCTTCTTGTCGATGGCGTCGAAGCGAAAGCCAATCCCAATTCGGAAATCGCCCGGCTGACAGCGATTGCCGATGATCGGCTGGCCGCTGCAAGCGAAGGCGAGTTTCCCGAAATACAGGCATGGCGGCGCACTTTCGCGACGATGGGCCTCAAGCCAACGCAATATCGGTGTGCGTCGGAAGCTTTGTTGCGCCGCTACCGAAAGGAAGGGGCGCTTCCCGCGCTCAATCCGCTCATCAGCCTGTGCAACGCCGTCTCGCTCGCCTTCGCCATTCCGGTGGCGGCGTTCGATACGAGCAAGATCACGGGCGCGATGACCGTGCGGCTCGCTCATGGCGACGAAACATACGAAACCTTTTCCGGGGAGATCGAGCATCCCGAACCCGGAGAGATCATCTTCGCCGACGAAAGCGGACGCGCTCATGCACGTCGCTGGACCAACCGGCAAAGCGGCTGGTCCGCCATTCGCGCGGAAACTACACAAGCTCTGATCGTCACAGAAGCCCTGCACGACGCTGCCGATGATGATGTTGCTGCCCTCATGTCGTCGATGAGCGAGGTTCTGGTCGCGATCTGGCCCGCTGCTGCGGTAACAGGAGTGGAACTGCTATGATGTTGGAATTTTTCCTTACATCGCTGGTCATTATCGCATCGCCCGGCACAGGCGCGATCTACACCGTGGCGGCTGGGCTTTCAGGCGGTGCCCGCGCGAGCTTCGTTGCCGCCTTGGGCTGCACGCTCGGCATCGTCCCACATATGCTGGCGGCGATCAGTGGACTTGCTGCGCTGCTGCACACGAGTGCGCTGGCCTTCCAGATGCTCAAATATCTTGGTGTCGCCTATCTGCTCTACATGGCCTGGGCGATGTTCCGTGATCGCGGAATGCTGAGCTTGAAAGATCAAGCAAGCGACAAGAGCGCCCGGCAGGTGATCGGTTCGGCGATCTTCATCAATCTGCTGAACCCCAAGCTCTCGATCTTCTTCTTTGCCTTCCTGCCGCAATTCGTGCGGGCGGATCAAGGGTCACCTGTGAGCCAGATGCTGGAATTGAGCCTGATGTTCATGGCGCTGACCTTCCTGATCTTTACTGCCTATGGAGCCTTCGCCGCCGCTTTCCGGCGCCGTGTCCTCTCCACCGCCACCGTGCAGGTCTGGATGCGGCGCGGCTTCGCGGCAACTTTCGCCGGTCTCGCCGCGCAACTTGCACTCACCAAGAGATGAAGCCCGTGGTGTTTCAAAAAAATCAGCCCGCGACACTTGCGACTAACATTGTGACGTAGCGGATTTTAGGATTTCAACAGCACGACAAAGCGACAAGCGCCCCTTGACTTAGAGCGCACTCTAAGCCGTAGCTTCCCATGCGTCGTGACGAAAGAAGGCGTTTATGAAGATTGGCGAACTGGCGAAGCGTTCGGGACTGTCGGCCCACACCATCCGGTACTATGAGCGGATCGGGCTGCTTCCTCATGCCGACAGGGACCAATCGGGCCAACGTGACTACGACGCATCAATCCTGATCTGGATAGAATTTCTTGGTCGTCTCAAAACGACCGGAATGCCTATTCGGGAAATGCTGCACTACGCAGCCTTGCGGGAGCGCGGCGTCGGCACGGAAGCCGAGCGGAGTGCATTGCTCGAACAGCACCGCGAGCGTGTCCGCGCGCATGTAGCCGAACTGAAAGCCTGCCTTCTCGTCCTCGACACCAAGATTGCCGGATATGCCGGCAAGGAAAAGAGGATGAAAGAGTATGACGCACCAATCCCCGAGCGCCGGCGAAAGCCGGCTGGAACGCGGCAGGCGGGCGCTCGCTGAAATCGACGGCGAGGCTGGCAACAATGTGATTGCCGCTCTGGCCGACATTGCCCCTGACTTCGCAAATTACCTGTTCGAGTTCCCGTTTGGCGACATTTACAGCCGTCCCGGTCTTGATCTGCGCGCCCGCGAAATTGCGACCATCGCGGCGCTGACCGCGATGGGAACCGCGACCCCGCAACTGAAGGTCCATATCGAAGCTGCGCTGAATGTCGGCCTGACCAAGGATGAAATCACCGAAACCATCATGCAGATGGCCGTCTATGCCGGCTTCCCTGCGGCGCTCAACGGGCTGTTCGCGGCCAAGGAAGTATTCGCCGCCCGGTTCCCCGTCCAGCAGGAGCAAGCGGCATGATGAACCTTCTTCGCTCTTTGAGCGCCGCCGGCGCTCTCGCCCTCGCCGTGGTCCCTGCTTTCCCCATTATGGGGCCGACCGCCGCTTACGCGAACACGGCCGCGCCGGAAAAGCTATGGGACGGCTTCAGTTCGCCGGTCGGCATGGCGTTTGATGCTGCCGGCAATCTGTTCGTGGCGGAATGGGGTGCGGGCCGCGTCTCGCGCATCGACCCTGCCGGCAACCGCACCACCTTCGCGGATGGGCTTTCCGGTCCTTCTGGGCTGACCATCGGCCCTGATGGCACGATCTACGTTGCATCCTATTCCCGCGATGAAGTCTATCGCTTCACGCCGGCCGGCGAGCGCAGCGTGCATGTGGCCGGCCTCGCGACACCGGCCGGCTTGAGCTTCGACCGGTCCGGTCGGTTGCTCATCGCTAACCGCCGCACCAATCAGATTCTCACCGTGACAGGGAATGGCGGTCTCGAAGCCGTCATCGACGGCCTACGAACGCCGGTCGGTGCAGTCCAGACGCCGGATAACGGCTATGTCGTCTCCAACATCGGCGGCGGGGTCACGATCGTCCGCCCGGACGGTTCTCGCGTTGAGGCTGGCGAGGCCTTCGGCACGCCAGTGCCCGGCGTGGCGATGACGAAGGATGGCCGTGTGTTCGTAGTGGACTACGGCGGAACAAGCGTGCGGGAAATCCTACCCGATGGCAGATCCCGCCCCGTCGCGGATGGCCTGCGCAGCCCGGTCGGCTTGGTGGTGGCACCTGATGGCGTCTCGCTGCTCACCGCTGTGTGGGGCGATGGCGTTATCTATCGGATTCCGATTCCAAATTAGGAAGGCAGTTGTCGCAAAAGTCCAATATGCGACAGCTTGAGCCATCTTAACGTCCGCTTTGGTGGAGCATATTCATAGAAATATGTCGTAGATCGAAAGCCACCGAAGGCTCACCCCAAAGGGGGTCGCTCTCATGGATCTGAGCCTGTCACGTCCTCCGAAATCTCTTGCCGAAGCTTCGGCCCCTGTGCCAGGCGCCGGCCAAGGGCGGTGATGAACGCTTCATATCGCTCGCTGGATTTGGCACGCGCTGCCTGCGCCGCCGGCTCCGGCAAGGCGGGCGTGGTGGTGATCCAGAAGCGGATGAACACCGCCAGGGTCTCGACGGCGATGCCGACGTCCCGTTCCAGGCGCGTCATGCGGCGGTCGATCTGGTCGAGGCGCTTGGCGACGATAGCCTCGCGCCGCTCGGCATCGTCCGGCGAGAGGAACGACGCGATGGCCGCCTCTGCTATCATGGACTGCGATTGATCGCGGCGGGCGGCGAAATCCGCCAGCGTCTTCTCGACATCGGGGTCCAGATAGACCGTGGTCTTTATTTTCTTCCGGTGACTGGTCATGGCGCTTACAGTTCCATGCCGTCATTCGGATCGAGCGAGACCTGCCGTGCGACGCCCTGCATCTGGCGGATCATGCGCTGGTTGCGCACGGCATCCTCATCGATGTCGTCAGGCGGCTCGATCTCGAACTCGTTCTCGATCGGCGCTTTCTTTTCTACCGGCTTTACCCGGTGGAGCTCGTGTTGCAGCCGCCGTTCGGATTCGGTCGGGTCCTCGTCGTCGGATCGGCCTGCGGGTTGCGCATCGAGCGGTTCCGGCCGCGCCGGGATCGGCAGGCTGGTCCAGTCGTCCGGACGAATCTGTTCCGGGCGCTTCAAGGCGGGCGGCGGAAGCAAGCGCTCGCGGAAGCGGGCATCCTCATAGTAGCGCGCCTTCTTCGCCCGGATCGGCGGAATGCCGGCGACCATGACGATCTCGTCGGCCGGCGGAAGCTGCATGATCTCGCCCGGCGTGAGCAACTGGCGGGCGGTTTCCGAGCGGGACACCATCAGGTGGCCGAGCCAGGGCGACAGACGGTGCCCGGCATAGTTTTTCATGGCCTTCATCTCGGTAGCCGTCCCGAGTGCATCGGAGACGCGCTTGGCGGTGCGCTCGTCATTGGTCGCGAACGACACCCTCACGTGACAATTATCGAGGATCGAATTGTTCGGCCCGTAGGCTTTCTCGATCTGATTCAGCGATTGCGCGATCAGGAAGCTCTTGAGCCTGTATCCCGCCATAAACGCCAGCGCGCTCTCGAAAAAGTCGAGGCGGCCGAGCGCCGGAAACTCGTCGAGCATGAGGAGGAGACGATGACGCCCGGTCTTCGCCTGGAGCTCTTCGGTCAGGCGACGGCCGATCTGATTGAGCAGCAGGCGGATCAGCGGCTTGGTCCTGTTGATGTCGCTGGGTGGCACGACGAGGTAGAGCGTGACCGGGCGCGCACCGCCGACAATTTCGCTGATCCGCCAGTCACACCGGCGCGTGACCTCGGCAACGACGGGATCGCGGTACAATCCGAGAAACGACATGGCGGTTGAGAGAACGCCGGAGCGCTCATTGTCGGATTTGTTGAGGAGCTCGCGCGCGGCGCTGGCCACGACAGGGTGTGGACCGGCTTCGCCCAGATGTGCGGTCTTCATCATGGCGCGTAGCGTCGATTCCACCGGGCGCTTCGGATCGGAGAGGAAGTTGGCGACGCCGGCCAGCGTCTTTTCCGGCTCGGCATAGAGGACATGCAGGATAGCGCCGACCAGAAGTGAATGGCTGGTCTTTTCCCAGTGATTTCTTTTGTCCAGGCTCCCCTCGGGATCGACGAGGATATCGGCGATGTTCTGGACATCGCGAACCTCCCATTCGCCCCGACGGACCTCGAGCAGCGGATTGTAGGCGGAGGATTTGGGATTGGTCGGGTCGAACAGCAGCACACGGCCATGGAGTGACCGGAAGCCCGCGGTCAGCGTCCAGTTCTCACCCTTGATATCATGGACGATCGCCGAGCCCGGCCAGGTGAGGAGCGAAGGCACGACGAGACCGACACCCTTGCCGGATCGGGTAGGCGCAAAGCACAGCACATGCTCCGGCCCGTCATGGCGCAGATACTCGTGATCGTATCGACCGAGCACCACGCCGTCGGGATCGAGCAGGCCCGCAGCCTCGATCTCGGGCTTCTCTGCCCAGCGGGCCGAGCCATAGGTGGCGACATTCTTCTGTTCGCGCGCCCGCCAGACCGACATGCCGATAGCGACCGCGATGGCGATGAAACCGCCCGACGCGGCGATCATGCCGCCGGTCGCGAATATTCCAGGCGCGTAGGCGTCGTAGAAGTACCACCACCACATGATGGCGGCCGGAAAATAGACCGGCACGCCAAAGAGCCTGAACCACGGCTCGCCGAGCTGCGCCTGGTAGCCGAGGCTCCACGCAACATACTGCGTCGCGCCCCAGGTGGTAACGAGCACGATCAGGAAGACGATCGTGATCTGTCCCCAGAGGATCTTTGTGCCGGACATGGCGAGGTTCCTTTCTGACGGGTGTTAGAGGCCGAGCCCCCGCTTGCGGCCGAAGTCCCAGTCGACGCCGCCGTCGTCGCGCGCGACGCCGGAGACGTGACGGCCGATCTGCTTTTCGAGAGAGGGAGACCAGGGGACGAGCTGGAAGCCGAGGCCGTCGTCGATCATGGCGAAGCGGCCGGAGGCGAGTGTGAAGCGCTGGCGATAGGAGCCGGCGACATATTCGCCGCCGTTGGCATGGTTGAATGGCAGGCCGGTCTCGGCGGCGAGCTTCTCGCCCAGCGCACTGACCTCGCGATCGCGTAGCGTGTTGAGCAGACGCCGCGCGAAGACGACGCGCCCGCCCTGCCGTTCGGCGAGACCTTCGCCGATCAGGTGCTCGGCGCGTTGCTCGAGGGCCCGCTGCACCTCGGCGCCGAAGCCACCCTCCGACAGGGCGATGGGCTCGCGGGCAACCGCCTGCCGATCGAGCCAGGTCGCGCCCGTTGCGTTGACCTGAGAGTGGATATCCAGATCGGAGCGGACGGCGAGCGCGACGCGGCGCTGACCTTGCGCATCCTCGTAGGCGCGCAGCTCGACGATCGATCCGGGTGGGCTGTCGCCAGCGGCATCGAGATGAGGCAGCTTGATATGATGGGTGCGGCCGTCTACGCCGTCGACCACGGCATAGGCCGTGCCCTTCAGTTCGTCATCCAGACCGCGTTCGAGCAGGCGGCCGACAACGGGCACGTCGAGGCTTTCACCGGCCAGCACATAACTCGCCGAGCCGCGCTCGATGCCGCGTTCGGTGAGAGCACGGTGCATGCGCTTGATGATGTCGCCGCGCTCGCCGAGCTCGCGCAGGACGCTCTCTGCCTCGGGCCTGATGAACCATTGCGAATGGCCGACCTGTCCCGCGACACCGAGAATTTCCAGCGTCCGCAGCCGGCCGACCTTCAAGGCGTGGAATTCGTCCGGCTGGCGGTCGGCGCGCGGCGCGAGGTCGATGATGCCGGACTTGCCGGCGTCGCGGACAAGCTGGCGGTCGAGCTGCGTCCAGCGTTCGGTCTCGATCTGGCTTTCGAGAGTGCGGCGGATATCGACATCGGTGCGCGGTCCCAACTCCTGGGTGATGAGCTCGCGCGCCCGGTCGCGCATGCCCTCCTTGATGTAGTCGCGCGATATGACGAGGTCCTGGCCGTCGTCCCTCACGCCGCGCACGATCAGGTGGACATGCGGATGCTCGGTGTTCCAGTGATCGACGGCCACCCAGTCGAGCTTCGTGCCGAGATCCTTTTCCATCTGGCAGACGAGATCGCGCGTGAAGGATCTGAGGTCCGCCATGTCCGGCGCGTCGTCGGGCGAGACGATGAAACGGAAATGATGCCGGTCATCACCACAGCGCTCTGCGAAGGCGCGGGCATCGGCATTCTCCGTTCCGGGCCCGAACAGCCGCGCCTTCTCCCCGTCACGGGTCACGCCGTCGCGGCGCAGATAGTCGAGATGCGTTCCGAGCGGCGCGGACCGGGCGGTGTGGCGGACCACGCGCGCCTTGACCACGGCACCGCGCGTCCGCGACGTGATGAGGCGATTGGCCTGGATGCTGGCGCGCTGGCCGCGCCCGAAGCGCGAACGATTGCCTGACGTGACGCGGCCGGATCGCGAGACGCCGCCGCCTGCCTTCTTGGCTGCGGCGAGCGCCTGCGCAACGAAAGGCCGGGCCTGCTGCGCGCGGGTCGATCTGATGCGGCCTGGACGTATGCGGAACTCGTGGTCATCGGACATGACGTGACCCCGCACGGTGCAAAAAGGACAAGAAAATCATGAAGATGGGCGCGGAGCGCACGGTGCGCGAAAGCGCTGCACGGTGCGGAACGCGCCAAATACATGAACAAAAACAACCGCCCGACCGAAGCGCACCGTGCGCCCTTTTATCCTGCCATCGTCCGGTTGCTG